>JAYKHY010000016.1:0-9239 GCA_035285025.1 Vampirovibrionales bacterium | reverse complement strand
TTTTTTTTTTTTTTCTGTTGTTTTTTGTTTTTTTTTTTTTTTTTTTTTTTTTTTTTTTTTGGGTGGGGGTGTGTGTGGGGGGGGGGGGGGGGGGGGGGGGGTGGGGGCCGGCCCCCGCTTCAGGATGTTCAACCCAACAAACTGACTCACTACCAAATTTTGGTCTCAGTTGCACTATAACGTTTAAATTGTCTGGCGATTATCCTTATTCGTAAAAAACCGGAAGCCAGGCGAGTCAACGCTGCAAAAAATGATACATCCCTTCTGCGTGAGCCTGAACAGCTAAGTAAATCTGTAGTTGAGGGTTAAAAACAAGTTAATGTGTCATAATTTGCAAGGATTTGAAACTTGTGGCGAGCATTAAAAAGCCCCGCTGCTATAGAGCAACGAGGCTTTAAGACCTTGCTTAACGGGTGTTATTTTTACAGCAAGAACGGCACCAGCAGCAGCGCGACGATGTTCAAAATCTTGATCACCGGGTTAATCGCGGGGCCGGCGGTATCTTTGTAGGGGTCGCCCACGGTATCGCCGGTCACGGCCGCTAAGTGTGCAGGCGAACCCTTGCCACCGTGATTGCCGTCTTCAATGTATTTTTTCGCGTTATCCCACGCGCCGCCGCCAGAAGTCATCGAGATGGCCAGGAACAACCCGGTCACGATGCTGCCGACCAGCACGCCGCCAATCATTTTAACGCTGGCAAAGCTGCCCGCCGGCGCAAGCTTGCCCAGCAATAACATCGCCACCGGGGCAATCACGGGCAGTAGGGCAGGCACCATCATTTGTTGCAGGGCGCTTGCCGTTACAATATCCACGCAACGGGCGTAATCCGGTTTTTGCGTGCCGGCCATAATGCCAGGCATTTCTTTAAATTGGCGGCGCACTTCGGCCACCACCATGCCGCCGGCTTTACCCACGGCTTCCATCGCCATAGCGCCAAACAGGTACGGAATCAAACCACCCACAAACAGGCCGACAATCACGTAAGGATCACCCAACGAGAACAGCGCCATAAGCTGATTCATGTTGGCAAACGTCGCGGCCGTACCCGAGGCAACGACTGTGTTGACGGTTTCTGCAATCGCGGCGGCGTTCAGGTCTTGCACGTAGCTGGCAAACAACACCACGGCCGCCAAGCCGGCAGAACCAATGGCGTAACCCTTGGTGATGGCTTTGGTCGTGTTGCCAACGGCATCCAGTTTATCAGTCACCACCCGTACGCTAGGATCCATTTCGGCCATTTCGGCAATCCCGCCGGCGTTATCGGTAATCGGGCCAAAGCAATCCAGTGCCACGATAATCCCCGCCATCGAGAGCATTGCCACACCCGCAATCGCGACGCCGTAAAGGCCAGCAATCAAAAACGACCCTAAAATCGCACCGCAGATTAAGAGCACTGGCCAAGCGGTGGCCTTCATCCCAATCGCCAAACCAGCAATCACGTTGGTTGCGTGGCCGGTCAGCGAGGCTTCGGCGACGTGCTTAACCGGCGCGTGTTCGGTCGAGGTGTAATAGTCGGTAATGATCATCGCGCCAAGTGTCATCACAATCCCAATCGTGGCAGACAACACCAGTTGCCCGGCGCTAATCGTCAGTTCGCCGCCACTTAAACCCGACGGGAAGAGCGCGTACGTAACGCCAACAATCAGCACAGCCGCTAAACCAACTGCGGTGTAAAACCCTTTGTAAAGCGCGTTCATCGGGTTGTTATCGGCACCCAGCTTAACCGCAAACGTGGCCAGAATCGATGCCAGAATCGAGACGCCACCAATCACGAGCGGATACAACATGGCTTGCGTGTTGTGGGCAAATAACAAATCACCCAAAAACATGGCGGCCACGGCGGTTACGGCATACGTTTCGAACAAATCGGCGGCCATCCCTGCGCAGTCGCCCACGTTATCGCCCACGTTATCGGCAATTACGCCGGGGTTACGCGGGTCATCTTCGGGAATACCAGCTTCGAGTTTCCCCACGAGGTCTGCGCCCACGTCGGCTGCTTTGGTGTAAATCCCGCCGCCAAGGCGCGCAAATACGCTAATCAGGCTAGAGCCAAACGCCAGGCCTACAATCGAGGGAAACACGCCCGCGTTGTTAGAGGCCCAGTAAAACAGCGTAACGCCTAGCAACGCAAGGCCAACCACCATCATTCCGGTAACGGCACCGCCTCTAAAAGCAACATCGAGTGCGCTACCCATGCTGTTACTGGCCGCTTGCGCAGTGCGCACGTTAGCGCGAACCGAGACAAACATACCAATGTAGCCGGCCAGGGCACTAAAGCCTGCGCCTACTAAAAATCCTACGGCAACAAACAGGCCATACGTACTGCTGCCTTTTTGCCAAGCAAACGCGGCGTAAAGCAACACCGCCAGAATCACGGCTGCGACGGCGACGCTTTTATATTGCCGGTTCATGTAGGCTTGGGCGCCTTCCTGAATGGCGGCTGCAATCTCTTGCATGCGCGCGGTGCCTGCGGGCAGTTTTAAAATCCAGCCGCGCATAATTAATCCGTAAAGCAAGGCAGCAATGCCGCAAAAAGTGGGGATTGCGGTCAGCATTGCCGGGGCGTTAAGGGTAAGCATAGGGTTAACGATTCCTGATGGGTCTGATAAAGATAAAGAATAAAGAGACGGTTTAGCGTTAAGAAAAAAATGGTTGTTGCAGCAATTTCTTCATTAAAAAAGCCGCTTTGCGGCCAGGATGCGCCAGTTGCAAATATTGAGCTAGAATTAAGAGGCGTTAAGCAAGCGGTTGCTTGTTAATTGCCTTTAAAATTTAACGAGAGTTACGACGAAGCATACGAAAACCCACCCTGAGAAGCAACCATTCTTAGCGCCATTGCAACGTTTCGCCACAAGTTTCAGGAATCTTGAACAATGACCCAACTCATTTTGGCGCTTGATTCGCCGACCCCCGCTGAGGCCTGGCAACGGGTGATGCCTTTGCTCGCTGAAACCGAACTTAGCTGGGTTAAAATCGGCATGAGCCTGTTTTACCAGCCCGGCGGCCGTGATTTGCTTGAAAAACTGGATGCAGCGCGCGTTAATATTTTTCTGGACTTAAAACTTCACGATATTCCAGCGACTGTTTCAAGAACCCTCGAAGGGCTGTATCAATTGCCCTGGCGCATGCTTACCTTGCATACGCTGGGTGGCGAGGCGATGTTAGAAGCAGCGCAAGCCGTCATGGAAAAACTTGAAAATTCTACTGCGCAAGCTACTTTAGACAACAAACGAAGTTTATTGGGCGTTACCGTGCTGACCAGCCATAGCGAGGCTACGTTGCGTGACGAGCTGGGATTATGCGACACGCCCGAGCAGGCCGTGATTCGGCTTGCAACGCTTGCCGCTAACGCGGGGTTGGGCGGCATCATTTGCTCTCCGCAAGAGATTCAGTCCATTCGTCAGCATTTAAGCCCGCCCTTTAAACTAATTACACCAGGCATTCGCATAGGAAGCGTCGCGCCGGATGATGATCAGGTGCGTGTTGCCACGCCCGAATACGCCGCGCGCGCAGGCGCTGATTTTATCGTTGTTGGCCGCCCGATATTACTCTCGCCAAACCCGTGCGAGACCACGCGCGAGATTATTGAAGCGCTTAAATTGAAACGCTTAAGCAGCCAAAGCCCCTAACGGCATAAGCCCAAAATTTAGGCCTGGTATCTGCGCCAGTTCAGCTGAACTGATGCATCCGAATGCGGCTTATATTACTACAAGCGTATTTATTTGTAACAAAATGGATACAAATAGCAGTTTAACTGTTCCAAAATATCTTGTTTGTTTTTTTATGCTAATGAGAGGTAAATTAGAGCGTAAACAAACTGATGTTGTGAGTGGGGCCTGAAACCCGAAGCATGATGCGTTCTGGTTAACAGGTGAAATGATGAGTGTAGTTTATTTAGAGAGGGAGTGGATGGTTATGGTTATTGGGTATCAACCGCAGAATCCTTATTACGTTCCGCAACGGGTTGCCTATGCACCTCAGGGCGGATTTACACCACAGGGCGGGTTTGCACCTCAAGTTGCGCCCCAGCCGCCGGTTCAGTTCGCACAGCCTTCATTCGCCGCGCAGCCTGCATCTTATCCGGGGTCGGGTATGCCGAGTGTGGTGATTAACAATGTGTTTTCGATGCCACCTGGAGCACAACCCGTGATGCCGCAGGGTGTTCAGGTTACCCAGCCGCAAGTAGCGCAACCGCCTGCCGCACAACCTCAGGCCGCTGCTTATCCGGGTGCGTCGCAGCCGTCCGCAGGGCCCAGCAGCGAGCAAATGATGCAGCAAATGAGCCAGATGATGACACAAATGCTCAAACCTATCATGGAGGCCTTAGGTGGCTTAATGCAAAAGCTCGACATCTTATTGCAAGGCGGTCAGGCAAACGGCACAAACCAGGGCGATTCCAATGGTCAGGGCAACGACGAGCGCAATCTCCGTGTGCTGAAAAAAGGCAAAAAACAGGTCGTCGTCGCCGATAAAGATGGCAAAGTGTACAACATCAGCTTTGGCAAAAAATCTAAAAACAACAAAGTCGTCATCAACGGCGAGTTGGTTAAAATGGCTTAAGCCAGATTAAGCAAATGCTAAATTAAAACGGCCTCAAGCATCCTTGAGGCCGTTTATTACGAATAGTCATTTAAAAACGAGTAACCGTTAGCTTTAAATGCTGCTGGGTCGCTTAATTTCCGACCGACGAACAACAGATAAAAAATTTAAAAAGACGTTATTCGTTTAGTTTGAAGCTTGCGGGCCGCCTGTGGTTTTGTTCAAAAAACGCTTCAGCGGCCTTAGCATTATAGATTTATACTAGCGACGACGCTTGCGGGCCGCCTGCGCTTTGCGCTTGCGTTTAAGGGCGGCGGGCTCAAAGTATTCGCGGCGTTTGTATTCTGCCAAGATACCGGCCTTCTGGATTTTTTTCTTGAAGCGCTTAAGCGCGCTCTCGATACTTTCGCCAGGTCCGACTTCAATTTCTGCCATAATGCTGTCACCTCCTTTATGAGGGCGTTAAATTTTTAAGACTTTTAAAATCTTTAATCTCAAAACACACACTTTAATGTGCTTAATGCACCGGAGCATTTTAAGCACCCTAACACGCACAAAAAGCGTCCGCAACGGCTTGTAAGTAAGCGTTATTGAACAGTAACGGGGTTTTATTATTGTATAGCTGCATTTGGGCGCATTACCTGGGCGTATTGATTTGATGATTGGTTTGGCCAGTTTGCGCTGCTGTATTGCTCGAGTCATCTACAGTCACCCACGCAAACGATTTGACTGGCGGCGGGTCCTCGCCCAGGTTTCCGTCCAGAATCACCCTAAAGCGGTTAATATCCTTGGCGGTGCCCCCAAAGCCGGGCACATACCCCACGCCCGGCACGTAGCGTAAAATCCGGCCCGGTAAAATGTTAAAGCCCGGAATCCACCCTAAAAGCTTGTTCAGACTCAGTGAGCCTACGCCGCCCAAACTGCCTCTAAAATCCTGACTCATCGCGCCGTTAATCACCAGTTGCCCATCGCCATTGGCAAGCGCCATTTTGCCTGCTGCTGCCAGGTCCAGGTTTTCACCATCCGAAACCACCTGCTGCATAATTAAATCGCCATTGCTTAAATAAAGCTCCCCAAACAGCTCGGCAAAGTAATTGGCCTCAAACGGAGAAATCGCCCGGAATACGTTGCCGATATTCAGGCCCAACAAACCGCCTCTAACAATATTGGCGGCAGTAAGTAGCTTTTCGATTTGCGCCACAGCAGGCAAGCGGCCGTTGCGGATCATCACGTTAATGGCACCATTGGCGTTCTGCGTCTGGGCCTCGGGCGTTTCGCCCTGCGTGGTAAAACGCACTGTACCCGATAAATCGCCAAAAATGTGGCTGGCAGAGCCTGCTAACGTTCGCTCGAGCGCGTTTGCCTTAACGTCGTCCAGATTCAAGGCGACGGTTACAAAATTCTTGTTCCGGGGCTCCAGGCTAATGCTACCTGTGGCCTTACCGCCTGCGGCATTAAGGCTTAGCGCTTTTAATTCGGTAAATCCCGAGGCGTATAGCGAAAGCCGGCTTTTGATGTTCGTTAAAATAACGTTCTGGTAAATGGCTTCATCCAGCGCGACGTCCGCCTCCTTGATTTCGTAGGGGAGCGGCGGCGGGTTTTTCCAGTCCACATGCAGGCCCAATAAATCGTTGAACAAGGGGACCATCACCTTATTGGGCCAAATATTGTTTACAAAGCGCTCAAACACGTCTTCCCTAAAGCGTTTACCCCGGATTTTGGCACCTTCGATAGATAAGGGGAATTGGCTCCAGTCAACAATTTCGCCGCGCATGGTAACGTCTGTGCCGGGCAGAGAAAACCGCGTGACGTTGATCGATAACGTATGCCCGGCGGTTAACGGAATCATGTCGGCCTGTTCGGGCGCGATTTCGTGTAGAGTCTCGGCCGCATTCGCTGGGGGTTTTTCTGGCTGGGCGGCGTTGGCCTGGGGCTTTGCAGAGTCTTCAGGCTTTTCGGGCTTTTCGTGCTTTTCAGGCGCTTTTCCTGGGCTTTCTTCGGAATTTTTTTGAACTAAGTCTGCATTTTGCTGGTTTAGCGTGGCCAACAACGGCGAGGGGCCAAGCGCCGGGTGACCTGGACTTAACGCCAATTGGCCCGAAACGTGATTCAACAGTAAATTGGGCATGGCGGCATCATCAAGTTGTAAAAACCCTTCGGCGGTAACCTGATTGGTTTTGGTTTGCCAGAATGCAGTTAAATCAATGCCTAATTTGCCCGAGGCGACGTGGTAATCGTGATCTTCTGGCAGCGGCCAAAGCTGTTGTAAATCAATGGCCTCTGCGGTCCAAAGTCTTATTAAGCGTTCATCGGGCGAGCTTGCGTTGCGCACGGTTACCAGCTGCCACTGGCCGCCCGGATGATTTAGTGTCACCGGGCCAAGGCGCCAATCCCCCTGATACCACTCAATCGGCCCTGCCAATATGCTTTTGTAAACCGTTGGGCCAGGCGTTTCGGGCTGCGCGGTATCCTTTAACAAGGCGTCTGATCGGGGTTGCGGTTGCGCGGTTGCGTCAGTCTGCTCCTTCGCGTCAGCGTGCTGTATCGCCTCTGGCCCGTTTCCAACTGCTGCAATAGCGGGCGATTCAGGACTTTCTGTAGGCGCAATTTCTGTCTGCGTTTTTGCCTGCGCCTTAGCAGGGGCGGGGAGCTGTGCCTCTTTTTTAGGTTGCTCAGGTGCGAGCACTTTAAAGTCCCCTTCTCCCGCCACTGCGCCCGAATTCCAACGGGCGTTAGCGATAATTTGAAGCGGAATATGGCTCTGGATGCGCGGCGGGAGTTTAGGCGATTCGCCAAAGGCATCGCCTAGTAGCACGCTGGCCCGCTGAGGCTCTAGCACCAGACTGGTTTTAAACGAGGTGCTGCCCGCCGGAACGCCCGATACTTCTGGAGTGCTTTGTGCCAAGCTGCTAGGTAAGGCCAGCGCCAACTGGCCACTGGCGTTTGTGACGGCCCCAAAAGGCATCTGCGCTTGCCCGCTTAGCAAGCGCGCGTTAATTTGGCTGCGTGCTAGCTGGGCTTGCGCGTGCGCTGTAATGGCTTGGGCGGGTGCCCACTGGCTATGGTCCAGCCAAAAATCAATGCTGCCCCAAGCCTTACTTAAAGGCGTGCGGCTCTGCGGCTGAATGTGATTGATTTGCCCCGAGAGCTTGCCCGATAAGTGGGCATTGGGCGGCGTTGAGATATTTAACGCCTTGAGCCATGGGGTTAGTGGCGTGTTAGGCTTGCTGTAAAACTTAAGATTAATGATATTAGGTCCGGGTTGGCTTACGCTAAGCGTAATCGCCGATTGCGGCGATGCTTTGGGGCTTAGCGTGGCCTGCCGAATAGTAAACAGGCTGCTGCTTGCTGATTGGCTGCGTGCATCCAGCAGTGCATTGCTTAAAATAAAGCTGGCCTTGCTGCCAGAAGGGAGGTTGAGCACCAAATTTGCCCGGTTCACCTGACCATCAAGGTGCCATTGGGTTAATACCGCGCCTTTGCCCTGGGCGGTCAGTATTACCTTAGCCTGGCCTTCGGGTAATTGCTGCTGAATACTGCTTAGCTGCCCGGACAACGTGGGCGGAGCCTGGGTTTTAATCCAGCTAAGGGTTTTGGCTAAATCAAGCTGTGCAGCGTTTAGGCGCGCCTGCCAGCGCTGCGTTTTAAGCGAGCCACTGCCTTGCGCCTGAAGCTGTCCTCCACGAGACGACCCATTCGCCGTGATGGACACGGTTTGGGCGGGCGTTAACGTGGCATTCAGCGTCAATTTTTCAAGAATCGTCTGGTTAAAGCGTCTTAGCTGTGCCTGTTCGAGTTTAATCCAGCCGCTTAAAACGCCGTCGCGGGCTTTAAAATCGCCATTCATCAAGCCGCTAATATCCGCCTGCGCCTCGGATGCTTTTAAAAACGGAGACACCACCGCTGCGGGCAGATTCTTGATTTGTAGTGCGCCGTGCTTCACCTGCCAATGCTGTTGGCGGGCACCCGGCTGCTGCGCGAGCAAGACTTGCGCAAAAACCTGACCTTGGCCGTGATTTTGCCCCTGGCTTGGCGAGTTATTCAGCTTTGCGTTAAACGATAAAACCTCTAGTTTGCTTTTACCCGGCTGGGGCTGCGTATAGCGCAAACTGGCCTGCCCGTTGTGTATACGGGTGCCCTGCGCAAAAGCATTGAGCCCCTTCAGTTGTAACGCGGCCTGATTTAACGTGGGGGCATCTAGGGTTCCCGTAATTTCTGCGTGCTGCAGGCTTAAGCGGCCACGTTCAATGTGCAGCGCGTGTTGCAATGCAACCCCGTCAAGCAATAACTCGGGCAAAGTTACGGCGGCTCTGAACGCAGAGGCCTCGAGCTTTTCCTGGGGCTTAAATTGGCCTTCTACCGTTGCGATGGGTTTTAAGGCCAGCGGACTTTGGCCTGGGTAAACATTCAGCGCGTATTCAAGCGCGTGTAGGCCAGGCTGATGCTTTAGGCTAAGCGTCATTTTTTCGATATTGGGCAGCTTTAATCCGCTCACGCCCTGCTGAGCCAGTGCCTCTTGCAGTACAGGCTGTAGTAATTGTTCTAACTTCGTGTTCTGCGCGTTCGCGTCTGCTTCCCGAATCGACAAAACGGCCTTGTGCCACTGGCAGCGGTTAAGCGCCTTAAAAAGCATGGGCGATGTGCGCGATTGCGCGTTTATCGTAATCCCGCGAGGGATCTGGATGCTTTTTAGTCGGCCC
>JAYKHY010000015.1:0-29629 GCA_035285025.1 Vampirovibrionales bacterium | reverse complement strand
TGGCCGAATTCTGTTGGCGGTTTAACCGACGACATCTCAACCTCTTTGAAAGACTCATTCATACTGCCGTTTTGTTCAAACCAGATAACATACCTGCTCTGATCAGTTAGTCATTAGCAGCGAATATTAACCAAGCTATTTTTAGGCGAATATTTAATGGCATTGCTGGTTAAATTGATAATGATTTGCTGTAATCGCTTTGCATCAGAGCTTAAGGCTGGGATTGCCTCTGCGCCAGAAACATTAATGCGCGTGTTACGAGCACGCGCTGCAGGGTTGAGTACGACTAAAACGTTATCAATCACATGGTTTAAGTGAACAGGCGCACTCCGAATAACAATTTTATCTGCTTCAATCGCGGCAGTATCCAGCAAATCATTAGAGAGCTCTGTTAACTGGCTTGCCGCTAGCATAATATTGTTAATTAAAACGGTTTGATGCTCAGTGAGTGGATTGCGGCTGCTGCTTTTTTGTAGCAAATCGGCGTGTAATTTAATCGCATGCAACGGATTTTTAAACTCGTGCGCAACGTATGCCAACACTTGGCTTTTGCGTTTATTCGCCAATTCTGCAAAGTCTTTCGCGGTTTGCAACTCATCTTGTGCGCGTTTAAGTTCTTGTCTCGCCTGCGCTTTTTTAAGCTCGTTGCTAACGGCCAATGGTAATCGCGAGAGACGATCCTTGAGCAGATAATCGTGAACCCCGGCTTTTAAAGCTATTACTGCGGTCTCTTCGCCAATTGCCCCAGAAATCAGAATAAAAGGAACCTCAACAGCAAGTCGATGCACGATATCTAGTGCATCGAGCGCGTTAAAGCCGCTCAGGTTGTAATCAGACAGAATAATATCCCACGTCTGACTTTTAAGCGCGGCCTCGATACCCTGGAGGGTATCCACGCGCTCCCAATGCGCAATCGTGTGTTTACCGCTGTATTTAAGCTCGTTAAGGATCAAAATCGCGTCGTCTTCGCGGTCTTCGACCACGAGAATCCTGAGATCCAGAAACTTAGGCACTGGTGAGCGGGCCTTTCAGGGCGTCGTTAGGGGCTTGGTTAAGTAAAAGCCAGAACATGCCCAAATGCTTCACGGCTTCGGTAAAATCCATAAAATCAATTGGTTTTTGCACGTATGCATTTACGCCCAGTTGGTAACTTTCTACAATGTCGCGCTCTTCGGTCGATGAAGTTAAGATGACGACCGGCGTGTACTGATTATGCTCGCTTTGGCGAATATGCTTAAGCACCTCGATGCCATCGACTTTAGGCAGTTTGAGATCCAGGACAATTAATTGCGGAGAGGTAGCACCACCCAAACGGTCTGCGTAATCGCCTTTGCCTTCTAGGTAGTTAATAGCCTCAACGCCATCTCGTGCAACCACAATCTCGTTCAAAATGCGGTTTTCCCGGAAGCCCATTAAGGTCAGGCGTTCATCGTCCGGATTATCTTCTACAAGTAAAATGACTTTGGTTTGTGGCATGGCGGGTTAAGTCCATTGACTTACAGCAGGTTAGGAATATCACACTGGCATGGAATGCATTATAATGTAAAGTAAAATGTGGCACCTTTGCCTTCTTCTGCTTCGGCCCAAACTTCACCACCGTGCCTGTGAATAATGCGCTGCACGGTAGCTAGGCCAATGCCATTACCAGAAAACTCTTCCATCGCGTGCAAGCGCTGAAAAGCGCCAAATAGTTTATGGGCATACTTCATGTTAAAGCCTGCGCCATTGTCTTGAATATAAAACGCCTGTTTGTCGTTAGACATTCGGCTTCCAAAGCTGATTTCGGCGATTTCGTTTTTAGAGGTGTACTTCCAGGCGTTATTAATTAAGTTTTGTAGCGCGGCATCTATTAATTGTTTATCGGCGGTCGCAATCAGATCTGGCTCAATGGTTACTTTAACTTGTCGAGATTGCTCTTGCAGCATCAGCTCATCGAGCGAATCTTTGACGAGTACCGATAGATTAACGGGTTCTTTTTGCAGCGATCCACGGCTTAGGCGCGATAATTTTAGCAAGTCATCGATCAACAACCCCATGCGCTGGGCGTTGTTTAAAATTCTGTTGAGAAAATCCTGGGCTTCTTCGTCCAATTGATCGTTTTTTAGCCGTATAAGCGCCTGGCTAAACCCCGAGATGCTGCGCAGTGGAGACCTTAAATCATGAGAAACCGAATAACTGAACGTTTCCAGCTCTTTGTTGACAGCGTTAAGCTGAGCGGTTCTCTCTTCAACTTTTAACTCAAGTGTCTCGTTTAGCTCGGTAACTTCGCGGGTTTTCTCCAAAATTCTGATTTCAAGAGATTCATTAAGCTCTTCAAGCGTTTTTTGAGCCATTTGTCGTTGATTAATTTCCTGATTCATGCGGTAAAAGGCCAAAGCTTGTAACGCTGCCATAATTACAAACCCGATTGCATAGACCATGCGTTGCAGTTTTTTTGCATCAATCGACTTCTTTTTAGCCGCATGTGCAAGGTAATTTTCCCGAGATTGCATTTTAGCTACGTGCGCGCGGATAGCGTCCATCACAAGCTTGCCATCACCTGTTGATACCTGGTTAAAGGCAGCGTCTTTGCCTTTTGTTTGCATTAGCTTAAGACTTAGCGCGGAGATTCTTAACCGTTTTTTAGTGAGTTTAATGAGTCGCGGAAGGTTTTTTGTCTGAGTTGGGTCAATAATTAAATTTTCGAGCATCAGATCATACTTATTAATGTTTGGAAGCGAGCTGTTGTAAGGCTCAAGGTAACTGTAATTACCAGTAATAATGTAACCACGGATGCCGGTTTCAATGTCTTTAAGTTCAGAAATAAGACGCTCAAGGGCCATGTTTATATTCTGAGAACGCTCTGCCTGCTGATACGCGGCGTCTTCCTGGACGGCGCCCTGGATAAATCCGAAGCCAATTAGGCTCATAATCAGGAACGAAACCCAAATAATCCAGGAAATTTCTTTTTTCATAATGCACGGCTTTCTATCGTTTAGGCTCAGTTATAAAGGGGGCAAAATAGGGCATTAAAACGTGTTTGATTACACTGTGCCCGCTGCATCCTAGGGTTTGGCTTCAAGGTGAACTTCTATAGTAGGCAAGTCGTTTTCTGTATTCGTATCCGTATCGATTGCGGGATCGTCTTCTGAGGTTGGTTTTGCGGCAGGTTTGGCCACCATAATATGCTCGCTCAGTAATTGCGCATAAATAGATTTGCTTGCAGTCATGTCGCCATCAACCTGAACTTTTTGCCGAGGAAACGAGGTTATTTTAACGCGCTCACAGGCATGATGCTCTAGGGTGTCTGGCATGGCGTGGTAATTGCGCAAAAATAAATGGTGCAGCGCACCAAAAGCGTTAATCCAGTGTTTGGGCTTTAAAATACATACGTTAAGCAATTCGTTATCGTCTGGCGTAGCACCCATCTCGATAGGTAAAAACGCTTTAGCAAACTGGTTCCGTTGTACAATCAGCACGCCGTCGGCCTGCCGAATAATGGGAGGCTTACCGTCCATCGAAATCCAGAAAAGCGCCTGCTTTTTGCTGATGAATACCTCTATGGCAGAAATAACATACGCAAACACGCCCCACGTTTTTTTGCGATCGGTTGAGGTTTTTGCCATCACTTCGGCATCAACGCCAATGCCCGCAATCAAGGTTGCGTAAGTATTGTTGACGCGCATAATCGAGATTTTTTCTTCGTGTTGGCCGGTTGCAATTTCGAGCGCTTTAACTGGATCAAGCGGGATGTTGAGCGATTTAGCCAGTAAATTACCGGTACCCGTCGGGATAATACACAGCGTTACCATGGAATTGTACTTTGCAATTAGTGTCAAGGCTTCGCGTACGGTACCATCGCCGCCTGCCGCCACCACGTGAGTGTATTTACCCTGCTCAAGCGCTGCGCCAAACCGGCGTTGAATTTCGCTTACGCGATGAATTTCGTGAATCAAAGCGGCATCCTGGCTTGCCGAAAAGAGGTCTTTAATTTGTTCTGAGAGCTTTAAAACATCGGTTTGGCTGGAATCTGGGTTAATTAAAAACAGAAACCGGCGCTTCGCTGCTTGCGTCTTGTCTTTATCGGCCATTAACCAGGTAAAACTAGGGCGATGATTTAAAAACAGGTACCTGAACCAATCAAATAAAATCACGGCCGCTTCGCGCAGCACAAAAAGCACGGGCGTTTTATAAAACGGCATTTCAAACCAGTTAGCGCGTATAAAATGATACCCGGAGATCGTAGCGCCCAGGCGATCGGTCAAAATCCCATCGCCCACAATTGCGATGTGTTCTTTGGTCAGGCCAAACGCTTGCTCGATACGCTTAAAGCTTATGGGCAAAGGCTTAAGCGCATTTTCAATAATCAAAATATCAATTTCAGCCTCGTGAAGCTGATCAATGATGCGTTTGCAATAGTTTTTTTTAAAGTTATTGGTTACCAGTGCAATTTTAACTTTTGCCTCAATCAGCGTTTTTAATTGCGCTAAAACTTCGGTCGTAATCACGCCTGCAAATTCTGGCACCAGGGTATCGTCCAAATCAAATACGACGCCCTTGATCTGGTTTTCCTGAAAATAACTGACGTTTAAATCCGCCAATTTTAATGGTGCTTGTGCTTGCAAACGCATATTGAGCCCTACATCCTTACTGAGCGTTAGTTTAAATCAAAAAAAAGGCATGCCCGAAAGCATGCCTTTCGTTAAATGGTAGGTTAACCGCTGACGGTTAAGCCCTTGACGCTGTAGCGCTCGAATAGCGCTTTGATTTCGGCAGAATTTTCTTTTAGTACGCGAACACCAACCATCATCGAGCCTTTTTCGCGTAAGGCATCTTCGTAAAATTTAGCTTCGTGCTCGGGAATGCCCATGCCGATTAAGCCGCCCAGTAAGCCGCCTGCGCTTGCGCCTGCAGCCGTACCGGCTAAAACGCCTACAACCGGTCCTACGGCAAGTAAGCCAACACCGGGCGCAAGCACCGAGCCAACAAGCGTTAAGCCGCCAATGATAGCACCCAACAAGCCGCCGCTAATGCCGCCAATGGTAGCGCCTTCCGGGGCTTTGTTCTCGTTTTTGACTTTAATCATCGAGCTGCCAGAATTCTCTGACAACAAAATGCTGATATCTTCTGGGGTGTAATTTCTCATTTCAAGCTCTTGGATGAGTGCTTCTGCATTGCTTTCGGTAAAAATGCCCGAAACGTTTTTGTAATCAATAAGGACCTGGGTCATAACGGAATCTCCTGAAACGAAGTGCTCGATGGCACCGGGTGCGGGTAACGTACGATTTACGGTGTGTATTGCTTGCAAATTAAATAATCTGGTATGTGTTGCTTGAATGACTAACTGATCAGAGCAGGTATGTTATCTGGTTTGAACAAAACGGCAGTATGAATGAGTCTTTCAAAGAGGTTGAGATGTCGTCGGTTAAACCGCCAACAGAATTCGGCCAGATAGCGCGCCAGATAACGTACGCTGTGGTGCGTGCCGAGTAAAAAACGCTTCAGGTTTGAAATACAGATATGCACCCATGGTAAAACGACCTGATTGTCTCGTTTTTCACGCATCGGAATCGGGGTGATTTTGAACGAGTCGGCCAGTTTCTCGAACGATTTGTGCCCGTCGCTGACAAATCGGGCATTGTTTGAGCCAAAGCATGCCACCAACGCAGCCTGAATCTGCTCAGCACTTTGATTCTCAATCGTTTTCGCCTTTAAAAACCTCGGGAAGCCCTCTTCGTCAAGCTCAACACTCAGTAATACAGGCGTCTTACGGCCAGATTCAGAAAAAAAAGCCACATCCAGCTCATTTAAACCTGCCAAATTGTACTTTGCGTCGCGATGCAGCATGGCCGCCTGAATTTTAGACTTCATCCTGTAAATCCGATCCGTATAATCCGCGCCCAAAAAGCGTTGTAGGGCTAGGCCGCTGATGCCTTTCTTGCTTTGAGAAAGCAAGAAAATCGCCAAAAACCATTCTTTTAAGGGTGTTTGCGTTTTGTGAAAAACGGTTCCTGCGGTAATACTGTGCTGTTGATGACATATTGAACACTCAAACGTTCTTCTAGCCTTGATGTAATACGCTTTTTGGCTCTGACAGCCAGGGCAGACATAGCCTTGAGGCCAGCGCTTTGCAATCAGGTAGTGCTCACAGGCCGCTTCGTCTGAAAAACGTGCTGAAAATTCAAGAAAATCCATTCCTTTTTTACTCCTCTACAATGAAACCATTGTAGCCTGCTTTGATCGGGGAGTCATTTAAACGTACGCCGCAGATTAGTCATGTAAATAAAAGGCTTAATCTTTTAAAGAGGAGTTCTTGTAAAGCTGATCCATTAACGCCTTATCGCAAATATTTAATAGGGTGTCTGTCTAATAAAGTTAATGCAGTTGAGCGGTCGCTACAGACATTAACCGCCATAAAAAATTCTTTTTACAGTTATTATACAGGCTCTAAAAGTGTCCGACTTACTCAAGAAGAGCGAATCGCGCTTGAACTAAAGGCTCAGACGGATGCCAATTGTAGGAAAGTCATGGGCGATGCGCCTGGGGTTCGCAAGGCTTTTCCTAAACATTAAGGTCAGGGTCGCCTTGCTATATAGTTGTGGTTGGAATATCGCTTAAAGGCTTGTCGTCTAATGTTTGCTTGGGTGCGGGCTCCGAAGCATCTTCTGATGGCGATGAAAGCGTTACCGCTGTGCTGATGGATTTTTCTGGGCGGGAATCAAAAATTGGCAGTTGGTATTCAGCCGTCTGGTGTTGCCAGTTCCAAGCCGAAAATACAGTCGCAGCCTTGTGTGTGGTAAGTCTGTAATCGCTAAATAGCCTACTCACATCTTGCTGCGCTTGCTGCTTGTTGCTTTGTGGCAGCGTGATGGCAACGCTTTGATCGGCCATTTTAATACCGTGACCTTCGACCTGACTTGTTTTGTTATCGTAGTTATAATCGTAACATTGCGCCTGATAAATTGCTTGTCCCTCGGCATTTTTTGTGGCGGCACCCAGGGTACTGCGTTTAGTTTCTGGGTTAATGTACCATTGCAGATTTTGGTCGCCCATCTGGATATCAATGGTGTTGAAGGGGGCTGTGCCCAGGGCTTGGCCGAGCGTCTTGCTTGTGTCGCCTATGCAGGTTTGGTCAAAAATCTTCAAGTCCGATAGCCCACTGGCATCGTTGCCAGTGTATGCAAACTTAATGGCGTTATCCGCCTGGCTAATGCCTTCAACACCATCATTATCGATTGCGAGCGTTAAAACGGGTTTGCCCCCCGTTTGACTGGGCGGCTGCTTGTAAATATAGGCGGTTTGACCATTAATTTGGCCTGTTTTTACAATAGTCCCGTAGTTCACCTGCGTCATGCTATCACCCTAACGTATGTCTTCCACAGCTGCCAGCCTGAAAGTCCTGCCGAAGTTGCAAGAAGCTGTTAATTATAAATATTTTCTAAATGCTTAAAAACAGTTTTAAGAGTTTTTGGAACCTTTTAGGCACCTTTTTTGTAAACTATCTAACATCAGCCTTTAATCTGGAGCCTTTCATCAGGGAGTTTTTTTATGGCAACAACGCTAGAGCCTCAAGCCCTTACCCGCACAGAAAAAGACAGTATCGGCGAGCGCCAGGTGCCTGCAGGAGCGTATTACGGCATTCAGGCGCTACGCGGCTCCGAGAATTTCCCGATGACGGGGTTCAAACCCGCGCAAGTTTACCCCGAGGCGATTCGGGCGTTTGGCTGGATTAAAAAAGCGGCGGCGCAAGCCAATACCGAGCTCAATCTGCTGGATCCGCTGGATGCGGCGCGTAACGCTGCTATTGGCAAAGCGTTGATGCAAGCCGCTGACGAAATGATTGCGGGCCGCTTTAACGATCAGTTTATCGTCGATGTGTTCCAGGGCGGTACGGGCACCAGCAACCACATGAACGCCAACGAGATTCTGGCGAACCGTGCGAGCGAACTGATGGGCGCAAAATTAGGCGAATATAGCGTTAATCCTAACGATCACGCAAACTACGGGCAATCGACCAACGACGTAACGCCCACCGTAATGCGATTAACGGTGCTGGCCAAGCACGATGCGCTGGTTGAAAGCGTCAATTTGCTGGAATCCAGCCTGCGCGAAAAAGCCAAACAATTCAGTCAGGTGTTAATTCCTGGCCGAACCCACATGCAAGATGCCGTGCCGTTGACCCTGGGTCAGGTGTTTGGCGGCTATGCAAATGCCATTAAGCACGCGGGCCAAAACATCGTTTATTTTAAAGATCGCCTGCTGATGATTGGCTTGGGTGCCTCGGCGCTCGGTACGGGGCTAAACACGCACCCGCAATACCGCACGCTGGTCACGCGTTATCTGGCGCAAATCAGCGGGTTCGATCTCCGACAGCACGAGGATTACTTCCAGGCGACCAGCAGCTTTGGCTGTTTTACGGATTATTCGGCCGCGATGCGCAGCGTGGCCATTGAGCTTGAAAAAATTGCGCACGACATCAAGTTGTATTCGTCGGGGCCTAAAACCGCAATTGCAGAACTGAAACTACCCTCGCTCCAGCCGGGTAGCTCGATTATGCCTGGTAAAATCAATCCGGTGCTCGTGGAGTTGATGGATCAGGTCAGTTACGCCGTGCAAGGCAACGATTACACCATTGCTCTGTGCGCCCAGAATGGTCAATGGCAACTAAACGTGATGATGCCGCTGACGCTGATTAAGCTGGTTGATTCGATGACGCTGCTGACCAACGGCTTGCGCGAGTTTTCGAATCGATGCGTTGCCGGGCTTGAAGCGAACCTAGAAAATATCGAGACTCGTATGAGTCGCAGCACGATTTTGCTGACGGCGTTAAATCCCTACATTGGCTACGCGCAAGCCGCGCAGATTGCCAAAAAAGTGCTGAACGAGGGCCTTACTGTTCGCGAAGCGGCGCTGAGCATGAAGATTCAGGAGCATACGGGTAATGTGCTAACGCCCGAGCGCCTGGATGAGATCCTCTCGGTAGAGGCGATGACGCAGCCTTAGCAGGTTGTAATAGGCGTGAAACAAAACGAATGCTGTTCTCAGCCTCGCGTTGTCTCACTTGCTCAAGTTGATCAATGCAAGCGTTTTATAGGCCTAAGGTGAATAGATTACTTTTATAAACCTCTAAAAATCTAAAATTTAGGCCATGGCAGAATATGCGAGCGCGTAAAACTTGATTTGCTTGAGCACAGCGGCAAGCCCGTTGTTGCGCTGCATGCTCAAATGCTCGGTCAGCCCAATTTCATTAAGAAAATCCGTGTTGGCTGCCAGTATCTCGGCAGGGGGTAAATCGTTAAACACGCTCAGCACCACGGCCAACAAGCCTTTGACCAACAGCGCGTCGCTATCGGCCTTAAATTGAACGATTTTTTGCCCCTGAGCGTTCAAGTCAAGCGCAGCCACCAGCCAAACCTGACTTTGGCAACCTTGGACTTTATTGTCATCGAGTCGTTTGTCGTCCGGGAATTCGGGCAGGGCTTTGCCCATGTCGATCACAGCCTTATAACGCGCCTCCCAGTCGGGCATGGCGTTAAAGCGCTCAACAAGTGCCGTTTGGCGTTCCAGGACAGTTATTTCAGTTGGTAGCATAAAAAACCTATGTAGAGTAAGAGTGTCAAACAAGTCGCTTCGTCATTGCGAGCGAACTTCCTGAGCGTGGCAATCTAGTATAACGGAGCGGTTTCCTTGTTCAAAGATTGCTACGTCGGCCTTGTAGGCCTCCTCGCAATGACCTAACTCATAATGAGAGAAAGACACATACCCAGCACACTTTAATGCCATTCTATCTTAACAGCTTGAGCGCCTTATGCATGGCTGTAATAAACGCATCAACATCATCTGGCGTATTATACACGCCAAAACTGGCCCGCGCGCAAGCCGTAACGCCAAAGCGCTGCATTAAGGGCTGCGCACAATGGTGACCGGTTCGAATCGCGATGCCGTACTGATCCAGCAATGTGGCCAAATCCAGCGGATGCACCGGTTGCAAGCCGTTCGCGCCTTCAATCGCAAAGGCAATCACGGCGGCTTTGTCCGGCGCAGTGCCGATGAAACGCAGCCCTTCGATTTGAGCGAGGCCTTGCATTGCTTGCGTTAGCAACGCGTGTTCGTGCGCCGCAATGGCATCATGCCCAATCGTTTCAATAAAATCCAGTGCTGCTTTAAGCGCAATGACTTCTGCAATGGCGGGCGTGCCAGCCTCGAATTTATGCGGCACGTGCGCAAACGTACTGCGCTCAAAGTTCACGCTATCAATCATGTCACCCCCAAACTGGTAGGGCGGCAATTGTTCGAGCCACTCGGGCTTGGCGTACAGCACGCCCACGCCGGTCGGCCCGTAGAGCTTATGCGCGCTGAAGGCGTAAAAATCGCAATCCAATGCCTGCATATCGAGCTTGAGGTGCGGCGCGGCCTGGCAGCCGTCTAATAATAACGGCACACGCTTGGCTTTTGCAGCGCGGGCCAGTTGTTCAATGGGGTTAATCGTGCCCAACACGTTCGACACATGCGTCACGGCGAGTAACTTGACCGAGCCCGAAAGCAACGCGTCCAGTTGGCTCAAATCCAGCGTGCCGTCATCGAGTACCGGAATGATACGCAGCTCGGCCCCGGTTTTAAGGCAGGCTTGCTGCCACGGCACTAAGTTCGCGTGATGCTCCATTGCGCTAATCACCACGGCATCGCCGGGCTTTAAAATCGCTTCGGCAAAACCGTGCGCTACAATGTTAATCGCTTCTGTTGCGCCTCGGGTAAAAATAATTTGGTCGCTACTGGGCGCGTTAATAAACCGGGCGACAGCCTCGCGGGTTTCATCAAACTTGGCCGTTGCGCCCACGCTCAGGTGGTACAAACCGCGGCGTACGGTGCCGTAGTCGTGGGTCAAAAACTGCGTCAGCGCGTCAATGACGCACTGCGGTTTTTGCGCCGTGGCTGCGGTATCTAGGTACACCAACGGGTACCCGTTGACCGTGTTGTTCAGAACGGGAAAATGAGATTTGATGTTGTGGAGGGGATTCAGCAATGTCACCAAGTTGTTTATCCTGTCCTGATTTTAAAATCGTCATGCCCGCAAAGGTGGGCATCCATCTTTTTTATATGATTCCCTTGCCTGGATTCCGGCCTTCGCCGGAATGACGTGTTTAATTTAACACCCGCCCAAAATACTGCCTTGCGGCGGCATCCGGGATGCGCTTGAGCGCGTCAGCCACTAAACCATTGAGCAACGTTTGCCGTGCCGCCTCGATCGACACCCCACGCGACTGCATATAAAACAGCGCTGCATCATCCAGCTGCCCCACGGTGGCCCCGTGCGCGCATTTTACATCGTCCGCCAGAATCGTGAGCCACGGCCGCGCGTACGCTTTGGCCTCGGGCGAGAGCAGCATACTTTTGCACAGCTGGCTGGCCTCGGTGTGGTGCGCGCCCTTGGCAATGGTAATGCGGCCATCGTATTCGCAGCGTCCGGCATCGTGCGCAAGCAGGCGCACAACCTGGTTGCTCTGGCCGTGGGGCACGGCGTGCTGCATATCTGTCGCAAAGTGTAGTTCGCCTTGCTGTTGGGCATTAAGCAGGCCATTCAGCTCAAGTTTCGCGCCCTCGGCCGTATGCTCGACGCTGAGCGCTTGGCGCATTAAGCCGGTGCCGTGCATAAGTTGGCTCCAGACAAGCGATGCGTCTTTAGCAAGTTGTACGCGCGTATTGGCCAACTGAATTTGCTCGGCGTGCGACGTGCTTTGCAGGTTCGTCACGGTAACCTGCGCGCCTTCATCTAACCAAAGTTCGCTGCCTAAGGTTACATGCGCCCCTGTTTGAGCCCCTTGAGGCGCATGCGTGACCACCTGCACGTGCACTTGTACCTGCGTGTTGTGCTGCGCCCAAAGGAGCAGTTTGGCGTGCGTTGCGTGGGGCTGCGTTTGCACCATCAGCACCTCAATCGGCAACAGTTCACAACTCGGATTTGATGCGTGCTGACGAGCGATAATCGCGACGCCGTCTTGCCAGCGTGCATCGTTTAAAGCCCAGACGTTCTCGGTACCTTGTTTGCGCGTATTTAAAGTTTGTTGCCAGCGTTGCGCAAGCTCAGGTTCAAGCGAGGCTTCGGCATCGTGTGACTGTAAAAGCCAGGCCAGAGAAGCAACCTGAATCCCGCCAAGCGCGGGCAAAAAGCAGAATTGCGGCGCGAGGAATCCATCCACCAGAACAATACGATACGCTTCCGGGTGAATAATATGCGCTTCCACCAAGTGCTTGAGCATGTCGGGCGAGAGTGTCGTCGCCTGAGGCGCCTCGTGGGCAGTGTTTGCCCAGAGCGCGTTGAGTCGCTTCGTGCTGACGTATTTCCAGGCTTCTTGCCGCGAAACGGGCGGCGAAAGCAAGGCTGCTTGCCGCGGCAAGCGCGCCTCGGGTGGGATGGGCGACGTCAGGCGGGGCAAGGCGTCAGCTTCGCGAGAAGTAGGGGGCATGAGGGTGAGGGTCATAAGCTTGATAATTTCAACAAATGGTTAATTTTTAGTTTGATACGCTCCAATACCATTCAAAGTACTCATAAGGCCAAAGAATCCAGCAAAAAGTCCTGTTACACTTCGTCTTTTTTCTTCAAATTCGATTTGTGGTGCTACAGAAGTGCATGAACCAGTACGTTGATGCAATGAATTTGGATTTATAAACTCTCGACATAACAACGTTTGATTGGGATTTGTCAGTGCAACACCTGCTCTTAAGTTTTGCAGGTTATTGTTTGCATCTAGAGCATTGTGTAAAGAGAATCCACTAACGCCTGCACATAGAGAAGCGCCTGTTATAAAAAGGGGCTTCAGGAGAGCAAAGCCGGAATTTTTTCTAGCCTTTGTTAAGGACAAATTCCTTATTTTCTTGCCAGAAAATTGAATGGTATTCATCGTTCAAAAGCCTTTCATACTTTGTGTGACCTTACCTGGATTCCGGCATTCTCAGGAATGACTTTGTTAGACACTGGATAATAACCCGGCTTCCTCCAGCACCCAGTCGTAGCCGCGCTCTTCAAGCGCAAGCGCCAGCTCGGGGCCACCGGTTTTAATCAGCCGCCCTTCGGCCAACACGTGAATCACATCGGGCTGAATAAAATTGAGCAACCGCTGGTAATGCGTCACCACCACCAACGCGCGTTCTGGGCTCATAACGGCATTGACACCTGCCGCAACTTCACGTAGCGCGTCAATATCTAACCCGGAGTCAATTTCGTCCAGAATACCCAGCGTGGGCTCGAGCACGGCCATTTGCAAAATCTCGTTGCGCTTTTTTTCGCCGCCGCTAAAGCCTTCGTTCACCGCGCGGGTTAAAAATTCGGGCTCCATGTGCATCAGGGGCAATTTGGTTTCGACGTAGGCTTTAAACGCCGCTTCGTCGAGTTCTGGCGCGTCCTGTGATTTGCGTTTGGCATTATACGCCAGGCGCAAAAACGCCAGATTATTCACGCCTGCGATTTCGACCGGATACTGAAACGCCAGAAACACGCCCGCGCGGGCGCGTTCATCGCTTTCCATGGCGAGTAGATCCTGGCCCATAAAACGCACGGTGCCGCCGGTGACTTCATACCCTGGGTGCCCAGCGAGCACTTTGGCCAGCGTGCTTTTACCCGAGCCGTTGGGGCCCATAATGGCGTGAATTTCGCCAGCGTTGACCGTGAGCGAAAGGTTTTTCAGAATGGGTTCGTGCGTGCCTGCGTCGGTGATGACGCTTGCAGAAAGGCGGTTAATCTCGAGGAGGGGGGCTTGCGGGGCTTGCATAGTTAAATATTGATCCTGAACAATAATTTAATTTAAGCGTTATATCTACGGGTCGGGCCTGGAAGGTTTTTAATCTCTTGATTAATACAGTCCAATGTATTTGCCCACTCTTTATCTAGTTCACTCTGTTTTCGGATACGACACTTCGATACGGCAACACTTGCGCCTAGAATAGGAATAAACTTTTTAAACGGTTGTTTAGTTGCAATACAAGTTACAACAGGCAGGGTAAAAAGCAAGTTTAGCCATAGCCCTGTGCGGAGATCGACACGGTTTGAGATACGATTTGCCTGTCGGTAAAGGGTCTTAAGTTCGCCGACGGTTTGTTTTCTTAGCTGACGTTGTTCTTCAGGAATTGTCTTGGCTCTAATTTTTTGAGAGGCCTCTTGATAAACCTGTTTGGCTTTCGTTTGAATCTGCGAATAAGGCGATTCCCACCTTTGAACCCATTTATCCAACCGCCAAGTAGGATATTCTACAGGCGGCTTAATTTGGCGGGGTTTGGTAAAAAAAGCTTTAGTTTGTTCTTGAAGTCGCATATTCACTTACGCTGGCCGAAAGGTTTTGAATGTCGAGGCGGGGAGTGGTATGAACAAATGACTTTTAACAGGTTTAGCGGGACGTGATAATCTTCACAGGAGCTGAGAATCTTTTTCGGGAACCCTGTTTTTCAAGCTCGAGAATAGCTTCAAGGCGTGCTCTTTCAGCTTCTACTTGCTCGGCGGTCATTACATCAAGTTCTGCTAAACGTTTTAATCTTTCTGGTTTTTGAATCATTTTTGGTGTTTTTTCAGCTTTTTCTGTGCTTGTAGGGGTATAGCCTTCTGGTAATTTAAATTGTTTTTGTAATGGTTTCATGACTTGATCGCGTAATTTACTCTTAGGTAATTTTTGAAGCTGTTCAAAAATAAACAAATCTCTTAAAAATTCTCCAGATTTATTTAACTTTTTCGAACCACTGTTCTTTGCAAAAGATTGTTTAGATAATTTCTCTTCTGCGACTGTTTTAATGCCATCAATCAGCAACTGGGTTGCTTGTTCCTGCTCAATAGCATTATTAAATGCATCTTCAAATGTTGCTTGACTGGCTTTTCTCTGTTCTAAAAAGAGTTTGCGAGCAGCCTGTTGATTGATTTCTTTTTGTCCGTGTTGATCTTCCAGGTTGGTTAAGAGCTTGTCTGCCGTATTAAGCTGTTTGGAAACACGCTCAAAGTTCATTTGCTCAGGCGTTTTGAGAGCCTTATTAATTAAGCCCTCAAAATCACCGGCGGTATGCTTGGTGATACCGGCTTGGTGCAAGCGGCTTAATTTGCTACGCAATGCAATTAGTTGCTTCAAAACCGAGTCCTGCGCTTTACGTGCGCTTGCATCCGTATTGTGAGGTTCACCAGCCGCTTTTAAAGGCTGCTGCGACGATGATTTTGCTGCGTTCAAAACCTTTTGATACTCTGAGCGAGGAGCAGTGAGTGGATTCTGCCCCTTTAAAAATTGCCAAGGGCGAAGTTTTGAACCAGAAACAGACTGAACCACGGTATTTAAAACTCCAAAGTGTGTGTTGCAAAGCATGTTGAAAAACGAGGTACATTAGGTGGGTTTGCTCGCCTGGATTCCGGCATGCGCGGGAATGACGGGCTTTTTAAATTAAAAAATGGGGCGGGCCTTCGTGCCAGGCTCAGGCCCGCAGGGCAATTAAGCGTTATTCTTCTGCATTCATTTTTTGTTCAACCTGATTTTTCCATTTCTCCATAATTGCCTTTGTATCATTCTGCATTTGCTCAAGTATTTTCAGCGTAGGAGGCCTGAGATCAGGCAATTTAATTGAACCTGTAAATTCGTCCTTGGGCTGAATTTTACCTTCGGTATTAAGCCAAGAGGCTAAGTTATGGATACCTTCTGGATTAGAGATACCCCGTAAAGGCGGTTGCCAAGATTGTTTAGACTCTGAATTACCAAATCGCGTTACTTGCATACATCAAACCTTTACTTGAAAACAAATCGAACTACCCCACCGTGTTTTCCAGCTTGAGCCCTAGCAACTGCCGGGCCTCGGCGGCAAACTCCAGTGGTAACTCGTTAAACACCGCTGAACAAAATCCGTTGACAATGCTCGCCACCGCCTGCTCGGTTTCGATGCCCCGCTGATGCATGTAAAACAACTGTTCGGCGCTAATTTTGCTGGTGGTCGCTTCGTGCTCAACCTGCGCCTGGGGCGTCTCTGCGACGATGTAGGGGTACGTGTTGGCGGCGCAATTACTACCAATTAACATACTGTCACATTGTGTAAAGTTTCGTGAACCGGTCGCGGATTTTTTCATCACCACCGCGCCCCGGTACACGTTTTGAGACGCCCCTGCGCTAATGCCCTTTGCGATAATGCGGCTGCGCGTGTTTTTGCCCACGTGAATCATCTTGGTGCCGGTATCCGCCTGCTGATGATGATTGGTGAGTGCTACGCTGTAAAATTCGCCCACGCTGTTCTCGCCCATTAGCAGGCAGCTTGGGTACTTCCAGGTAATCGCCGATCCGGTTTCCACCTGCGTCCACGAAATGTGTGAATTTTTGCCCGCGCATTTGCCGCGTTTGGTGACAAAGTTATAAATGCCGCCTTTGCCGGTTTTCGGGTCGCCCGCAAACCAGTTTTGCACGGTGGAATATTTAATAGACGCATCATCGAGCGCAACAAGTTCGACGACGGCGGCGTGCAACTGGTTGGTATCGAATTTGGGGGCCGTACAGCCTTCCAGGTAACTCACGCTCGCGCCCTCGGCGCAGATGATCAGCGTGCGCTCAAACTGGCCGCTACCCTCGGTGTTGATTCTAAAATACGTCGAGAGATCCATCGGGCATTTGACACCCGGCGGCACGTAGACAAACGAGCCTTCGGAAAACACGGCGCTATTGAGGGCAGAAAAGTAGTTATCGGTTACCGGTACGACGGAGCCCAAGTATTGCTTGACGAGTTCGGGATGCGTTTGCAGCGCCTCGCTCAGCGGGCAAAACACCACGCCGTGCCGTGCCAAATCGCGTTTAAACGTAGTGGCAATCGAGACGCTATCGAAAACGGCGTCTATTGCGACTTTGTTGACCGGTTTGCCATCTGGCCCAGCTTCGGGCATACCGGCGCTAGGCGCAATGCCCGCCAGGCGCTTTTGTTCATTCAGCGGGATACCCAGCTTCTCGAACGTGCGTAGCAACTCGGGGTCAATATCTTCGAGCGATTTGGGTTTATCATCCGCGTTTTTACCCGTTTTTTCGTCCATGCTTTTAGGTGCGGCGTAGTAGCTGATACCCTGGTAGTTAATGGGCGGGTAGACCACGCTCGACCAGTCGGGTTCGCTCATTTTAAGCCATTGCGCGTAAGCCTTCAGCCGAAAATCGAGCATAAATTGGGGCTCGTTTTTTTTGGCCGAAATTTGACGGATGGTGGCTTCGTTCAGGCCTTTGGGCAGCACATTACTAGCGATATCAGATTGGAATCCGAACGCGTACGGCTGACTGGTGAGGGTTTCAAGGGTAGACATATAAAAGTTGGCTTAGTAGTAAAATAATTAAATTTAATCAGCTAAAGTCTGCAAAAGTATGAATCGAATTGTAGATTTATTTTGAGAGGATCTATGCACCACTTAATTAAGCTTTAAAGGTAAGCATAGACTGAGCCACTGGCTTGCAGGGAGTCTTAGTAAATGGATTCCGGGACTCTGTGGTTGGCATGTTTAAAGAGGGTACCGGCTGTTTTTTGTTACTAGGTGAGCCAGGCTCAAAACGGTCTTCAAAATTCTCTTTAGGAAAAACAAATAAGTTATGATTGGTAGTTAACCCATTAGGTTCTGTGAGCAAACAAGGGTTTTTCTTATAAGACAAAGCACTGTTTATATCTTGTACTAATGCCTTGTTATTTGAATCTGTTGCAGTCAGTCTTTCTTTTAAAAAGCTCTGATTTTGACTTTTAAACGCTTTGGCATCACTTGGCTCAAGCGAAAAATCTAAAACAGCTACTTCTGTAGGCGATAAATTTACAAAACAAGTCAAGGGAATTTTTAAATTCTGGGGTGAATTTAGACAGCCAGACAAAATCAATGGTGTAGAGGCAAATAATTTGTTTAATTTCATAGTAGTTCCATGATTTTTAGATTTATTCGTAAACACAATTTAATTTTTTAATCCAAATGAACATTGCGGTGCGTACATTCAGCGTCGCACTGCGCACCAGGCAGCACCTCTGCGCAAGGTGAGCAAACCTGAGAAAGTACGTTTAAACGCGCCGAAACCGAACTGCGCATGGCCTGCAGTAACGCCAGTTTTTCATCCAGCCCATCGGCCTGGATCATCAATGAGCGCCGCGTCGCGGCCAAGCGCTCGGTACGGGTTTGCATTGCAAATGCTTCGGAATGCTTGCCAAGCATGCCAATCACTTCTTCTAGCGTGTAATTTAGCGCCTGTAGGGCTAAAATCGCCTGAATCCGCTTGAGCGTACGGGGATGATACAGCCGGTACCGCCCGTCAGAACGCTTAATCGGTGCGATTAAATCCATTTCTTCGTAGTAGCGTAGCGCCCGCACAGTAACTTTAGCCGCATTGGCCAATGCGCCAATCGTCATTAAATGCGGCGATTTACCTGCGTCAGCGTCTAGCTCGGCCTCTGTAGCCATTACGCTGTGAGCCTCTGGTGCTTCTGGCAAGGCATTTGCCAAAAACTCACTCGCTTTAGTGCGAGAAGTAGCTTGGGCGTGCGGATGGTGCATCAGTTGCATAGCGGGTTGGCCCGGATGATACGGCATTTCTGCGTAAAATTAAGCGTATAGAACAACACTAACGTTAACGTAAATGTTGCGCCTAAGCCCAATATATGAAGAATCGTTACAAGTTTGGGCTATTTAGTGGATGCACATAGACAAGGGGCAAAAGTAGCATACCTTTACCAGTAAGGAAGCACACAACACAGCGAAACAACACCAAGCTTAAGGTTTTGAACGTTTCGAGAAGTCAGCAGGTAGAGATTAAAGCTCAAGGTCGGATAGTTCTTCGGACAGTCCTGAAGATAAGGAAACCACTGCGCCAGGGCAGCTTTGCCGCGCAGTAAACAGGGTATTTTGCAGAAGGTAGGAGCATTTGCTGTGAGTTCGATGACCCCAAACAATGCTTTTCAACTAACGCAATCTCAGTTTAGAGCGCCAGTGCAGGCCGCTGCGCAAGCGCAAGCCGTTGTGCCCACGCAAATGATGCAGGCCGCGGGCGTGATCAACAACCCGTTCCTAAACGCAGGTCGTTCTAGCGTGCAAGGCCAGCGCACGATTGGTGTTAACCAGCCGTTAATGGGCGGCCCCGCCTTTGTTGGCAAATGGGGCGATAAGCCTGTTTTTGGCGGTGGAAGACTCTTTTTGATGGTTTAAAGGGCGATAATACGCCTGATAACCCCTATATTTTTACTGATTAACCACCTCCAAAGAACAAATCACAAGGTCTAGTTTGATTAGCCCAGCAGCCTTAACCGGCTGCTTTTTTGTGTCTGTGCTTTTTATATATCAGGCAGAATCTGCCATGGCGCTGTCAGACATGAGCTGAACCAGTACCAGCCTTGCGAAATTGGCCGCCTCACCGTTCGGTTCAAGCTCCAGAGCACGCTCAAAGTGCTGTTTGGCCTTACTGGTTTCGCCTAAATGCAGGTAGCAATTAGCAATATTGCTGTGGCACCAGGGGTCGGCAGGGTTTGCCTTAAGTTGCTTTTGGTACGCCTCCAGGGCTTCCGGCCATTTATCCAGTTTTGAATACACGCGGGCCAGGTTGGTCCACAGGCGGGTGTCATTGGGCGCGTATTGTTTAGCCTTTAAAAACATTTCGGCCGCATTGGCAAACTCGCCCTTACTCTCGTAGGCGTGCCCTACATTATAGTATGCCAGCACGTGATCGGGCGTTAACGTAATCGCGCGTTGCCAATATTTAATGGCGTCATCATAATTGTTTATCAGGGCGTAGCAAATCCCGATTTCGTTGGCGTATTGCGCTTTTAGCCTAGGGCTTGTGCCCGATAAATCCAGCGCGCGCTTATAGCAAATCAGGCTGCGTTCAATGGCTCGGGCCGCTTTGTACAGCGCACCCAGGCGTCGGTAGGCCAGCTCAAACTCAACATCAAAGTTAATGACGTTCTCGTAGTGCGCAATTTTTTCCTGAAGCGATTTTGACGGGATCGATTCTGCGACGGCGTAAGCCTTGAGCGCCTCGGGGTTTTTGCTGATTGGTCGCGCTAAAGCGTACGCGTAGTCCTCAAAATTATGGTTAGGACGCGTTGAAACTAGCCCGTAATGAACAATCCAGTCAATTAACCGGTTCATATCGCTTGGGGTTATGACGAGCTGGGCTTCTTTTGTCATTAATTTATTGGCAAATTCGGCATTATTTTGCCCTGTTTTAGGAATGTGCAACGTGGATGGCGCGCTTTGAGTAATCAGGCAGCGTTCAATCCAGAGCTCATCATCAACCAGGTAGCGTGCCTTAACCGTGTCATAATAGCCAATCCTTACGCAAAGCCGAAGGCTTTGCTGCTTGGCCTGAAAACACAGCGAAATGGCGAGTAAAAACTGGCATTGCTCCTCGGTTGCAACCAAATCCAGGGCTTGCGGATTGTAAATCTGTATTAAATTGCCTACAACCGATGGTTTTTGAGTTAAAGCTTTTAGGCATTTGGGTTCATGCTCGGTAATTAAGCCATATTTGGCTGCAATACCACTGGTAAGCACCACTTCAAAGTTATTCAAGGCGGTGGTTTCTTCCGGGCCGGTATCTTCAGCAATCACGAAGGGTAAAATGGCTAATTTATCTGCAAACTTAAAAATAGCCTCGGGTTTAACGCCCTGGCTGGCAGAAACATGTTTAACCTGAATGTCATCCATAGGGATGCCGTTCCGTGAGCGTGAAACCGTTTAAAAATCGACTATAACAAGCAAAGTCGCCAGAAACCCTAAGGATTTAGCAGAGATCAACTCGCTTTCAGGGTGCAAATGGCCTAAAAAAACCAAATCGCAGCAAACCTCGTTTGTTTGTCTAATCATAAAAATGACGATGATTTATGCAGATTAAGTATTTCGATTAGTTTGATATTCGGCTTTAAAGGCCTAAACTTAAGAAAATCCCTTAAAACGCTCGTCAAAGTCAGGTTAAACCGCCTTAAAGGGCGATAACGCAGCATCAACGGCACGCTCAGGCTAGACGCTTGGCAATATTATTCGTATTATCGACTGCGCTAGCCGAAGAGATACGATTAACGCATTATTTAGCCTCTTACTTACACATTCAGCGAGAAAGACTCACGCCATGACCCCGCCTAACGAAGCCGTCAATCATCCCAGTCCGCTCGATTCGCTTTCGAACGCTTTAGAGCGTTCGGTTATGGCCGACCCCGCAGACGTTTTGTTTCTCTCGCACGTGCACCAGCGCCACGAGGCCACCGTGGACGACAAAGGCTGGCCCCAGTATTATGAATCCGTCGAATCAGAACTTGAAGAACTGACCGAGCGTTGCGCCTTACACGATGCCTCGTGGCTGGGCTGCTATTTAATGCCCTCGGCTGGGCAAAACACGTTTACGCTGCCAACCGATTTACCGGACGGCTTTTTTCGGCACGATATTCCCAAGGGCGCAACGATTCAGATTGGTAAATCCGCCGAGGCGCCTGCTGCAAAACAGCTTAGCCAGTACTGCGTCCTCCAGATTATTGGGCCCTGGTGGCAACAGGTAATGGAAAACACCTGGATGCCGCAAACAGATTTGGCGCTAATGGCAGAGCAGCCGTGCGTTGCCACGCATATGAGCGGTACCCCGATTGTACTGCTCCAGAACCGCCTGCTGGCGCCATACAGTAATACCCTGGAGGGCTGCGCCATATTAGTAGAAAACGAATATGCAGACGCGCTCTGGGAGACGCTTATGGCTTCTGGGCTGTTTTTTGGCTTCAAGCCCAGTGGTATCTTGGCCAGAACGCAATATTACGCGCAGGCTTGACCTTAAACTACGATTTAATGCATGCATGAAGTTTCTTTAAGGTATGCTATGCAGTGACTTTGGCAATATGCCTGATAAACAACTTAAATTTTAAAGGTTAGTTTCTGGCAAAATGCCTAAAGTGATTTTTTGAGTGGATTTGGCAGTTTTTAGTGGTTTTTTTCGTGTTTTGTAAAGATTGTGTAAATAATTGCCTGCGTCAGGCGATGAATCCACGCCTGTTGCGCTTGAGGTGTATTACATGCTTAGGCTGCATGTGAATCCTGGCCTTGCGTTGCCCATGCCTTAGCGAAGTTAAGGCAAAAATTAAAATTTTAACAAATTTTGAATCTTTATCGGTTTACTGCAAATAACAGATTTTTTTACGTTTATTACTGCTTACAACAGGCAATTGGCATTACAGATTATGGCTACAATTTTGCTTCATTCTTTAAAACGCTTCAGCGAGAAGCTTAAAACTTCGGTTTTGTTGAGCGTTGCGGTCTTAATGGCCGGTATGCCCGGCATATTTGTGCCTGCCGCCGCCGCGCCCCTTCAAGCCAAGGTCTCAATTAGTAACCGGCTCTATCGCGTGGGTTCGGGTGATGTTTTAAGCGTAAATGTCTATCACCAGAAAGATCTAGAACAGCCCAGCGTTTTAATCCGTGCCGATGGCCAGGCGTCATTTTCTGGCGTGGGCGAGGTCCCTGTGGGCGGCAAAACCATCGACGAAATCACCGAATCGCTGCGCTATGCTTACAGCGAATTAATTAAAGACCCGATTGTCTCGGTGAGCCTGGTTAAAACTCGCGCTGGCGTGATTTATGTGGCCGGTGCCGTTAAAAAGCCTGGTATGTATCAGCTCAGCACCACCGAAAAAGAATCGGGCGGTAGCGGCGAAAGCGCCAAGGTAATTCGGGTAGATTTACGCTTGAGCAACGTTTTGGCCAATGCCGGTGGCGTTACGCTTGATGCCGATTTGCGCAACATCCAGATTCGGCGCGAAGGCGAAGAGCTTTACACATCAGACTTATTTAAACTGCTCGAAAACGGTAACCCGGCCGATGATATCCCGTTACTATCGGGAGATACCGTGTATGTTCCAAAACTCGACAATATGGCGTTAACTGACAAAGAAATGGAAATGGTCTTGCGCTCGCCCATTGGGCCTACGGATTTTCCGGTTCGTGTCATAGGCGAAGTAAGCAAGCCGGGCGTGTATGCCTTAACCGGCGAATCCCCGTTCTTAAACTCTGCCATTGCTGCGGCTGGTGGGTTTAAAGAAGGCGCTAACAAAAACCTGATTGCGATTCGTCGTTTTTCGAGCGATGGGCAAAACATGACCACCATGTATGTTAAGCCCGATCGCATTGATGCAACGCTGCGCCCTAATGATGTTGTTTTTATTAGCGAGCGGGCGGTGTACAAAAACGGCCGGTTCTTCGAGCAGGTTGCCAAGGTGCTCTCGCCGTTTACCACCACGCTCACCGCTGTGGGCCTCTCGCAAATTAACAACTAAGCGGGTTAATAATGTCTTATTTATTGGTTCATCCCATTTTACGTAACCAGACTAAGCCATTATTTGGTCAGAACATTTCAAGCAGTAATTCTATCGACCCGCTGACCGGCGTAAAGCATACAAATTTTGCGGTAAATCCAAATCAAGATCACAATCAAGATAAGCTTACTAATTTTAATTCTTTAGATGCAAAAGCCATTTTAGAAAGCGCCTTCAACAAGGATCCTAAAATAGAAGAAAACCGAAACAGCTTTATTGAACAAAACTCACGGCCTTTAAGACCATTAATAGTCTTTACAGAAGAATAATATAGAGTCCAAAAAATCTATTCATATTTTTTTGACTGACCTTCCGTTTTTAAAAGCATTTACAGATACCCACTAAGGACACACACACCTTTATGAGCCTGCAAACGACCGAAACGATGGACATTACGCCCGAAAGCGCAAAATTTACGATGCCGACCTTCAGCGAGCTAAAAATCCCGTTGGCGGTTAGCCTTGTGCTGGCTGGCTGGATGACCGCGTACGCCTGGCTGGCTTACGAGCCGACCTACGAATCTGCCGCAACCGTGCTGATTAAGGATTCTGCGATTAACAATCGCTACCTTGATAAGCAGCAGTACTACCAGCAAACCAGCACCAGCGCCAACTCGTCTAACCCAGTGCTTAACACTATGGGGCTATTGCGCTCGTCAAAAATCATGCAGTCCATGTATGTATTTTTAAAGCAAGAACATCCAGATGTTCTTAAAGACATGGGCATTAAAGGTTATAAAGATTGGCAGAAATTTTATAAAGATGGCAAAGCTGTGCTTGATGCCGAAAACGAGACCGGAACAGATTTAATTCATGTAAAATTGGGCTGGAACGACCCTGTAATTGCCCAAGAAGCTCTAGGGGTTGCGCTTAAAGCCTTCCAGGATGCCAGCGTAGAAGTCAATCGTAGCGAGCATCGCTTGCAGCGCGAATATCTGGAATCGCAACTGGCCAATATTCAAAAGCAGCTTGGCGGTATTCGCGGCCAAAAGTCTAACTTTAAACAGGCGCGCGGTACCGTTAACCTGAAGGCCGAAACCGAAAGCCTCGTAACCACGAAGATCCTGCTAGAAAATAAACTCAGCGATTTGCGTGCTCAGGCCAGCGGCGCAGGCTCTGCGTTACGGCGTTACGAATCCATGATGGGCATGAACGCCGAACGTGCACTTAAAGCTTCGGCGGTTGGTCTTAACGGGACACTCAAAAAGCTGAACGAAACCCGCTACGAACTGGCCGAGAAAGAAGCTCAGCTTGCCGCGACGTTAACGGATAAAAACCCAAAATTAAAAGAAGTCCGCGATCAACTGAACCAGGTGAGCACCGATATTGACGCCGAAACGCGCCGTACCCTTGGTAGCTCGTATCAATCGGGCGATCAGAACCTGATGGTTGCTGACAGCACGCGCGGTAACGTCACCGAAAAAATGATTTTGGCAAAAGCCGAAATGAACCGGCTGAACGCCGAGGCTGCGCAAACCGCTGCCCGTTTAAGCCAAATTAACGCCAAACTGGCTTCCGTCCCAGGCCTTGAACAGTCGCTGAGCAAAATCGATCAAGAAGAAACCTCGATGAGCAGCGCGCTAGATGCCATTCGGCAAAAAGCGCTTGAAGCGCGCGTTAAAGAGGCGCAAACGCTCAGCAATGTGTTTATTGTTGATGCGCCGCGCCTACCGATTAAGGCGGCCTTCCCCAGTCGCCCCATGTTAAACGCATTAGGCTTGTTAGCAGCATTAGCCGCCGGTATCGCAGCGTTTATAGTTCAGCACAAATTTGGATCGCAAATTCGCGCCTCGGTCGCTAGCGTTTCTGCCAAAAAGCAGATGCCGACGTCTTCAACCGCGCTTTCAAGCGCAACGACCATCGATTCGGTCCCGGTCGTTAAGCCTGCCTCAGAGCCCGTTAGCACCGTTAACACTGTAGCCGAGCCGGCGCCAAAGCCGCTTAAAAACGATGGCTGGCAAAAAGTGCCTGTCGTAAACGCGTCTGAGGCAACAGAACCGGAATTATCTGAAGCGCCAGAGCACCTTTCCGAAATTCGCCCTTCGGAGTTAATCCGCCCGCGCTCGCGTAAAAACAAGCGCAAGCTGGCAAAAGCCATGGGCGCTACCGATGTGCCTATGGCGCAGAACGAAGTGATTGACGAGTTACCCCCCCTAACGTCGCAATCGGATTTAGCAACTGATGGCACTAGCGAACCCACACACTCGATCAGCACGACGATGTCGGCCTTAAGTGCGCCCAACGCCAGCCTCTCGGATGCGCTGGACGCTATTTTCCCGGATTCTGTTGCGCAACCTGAGCCCGTTAAGTCGCCCGTATTGGCAGTAGTCAGCAGCAACGCAACAATTGCCTCTGCCGAGGAAACCATGTCGCAAGGCTCTTACTGGGATGCGATGTTTGAAAAAGAATCGGCAGAAAAACCGATGATTTCGCCAGCCGCCAAGCCGGTAATTGATGGCAACCTGGCATTAAAAGTCACACCCGAGACAGACTCCAAATCCAGTAAAAAAGCCACTACGCCCAAGGCTCCTGGCGCAGTTATTCGCAAAGGCTCGGTTGTAAAGCGCGCCAGCGCATTAGCCCCGTGGCTCAAGGCGCAGCATGTGGATCCTGATTTGTTCAGCGAGCTAAACGAGACGAAATCGCCTGTCATACCTGCAACGGTATCGGCGAAGACCGAGGCTCCTCAAAAAGCGGCAACAGCACCCAAAAAAACTAAAGCTGTGACCAACCCGATTGAGCCGAAACAAACCAAAAAAGCTTCGCCTAAAAAAGCTGCTAAAGCCAAATCGGTTGAGTCACTTAACGCCTGGTGCAAAACACAATGTCTCGTTCAATCCAACAACCCTCCCAAGCACTAGACGCTAAGCGTTCAATGGGCACCTGGCTCGGCTTGATTGCCTTGATGGGTTTGCTTGCACCGTTACTGGTTTACGGTTTGCTGCCCGCGTTGGGCATCGAGGCGCCAGCCAAGCTGCTGGATGTGACCTTGCTTTTCCCGCTAACGGCTTTAGGTATCGGTGCCGCAGTTTATAGCGTGTATTTTAAATTTATTATGCAACGCCCGGTTTGGCTTGCGATATACACGCTGTGCATTTGGGTGCTGGTAGAATGGCTCGCATTCTTCTTGATGCAGGCGGTGCACCTTAACTTGCACCAACGGCCGCTGATTGTTGCAGCGTTTTGTGTGCCTTATGGCTGGTTGGCCTGGCGTCATAAATACGCTATCTTGAGTAAGTTACCCTATGTCGGTATTTTTCTGGGCTTTTTAGCCTGGATTGGCCTATATTTCGTCTTTTTTAACCATAACACCCAAGATGTCCGGATGGGGCTTGAAGGCCATTCGATTGTCGGTAGCTCAATTGCCGTCATGAAGCTTTCGGCTTACAGCTTTATTGCGGTTGCGGTCTGCGGCACAGCGGCGCTGTTTTTAAGTCAATCATCAGGGCAAAAAACGCTTTCGGTCTTCGATCGGGTAAATCGCTGGTTTCTGGTTTCAACCGCGCTATATGCGATTGTGGCGATACTGGGATACCCGTTTGGGCCTAAAACGCAATTATTCAGCACCATGCTCGATGGCTTTTTACGCGCCGTGGGGCTTTATTCTCACCCAAACCCGTTTGCGCACGCCGAGGGCATGACTTTGCTCTACAGCACGGCGTTATACCTGTATTACTCAAACCGTAAATCAGCAAACCCAGAAGTTTTTGACGTCGATCATCCACAGGCACCCAGCCTAAAATTGCTCTATATTAGTCTGGCGCTTAACTTAATTGCGTTTTTGCTCGGGTTTTCAAAAACATCGTTTCTAGCCATTGGCATTGCTATGCTGGTGATGGCTGGGCCTCAGGTGCTGACGCGTTCTCAGGTAATCTTCTGGCTTAAGCGCGCGTGGATTCCAGTCGTGTTGATTCCGGTCGCGATGTTTGGCTACGAGGTGATTAGCGGCCAATCATTCGCCGATATTCTGGAAAAACGCATGGCGGATACCTTAAGCTTTATCTGGCGGATGCAAAGCTGGCAGGTATTGCTCAATAACATCACGTTGGGCAGCATGTGGTTGGGGCATGGGTTTACGAGCGCCAACGCCAAGTTGCTCCAATTGTATTTTAGTAGCAAGGCTGCGGCCAAGCCCTTGATTCAGGTGCATAACGGCTACATTGATTTACTGTATGAATTTGGCCTAATGGGCTATCTGTTGTTTGCCGCAGTCGGTTCGCTGGTCTGGCAAGCATTAAGTTTACGCAGCCACAATGCGCCGTTGAGTTATGCCGTGCTGGGCATGGCGGCGTATTACCTGTTTGTAAGCGCGTTTGACGAGATGACCTACATGTTTAACGCGGCCATGCTGTTTTGGGTGCTCAGTACCGTGTGCGTGTGCGTGGTGGTGAGGAGTAAGGCTTGAAAGCTAATCTTTATGATGATTTGAAATGGCTTCTAAGTAACGCAAATTATCAAACAGGGTTATTTAGGAAGCCTTCTAATGTTTATACGCATCTCATCAAAAAGATATCCAACTATGATGCGTCATTGAAGCCAGAACTACTCAAAGAGTCACGTAAGAGAGCGTTCTTTGCAGAAGATAGCTTTATTATAACCGTTCGCCTACCTTCTAATAAAAAAATGGGCATAAAAATACATATAGACACATGGGAAGTTTGTCAAAAAAACTATGACACGCCTGCCATTCGTAAAGCATTGAACACGAGTGGACTCACCACAAAAGTTATTGACTCTTTTAAAATTCCTCAAAGACGAAATCAGCCCGATTTAAGAGCTACTTTTTATCGTTACGAACCCGGAAAGCTCGCAAGCCGATCTGATCTCGACGATCGTTTTATTCGCGCGATTGATACTTTCCGAACCCGTAATCTTCATTTTTGGGGCAGGGTCAGTGATTTTATTATTACGCCTAATAACAAAATCAAATTGTTGGATTGGAACAAGATTGTGTATCACGAAAATCCAACACAAGACACTTTTGAATTTTCTGATGCCTTAATAGAACAAGTCCAGTCGCAACAACTCTTGAAAGCAAAAATATAGAATGCCTCAAAATTCTACATTAGCCAAAACGCCCTTCCTGCTGGGTTTACTCAGCGGGGCCGGCGGCGTGGTGGCAAAAACCCTGATTAACACCGTCACCATTCCCGTATTGCTGCAAACCCAGGGCGCAGATGGCTTTGGCTTGTACGTATTGCTCATCAGCCTGCTGGAGCTTGGCTTAATGCTCGAGCTTGGCTTTGACAGCGCAATTACCAAGTTGCTGGTCGAGCTTCGGCAATTACCAGACAAGGCGCACTATGCGTTTATGCTACGCAGCGCGCACGGCTTATACTGCGTGGTGGCCTGCGTGGTGCTGCTGGCAGGGTTTGCGTTGTCTGCTACAGATTTAAGCTTCTTCCATATTCCTGCCAATTGGGCCAAAGCTGCGCAATACGGCACGGCGCTCATCGCAATCGAAGCCGCGCTGACGTTGTACCTAGGCTACCACCGCACCGTGTTGCTAAGCCATGGGCAACTGCACTGGACTAACTGGGGCGAACTGCTCAGTTTTGTGCTGGCCCCTGGTCTTGGGCTAATTACCCTGCTCAACGGCCATGGCATTATCGTGTATCTCTGGATTCGCCTTGCCGTGATGATAGCACGCGCGGCACTGGTGATTTATCAGGCTAAACGCTTTGAGTCTAGCGACATGCGCCCCACATTACACCGCGAAAGCTTTATTCGGGTGTTTAAACTGGGCGTGCACGGTATGGTCATTAACCTTAGCGTGTTGGTGTCGCATAAAATTGATAATTTAATTATTGCCGCCTTTTTGCCGCTAAAGGCTTTGGGCGTCTTCGAGATTGTCTTCCGGTTTTTGGGCGTGGCTTTGCGCTTTGGTAGTAAACTTTGCGAAGGCTTGGTGCCGGTGTTCAGCCAACTTTCGGGCACCGTTGACATTGCGCCAAGCCAAACCGAAAAACAGAGCGCTAAACGGTATTTTCTGTTGATGAGTGGCTTAAACAGCCTGATGGCGGGCGCGTTATGCCTTTTGGTGGTTTGGTATTATCCAACGCTGTTTACCTGGGTCTCACGGGATCAAATCAGTATCGAAGAAACCTGGCCTATTGTTTGGGCGGCGGTACCCATTGTGATTAGTGGTACCTTACAAATGCCCGCGACGCATTACCTGTTTACCAGCGGGTTCCACCGGTTTTTATCCATTACCAGTGTTTTTGCAGCCTGCAGTAATTTATTGCTGAGTATTCTGTTGATTAAACCCTTTGGGCTGCTGGGCGTTGCGCTGGGCACCCTGATTCCGCAGTTGATTCAGCACCAGTTCTTCTTGATTCGTAAAACCTGCACGC
>JAYKHY010000014.1:0-9671 GCA_035285025.1 Vampirovibrionales bacterium | reverse complement strand
CCAGCCAACTGCTCGAGTTTAAGCTCTGGCAGTAATTGCCAAAACAGTTGCTCCAGGTGGGCGTTGGGGCTTTTACGCAGGCTATCCAGAATCAGTGTTCGGATGTCCAGTGCCTCGTGCAGGTCGCGGCCGGCCAGCAGGGTTTCAAGTTCGTCTCGGGTCATAGTGGCATACAGTATAGCGTGCTTTTTAAGGATTAAGACGTAGTTTGCTCAGAAATTGCTTAAAAGGCACTATTATGGGTCGTTCTTCGGACGTATCGAGGTTATGCAAATTAACATTTGAATGAGGCGCTTTAGACAGCTTTGATCAAGCCTGAACGAGCGTTTTTTTTAAAAGTTAAATAAATTGCGCGTCTACACAGTCTGTCGGTGTCAAGTTTCGTCTAGCAGTGTCTGTGTACGTTTGTTTGATAGACAATAAACAGCATGTTCCCCTCGATTCGTTTAAGGCGCTTGCGCCAAACGCCGCTATTACGAGACATGCTTGCCGACGTGCATCTAAGCGCGCGGCAACTGGTCTGGCCTGTGTTTGTCAGCGATCAACCTGGAGACCCGGTGCCGGTTGGCTCGATGCCTGGCGTGTATCGTTATTCCAGCGAGGCGCTGATTAAGCAAATCGCGCAATACATGCCGTTGGGCTTGCGCGCCGTGATGATTTTTGGCGTGTGCGATGAGAAAGACGGCGAGGCCACCCTGGCCTATAGCGATCAAGGGCCAAGCCAGCTGGCGATTAAAGCGCTCAAGGCAGAGTTTGGCGATGCGTTGCTGGTGATGGCGGACACCTGCATGTGCGCCTACACGCATCACGGGCACTGCGGCGTGGTCATGGATGGACAGATTCTTAACGATCCCACGCTCGAGATACTGGGCCGGATTGCGGTGTCGCAGGCCGAGGCAGGCGCAGATATTATTGCGCCTTCGGACATGATGGACGGGCGCGTGGCATGGGTTCGGCAGGCGCTGGATGAGGCCGGGTTCCAGGATACGCTGATTTGCTCTTACGCGGCCAAGTACGCAAGCGCTTTGTACGCCCCGTTTAGAGATGCCGCTGCCAGTGCACCAAGCTTTGGCGACCGTCGGACGTACCAGATGGATTATCGTAACCGCAAGCAGGGCCTGGAAGAAGTGGCGCTGGACATTGCCGAAGGCGCGGACATGATTCTTGTGAAGCCCGCGCTGGGGTATCAGGATATTTTGCGCGATGTTCGCGAGGCTTATAGCGGACCACTGGTGGCGTATAACGTTTCGGGAGAATACGCCATGGTCAAGGCGGCCGCGCTAGAAGGCTGGCTGGATGAGCAGGCGGTGGTGCTTGAGTTGCTTACGGGGCTTAAGCGTGCCGGTGCCGACTGGATTGTCAGTTATCACGCGCCCGACGTCACGCGTTGGCTCGCCGAGAAAACCAGTTAAAGGCGTTCAAACGGTCAACTGGGCCAGCATGGGCGCTTGGGAATGAGTAAGTGATCAACGCAGGTTTCAGATAACAAGTTAACAAAAAACGTCATTCCGTTCCCCGCCTGCGCGGGGACAGTTTATCGCCGGAATCCAGGCAAGGGGACTCTATTGGGGATGGATACCCGCCTTGGTAGGTATGACGAATTTGACTAATATCTCTATGGCGAACAAGTTAAAACGTTGACCTGTGTTAATCGCTAACTCTGTGCGATTGAGTGTTAAAAATCTTCAAAAGTGTCGCCCTCGATTTGTCTGAGCAAGGTGAGTTCTGAAGAATGCGCCGTCTACCGGGGTGTGGGGCCAGCAAGCCTCATGAAATCTTGAGTAGTGGGTCAGTTTGCCCCAGGGAGGGAGCGCGAGGGAGGGAACGTCCCTCGCTTCAAGAAGTAAAAAGGAGTAAACTGACCCACTACCAAATCTCGAAGTCTGTTTCATGTTTTTTGACTAATTATGGCTAATTCCGGTTTAATGCTGCTGGTCCAAATGCATGCAGATAATGCTTTGAGTGTGAGCGCGATTTTGATACAGTAGCGCTATAGCACCTAGCGCTATAAAAAGTTTTAAACGATGATTCACGATAGGGATAAAGGGCCTGCACGCATGCAAACCTCGCTTTGCGCACCGTTTAATGGTTTTGATGGCAAAAGTATTCTAATCACCGGGGGCACGGGCTCGTTTGGCCAGCTGGCGATTGAGACGATTCTGCGCGATTATGCGCCGCGTCGCGTGATTGTGTTTTCTCGAGACGAATTTAAGCAATTCGAGATGCAGCAAAAGTTTGCGAACTTGCCCAGTCTGCAAAACGCGCCCGAAAAACTGGCCGCCTTGCGCTTTTTTATTGGCGACGTGCGTGATGCCCAGCGACTGCAACAGGCGATGTATGGCGTTGATTACGTGATTCATGCGGCAGCGCTTAAGCAGGTGCCTGCTGCCGAATACAACCCTCAGGAGTGCGTGCGCACCAATATTCAGGGTGCTGAAAACGTGATTAACGCTGCCATTGCCAACGGCGTGCAAAAAGTCGTTGCGCTTTCGACCGATAAAGCTGCCAACCCGATTAATCTTTACGGCGCAACCAAGTTGGTCTCGGATAAACTGTTTACCGCAAGTAACAGCCTGGTGGGCGATCGCCCAACACGCTTTGCCGTTGTGCGCTACGGTAACGTGGTGGGCTCGCGCGGTTCGGTGATTCCGTTTTTTAACAAGCTGATTGCCGAAGGTGCAACTGAACTGCCGATTACCGACACGCAAATGACGCGGTTCTGGATTACCCTGCCCCAAGGCGTGGCGCTGGTGCTTAAGGCGTTTGAATCCATGCAAGGTGGCGAGATTTTTGTGCCCAAAATTCCGAGTATGCGCGTTGTTGATTTGGCGCACGCCCTGGCCCCCGAGTTGCCGCTTAAACTGATTGGCATTCGGCCCGGCGAAAAACTGCACGAAGCGCTGTGTCCTGCCGATGATGCGCACCACACGCTTGAATTTTCGGAGCATTACGTGATTCAGCCGACGGTTAAGTTTAACGCCGCTTTAAATTACGCGCATAATCTGGCCGGAGAAACGGGTGTGCCTGTAGCGCCGGATTTTGAATATACCAGCGCGAACAATCCTTGGTTTTTAACCGAACCAGAATTGCTGGCCATGCTTGAGCCTGAGGCCGCTGCGGCGTTACCCCAGCCGGCTAAAACGCTTCAGCGCGCGTAACGTTTTTTAGTTTTTGCCGGTTTTGGTGATGATTGAAGGTTTTTATGCGCGAAGCCCAAGGGGGAGTATCTAGTCCCGTTAAAACGCCTGGTTCATTGCACGATTCAACCCTAGCCGAAGCTGTTTATATCCCCTACGGGCGTCAGCAAATCACGCCGGACGATATTGCGGCCGTCACGGCTGTTTTGCAAGGCGATTGGCTGACACAAGGGCCGGCCATTGCCCGGTTTGAACAAGCCGTTGCACAGCAGGTTGGCGCGCAATACGCGGTTGCGGTCAGTAACGCAACGGCGGCCTTGCATTTGGCTTGCTTAAGCTTGGATATTGGTACTAACAGGAATACGCCGACCAAGGAGACCGTCTGGACGTCGCCCAACACGTTTGTGGCCTCGGCAAACTGCGCCCGCTATTGCGGAGCAACCGTTGATTTTGTGGATATTGACCCGGTCACGTTTAACCTAAGCGTAGATGCGCTGCGCGAAAAGCTGGCCGTGGCGGCGTTAACCGGTAAGCTTCCCAAGGCGCTTATTCCGGTTCATTTTGCCGGCCAGCCTTGTGCAATGGACGAAATTGCGGCCCTCTGCGCGCCGTATGGGATTCAGATTATCGAAGATGCGGCGCATGCCATTGGCGCGCAGTATAAAAACACGGCGGTGGGCGCGTGCGAGTTGAGCCAGATGACGGTGTTTAGCTTTCATCCGGTCAAAATTATTACCACCGCCGAAGGCGGCATGGTTACCACCAACAATCCAGACCTGTACGAGCGTCTGCTTCGTTTGCGCAGTCACGGTATTACGCGCGACCCCAGGTTTTTAACCCGCCCTGATACCGATCCGCTAGTTGGGCCGTGGTATTACGAGCAGCTGGAGCTGGGTTTTAACACCCGTATGACGGATCTGCAGGCGGCGTTGGGCGTAAGCCAATTGGCGCGGCTGGAGCAGTTTGTGGCTCAGCGGTCTGCGCTTGCCGAGCGATACAATGGTTTGCTTGCCGATTTGGTCGATGCCGGAGACGTAGTTTTACCGGCGCAGGATGCGCGTACGCAAAGTGCGTGGCATTTGTACGTGATTCAGGTGCCTGCGCAACTTCGCCGCCGGGTGTTTGAAGCCCTTCGGGCTGCCAATATCGGGGTTAATGTGCATTATATGCCGGTGCATTTACAGCCCGATTATTTAAAGCTCGGGTTTGCCCAGGGTGATTTCCCGAACGCCGAGGCGTATTACAGCCGGGCCATTAGTTTGCCATTGTATCCAGATTTAACGCCCGCGATGCAGGATCGAGTGGTTGCTGTGTTGCGCGCCGCGCTGGTTGAGGCCAAGCAAGGGGTTTAGGCCACTTTTTCTAGCAATTTACCAGCTTTTTTAGCAATTTGTTGGGATTCAACTTTTTGTGAGGCGCCGAACAAGCCAAATAAAGAGCCTACGGCTGTTGTTACACTACCCAAGGCTCCCGCTCCGCCAAAAATATTAGTAATAACTGCGGGAGCAGTCGCGGGGGCTGCAATGACGCCTAGAAGGCCAAGGATCATAAGCGGCAAGCCAACTGCATAGTGAGCATCTTTCCGGAGATAAGACACATCTGCTTCAGCTGCTTTTTGCAGTGCTAAAGTGCCGAGGTTATCTGGAGAGGCTTTGAGTCCATTTTTCTTTAAAGTATTGCTAATCGAATTTACTGGATTAAACATTTAAAAACCTTTCAATTGTAAATTTGTGCCTCGTTTCAATACGTTAAGACTGCTGAAGATTAGTTTGTGCCATTGTAAAGTAATTAAGCTTAATTTTTGTAATCTTTTGTTAGAATCTTTTCTATGATTTTTAAAACAGATTGGCTTGAAAAGCTTAAAAACGCGGTTGCGGGTACGCGGGCCCGGTTAGCGCCGACGGCCCTAGACTCAGAGGCTGCGGATGCGCCTTTTAACTGGCAAGACGCCCTGGAACAGCTCGAAACCGGCCTCTTACGGGCCGACGTGGGCCTTGAAACCACCGAAATGCTGCTAAATCAGCTTCAGCAAGTCTCGCCAAAGCCCAACTCGCACAAGGCGTTTCGAGATGCGACCAAACACGCGTTGCAAAGCTGCTTGTTGCCAAGTGCGCCCCTAAAGGCAACGCCAGACGGCTTAAGCGTGATGATGCTCGTGGGCGTCAACGGTTCGGGTAAAACCACGTCGCTGGGTAAACTGGCTTGCCGGTACCAGCAATCGGGCTTGAGCGTCGTACTCGGTGCGGGCGATACCTACCGGGCCGCGGCCATTGAGCAGCTTAGCGTCTGGGCGGAGCGTGCCCAGTGTAAATTTATTCAAAAATCCGCCGGTAGCGATCCGTCAGCCGTCGCGTTTGAGACTGTTAAAACCGCGCTTGATTCACACGCGCACGTGGCGCTGATTGATACCGCGGGGCGTCTGCAAAACAAAACCAATTTAATGCAAGAATTAGCCAAGACTCGTAAAGCGATTGATAAAGCGCTGGGCCCGCTTGCGAATCAAACGCCCGTAGAATGCCTGTTGGTGCTGGATGCCGTGACGGGTCAAAACGCGCTCCAGCAGGCAGAGGGCTTTTTAGCCGCCACAGGGTTAACCGGCGTGGTACTTACAAAACTGGATGGTTCAGCGAAAGGCGGCATTGTGTTTGCGCTCGCCGCACAACACAAGCTTGCTGTAAGACTCGTTAGCGTTGGTGAACAGCCAGAGGATTTAGCTGAGTTTGATTCAGCCCTGTTTGTAGAGGCCCTCTTGCCGTAAAATACAGCCATGGCTCAGTTACAGTTCTATAACACGCTGTCGCGACAATTAGAGACGTTCACGCCCGGCGACCAGCGGCGTGTGTCATTATATGTGTGCGGCCCAACGGTGTATGATGACCCGCATTTAGGGCACGCACGCTGCTATATCACGTGGGATGTATTGTATCGGCTGCTTAAGGCCGTGTATCCCAATCACGCTGTTATTTACGCGCGCAATATTACCGATGTGGACGATAAAATTTTAAATCGTGCTCAAGAGCAGGGCATATCACCCGAAGCGCTCACGGAACACTACACATCACGCTTTAACCTAGCCATGCAGATGCTGAACGTACTGCCCGCCGACGAAAATCCACAAGCCACGCAGCATATTGCTAAAATGATTGAGGCGATCGCCTCGCTACTACAAAAAGGCTATGCGTACGAAGCGTTGAGCAAGAACGGCGACGTGTATTTTGATATTGCGGCCTATAACGCGGATTTTGCAGATAGTTACCCAGTGCTGAAAGGCCAAACGCTGGCACAGCTTCAAGCCGGTGCGCGCGTCGAAGTTAACCCGGATAAAAAACACCCGCTGGATTTTGCCCTATGGAAAACCGTCGTCCCCGGCGAGTCCACGGCATTAAGCTGGCCTGTCCCCTGGACGCAAAATCTGGGTCGTCCGGGTTGGCATATTGAATGCAGCGCGATGAACGCGGCCGTGTTTGGCGATGCGCCGATTGATATTCATGCAGGCGGGGCGGACTTGATGTTTCCGCACCACGATTGTGAGATTGCCCAGAGCCAGGCGTGGCATGGTGAATCAGGCACCCCGTTTGCCCGGTTCTGGCTGCACAACGGGTTTGTGAACGTCTCGGGCGAGAAAATGAGCAAAAGCCTGAATAATTTTAAAACCATATACGATGTGCTGGAGAAATTCAGCGCGAACGCCGTGCGGTATTTTTTACTGCAACACCATTACCGCAGCCCGGTAGATTTTACGCACGAGGCGCTTCAGGCAGCCGAAAACAGGGTAACCAAAATAAACCGGCTTTTAAAAGGAATTGAACCCTTATCCATTCCCGAACAAGACGATATTGCGGTTTTGCTGAACGATTTGGACACGCCAAAAGCGCTCGCGTTGGCGAATCAATTGCTTGGCCAGCCCGAAACGCTTTCTCGCGCGTGCGCGCTGTTTCGCGTGATGGGGTTCAACCTCCCTTTGCCTGTGATAACAGGACAGCTTTCTGGCTCAGTGGAAGTTTTTGGTTCAGCCAGGGCGGAAGTCACAAGCGATCCGCTCACGCTTGCTTGGGAAATTCACGGCGAAACGCTGACGCTTGCGCAATGGATTGAAAAAAGAGCCGAGGCGAAGCAGAACAAGAACTGGGCCTTATCTGATCAAATCAGGGACGCTTTGAAAGCACTGAATGTTCAGCTGAATGACAATAAAGACGGCACGACGTCTTATGAGCTGCTTTAACGTGGCTAACGTGCCGCATCCGCGGGTTTTGGCCATGGTGGGCGATGCCGCCTACGAGCTTTGGCTATGCGAGCATGTGGTGCAACACGCCCCGAACATGCGCGCAAATAAGTTGCACCAATGGCTTATACAACACGCTTGTGGGGCGTTCCAGGCAAAATTGCTTGAGGTGTTAACGCCTTTGCTTAACGAAGCCGAACAAGATTTAATCCGTCGTGCGCGTAATGTGCCCCTAACCGCCAGTCGTCGTAACGACCGACTCACAACGCAGCAGGCGACTGCGTTTGAGGCGTTGGTGGGCTGGCTACATTTATCGCAACCCGAGCGTTTGGCTGCGTTGCTGGCCTCTGCAGTGCCGCTTTTAGCGCCAATTACAGATTAAGCCCATTTCAGACGAATCCGGCTTACGCAAACTTAAGTGCATTTAGCGTCGTTTCGGGTCGGGATGGCTGTTCAAAAAACTATCTCAATAGGGCTCGCTCCGCTCTTTGGCTGGTCTTGAAATTTAAACGCTGACCTACGCTAATCGCTGACTCATGCTTAACGTGGCACGGCTGCATCAGCGCCGGGCAGTACAACGTTCCCTCCGTTTAGGTTACGCGCGCTGTGCCTAAGTGCGCGTCGCCATTTTGGATGCTTGTCCACGCCAATAATTTCGGATTCAAATACTTCAATACTGTCGCCATTGGCGTTCATTAACTTAACGCGTTGCGTCAGTTCAATAACATCGCTGCCAGCCCCCGGATTGGGTGACGAGACGACGCGCTGCCAAGTGCATTGTTCGCATAACCGATTGCCGGTCAGGTAAATATCAAACGGCCCGTTCTGACTGGCTTCGGTTTTGCCCAATTTGTCGTCGTGTTCGTTTGCAGCAGCCTGTACCTGCGTCGGGATTATTATGATCATCAGGCACGCAGCCGCATAAAACTCAAGCGTAGCGCGAGTCACTTGCCGTTTTAATGTTGGGCTTAGATGCATCATGCGCATTAAGCGGGCGGAATCACCAGCGTTTGATCGATCATGATCATGTGCGGGCTCTCAAGTCGGTTGGCTTCCTGAATTTTAAGGACGTATTTGTCTTCGCTGCTGCCGTAAAACCGCTGGGCAATACTTTGCAGGCTATCGCCTGATTGAATAACGTAGGTTTGCCCGCCTAGGCCACCGGTGGCCAGTTTGCTTGCTTTGCCCGTGCGCGCGGCGCTGCCGTTTGGCAGGTTGGTTTCGGTGCCTTGCGCTGCGGGGTCGGTTGCAGCTTCGGGGGATTGTTCTGCGCTAGTCGCCTGGGTTGGCGTTAAATCGTTTAAAGTGCCTTGTGGCTTGTTAATGACCAACATAAACCCCGCAGCCGTTAAAAACGCGCCTAGCAGGCAGCCGCCAATAAACACCAACAGAGATGAGCGCTCGTCGCGGCCGAGACCACGGTTGCCCGACCAAAGCATGTCTAAATCCGAGGAGGCCGGTTGCGAATGGCCGTGTTTGCTAGCACGCACGTAAACGCCGGGACTATGGTATTCGTCGTTGTTATTTTCACGCATGCTACGCACCATGGAGGGCCGAATCGGGGCTTGGGGCATGGGGTCAGAATCCTCTATGATCTGTCTATCGATGACTCTCTACTATTTAAGCCGCAAATTTTAACTTTAGGGTCAGGTTAAACGGGACTTGCCGTTTGGGGGCTGTTTTCAGAAGGGTTTAACCAAAAGTAAATTTGCGTTATCAATTTTTGGGCCGTCGTTTTACGGGGAATGTGCCGTGGTGACCGCAGTTTTAATGGGCCATTTTGAACGATCTAAAGGGCACAGCGACCCAAAGGGCCCATTGATTTTTGATAAATTAGCTTTTATGCGGGTATGGCATTGGTTGTATGGCCGCAACGCCTTAGGAACGGCGCAAACAGGGTTTAATTCTGTTTTTTAAAGTGAGTTTTAGGGCGCACCTGGTTGGATAGACGCTTACGCGTACCTCAAGTGCCTTAAAAGCAAGAACGTTACCCTAACTTGTAACACAGTTTACCGATGGCTGCCAGTCAGTTTTAGGCTGGAGTTTAGTCCGGCTTTGCGCTGCGGTATTCTGCTAAACGTCTCAAAAAGTACGGGTTTTGTAACAGGTGCTTACTTGTTGCAAAAATGTTACAATCTGTGCCTGTTGAATGCAAGGCTGGGTTGCATACGATGTACGTCTAACAGGCCTAGATAGTGTCGTCACAAGATAGTTTGTGTGATAATGCATGCAAGTTTTGAGAGGAGACTTACTATGAGCTTTGCATACGAACGTCACGATATGACGGACGCAATTTGGGCTTTACTTTCGCC
>JAYKHY010000013.1:0-24769 GCA_035285025.1 Vampirovibrionales bacterium | reverse complement strand
CTGTTATTGTAGGTTGATATAAGTTTGTAGGTTGGGAAAAGAATGTTTTTCAGGGCTAGTGGTTTGCCGCGCAGTTTGTGCGTGCAAAGTTTTAAAAATGGTGTTTTAAAGTCCCCTCCTCCAAGGTTGCTTAAAAAAGCGTTGATACCTCTCAAAAATTCTGGGTATTTAGCCGTAAAGAGCGTTGGGTTAGACCGGTTGAACTATCCGAATATTTCTAGTTCAGCCAATCCGGATTTGGTGTCTGAATGGTTCAGACGCCATACGAACCGAGCCGTGGCCTATGGCGTTTTAGACGCGGTAGGCGATCATGCGCTAAAGCAGCTAGGGCATACTTTAAACACTATTGCGCCGCACGTGCCGCATTTATTGCCATGTATCGCAAGCTGTAGCCTCAGTGTTTTGCTAGGGTCCATTGTCGGCGCAAAATCAGTTAGACACTCTAGGCGAGCTTTCCATTTTTATCAAAAATTGCAAGAGGTGACTTCAAAAAAGGCTTAACAAGGCTTAAGTTCAGCTGCGGCTTGCGTTTTAAGCTTTTCGATAGTGCTAAAAGAGCTATTAGGCCCTTGCTCTAGGTGCGCCTGATACCAGGCCACGGTGCGCGCCAGGCCTTGCGCCAGCGTAAACGAGGGCTCCCACTGCAGCCTTTGGCGCGCCTTACGTGCGCTTAAAAACTGGTGCGGAATCTCGTGCGTGGCCTCGTTGCGAATATCTAACGGTAAATTGGTGCCCATCACGGTTTGTAGTTGCGCCATCAGCTCCAGTACGGTTAATTGCAGCTCGTTGGAAAAATTAAACGCTTCGCCGTTAAGCTTGCCCGGCTCGGCCTGCATGCGCTCGGCCAGGTGCAGGTACGCCAGTGCGCCGTCTTCCACGTAAAAATAATCGCGCACGTACTGCCCATTTGAGCGAATCACTGGGGATTCGTTCTGTAATAACGCGCGAATGCTACCCGGAATCAGCCGGTTCCAGTTCAAATCGCCGCCGCCGTAAAAATTGCCGCAGCGCGTAATGCTGACGGGTACATTGTACGTTTTAGCGTAGCAACGGGCCAGTAAATCGCCGCACGCCTTGCTCACGTCGTACGGATTCACGGCGTCCAGGCTGGTTTCCTCGGTGTAGGGCAAGTGTTTTTGCTCGCCATAAGCTTTGTCTGACGACGCCACCACAATCTCGCCCGATTTCATCACCCGTGGCGAGCGCCGGCAGGCTTCGAGCAGCGCCCACGTGCCCTGGATATTGCTTTGGAATGTGCCCACTGGGTTGGCGTTGGCGACGCCCACAATGGTTTGCGCCGCCAGGTGGAACACGGTCTGAATCTCGTACTCGCCCAGCACGCGCTCTAAAAACGCCTGGTCGCACAGGTCGCCCCGGACTTGAATAGCCTGATTTAATTCGCCGTTTACTTCGCCACTCAATAATCGGCTTTGCGGCACCCAATCGCGCACTAGGGCCACCACCTGCGCGCCGCGCTCCAGCAGTTTTTGGGTGAGCCAACTGCCCACCAGGCCGCTGGCACCGGTAATCAGTACGGGGCGATGTTGCCACGCTTGCAATGGGGTCATGTTTTTTCCTCTCAAGTGGCGTGTTTGCTATTCCGGTGAACGCCGGGAAGTATTTTAGAAAATGGATTCCGTTGCGTTCGAAGGAGTATTTTAACTATTTTTCGTCATTCCGGCGAAAGCGGCAATGACGATGTTTATCCGTTACTCACCGCGACCCGCTCCAGCTTGCTAAACGTGCGGGCTGCCTGGCTGGCGCGTACCACCTTGCTCTGGATCGTTTCTTTTTGGTTCAGTTGCCCTTTCATCCACCGTAAAATTACGCCCGGCGTGGACAAGTGCGGTTTAAGCGGACTAAGACGAAGTAGTGTGCGTAATATCGGGTATGGCAGAAGGCAAAACCAAACGCATTCATCCCAAAACCATTTTTTACGCGCGTAGAGTTTAAAGAGTGTCCAAAAACTCAGGTGCCAATGCTTTTGCGGCTCGTTGGTAAACGCCTCGGGCGGGGTTTTCTTGAGCAAATACAGGTATTTGCGCACGTTCTCGATATCTGTGTACAAAAACGGCGTAATAATGCTGGCGTTATACAGCCCGGCGCGCACGGCAAACAGCGCCATTAGCGGAATGTAATACACCACCACCAGCGGCCATAGGCCCCACCAGGGTTTGTGATTCTCTCGATACGTCAGTAGGGGGTCATCCATGTAATAGCCGTGCGTGTTTTGCCCGCTTAAACACTGCAGCACCAGCACCAGCGGCGAGCACAAATAACCGGTCAGGTATTGGTCTACAAATGGGCCATCGTAAGTGCCTTTTCTAAAAATCAGCGTTGAGGCGCGCAGCAACGCCATATGGAATTTTTTGAGCATCGCCTCGCCGGTCATTAGGCTTAAATGGCCGTGGTCGGTATACATGCGGCCCATCACCATGTCGTTCATCTCGACCGTACGGTGGAAGCTGTTGCTATGGATTAAATTTACGGTTGGGCCGTTTGCGAGTCGTTGGCGTTCAATATCCTGAATTTGCCGAAGTAGGCGCTCAACTGCATTTTTAGTGGGCAGGTCGTCGTCGCACAGCAACCAGATAAACGTGCCTGCGGGCCGTTGCATGGCTACGCCCACGTTGCGATCGGCGCCCAGATTTTGCGCGTTGCAGACGTAGGTAATAAACGGATATTTTGCGGCAAACTTTTTAACCATCGCTTCGGTGTCATCGCCCGAGGCGTTGTCGTTCACCCAGATATCGGCTTGCCCCTTCAAGTCGTCTGGCAATGCCTCGATTTGCTTGCAGAGGCCCCAGAGCAGCTCGCGCAGGCGCTCTGGGCGTTTGTAGGTGGGGATGGTGATGCTGAGTAGGGGCATAGGGTTTTAAGAAAGAGACATTCAATGAACTTGTAGGCTACTTCGAAGGGCTTACTAAGATGTTCTCGGGGGCTCTAGCGCCCCCCCTAGAACCCCCAAGGCTCCGGCAATGAACTAAGACTCCCTTAAAAGTAGACATTTTTGTCTACGCCCCCATGTATGCGCCGGTGTAGGGCTCGCTTTGGGCCACGCGCAGCGGTCCGGCGCCGCGGTTAAACAACGTCTCTTGGCCGTGCCAAACTTCCCACGGGGCGGGCGCGTCTTCCCAAAGCTCGTTCAATTTTAAATAATCTCTAAACGTGTCCATCGGATAGAAAAACCCGTGATGCGCGTAACTCACCAACTGACCGCCCGCCGCAAGCTGCTGCAAGGGGCGTTCTTCAAACACGCAATTGGGGTCATCGTCCAGTAAATCAAACACGCCTCTATCCAGCACAAAGTAGCCGGCGCTGCTCCATTGCTGGGTTTTGGGCTTCTCGATAAACTTGCTCACGTGTCCGTCGTCTTGTACATCCATTACGCCAAACCGCGAATCGGGCTGTACGCTTGTTACGGTTGCCAGTTTATCGTGGCATTTATGGAATGCGGCCAGCTCTCGAATGTTCACGTTGGCCACGCCGTCGCCGTAGGTCAGCATAAACGTATCATCGTCTTGCAGGTAGGGTAATATCTGCTTAACGCGGCTGCCCGTCATGTTCTTTTCGCCGGTATCCACAAGGGTGACTTTAAAGGCGTCAAAGGCAATGCGACGGTTGCGGGCGGTTTGCCCCGGATGAAACGTTATCTGTGCCGAAGAACCGGTATCCGTTGGGCTGCCCAGCATCGAAAATTGCTGCTTCTGGCTGTAATCCAGCGTAAAGTCGTGGTTAAACGCCTGATAGTTTAAAAAGTATTCTTTAATCATGTTGCCCCGGTAACCCAGGCACAAAATAAACTCGTTAAAGCCGTGGTGCGCGTACAGGCGCATAATGTGCCAAAGCACAGGGCGTCCGCCAATTTCGACCAAGGGTTTTGGCCGAAACTCGGTTTCCTGGCGCAGGCGGGTGCCTTGCCCACCGCACAAAATGACAACTTTCATACGAAAACACACTCCTGCGTTTATTTTGGCAGTGCGCCGCTGGCCTTGCATCATTTAACTAATGGAGCTCCCGGCTGATACGGGCGCAGGCTTTAAATTTTGTAGACTTTAATGCCCTGGCAATGCAGGTTGTTTTTGGACTCAGGGCCTTTTTATGGGCGCGGTAGGCTTTAGGCCTTATTGGGTAGTGGGTCAGTTTGGTGGGTTCAACATCCTGAAGCGAGGCCCCCAGTTCTTTTAAGCCTCCCTCGCGCTCCCTCCCCGAACCAAACTGACCCACTACCCCTTATTGTAAGGCTTATGCGCGCTGCTCCCTTCTGTGTACAATAGTAGCCACGCGGCGCGGTCATTGCTGCTGCGCGTTTTTTAATCATGCCTTAACCACACTGTATACATACGCAAATAACACACCTTTTGCAGGCAGTAGCCATTATCCTAGCTGTGTTTTTAGCGTTATAACCTTGCTCGCCTAACGTTTATTTGCAATTCAGCCCTTTCCAGAAAGCCCCAAACCTGTGTCTGAGCCTTCCAGAATCCGAAATTTTTGCATTATTGCCCACATCGATCACGGTAAGTCCACGCTTGCGGATCGTCTTCTGGAGGCGACGGGCACTGTAGAGCAGCGCCAGATGAAGGCGCAATTGCTGGATTCGCTCGATTTGGAGCGTGAGCGCGGGATTACTATTAAACTTAACGCGGCGCGCATGGCCTATACGGCCAAGGACGGGCAAAATTACGTTTTAAACCTGATTGATACGCCCGGCCACGTTGACTTTAGCTACGAAGTTTCTCGTAGCTTGGCCGCCTGTGAGGGCGCGCTGCTTGTCGTCGATGCCTCGCAAGGTGTAGAGGCCCAGACGCTGGCCAATACGTACCTTGCCGTAGAGGCAGGGCTTGAAATTATCCCGGTCATTAACAAAATCGACCTGCCCAGCGCCGATCCCGAGCGCATTAAACGAGAAATCGAGGATGTGGTGGGGATTGATGCCTCGGAAGCGATTTTGGCCAGCGCGAAAGCCGGCTTGGGGATTGATGAAATTCTCGAAGCCATTGTCAAGCGTGTGCCGCCGGCCCAAGAACAACCCCAGGCGCCGTTAAGAGCCCTGGTGTTTGATAGCTTTTTTGATGCCTACCTGGGCATTATCGTCTTTGTGCGGATTGTCGATGGCGAAATTCGTGCGGGCGACAAGATTACGTTTATGGCCAATGGCCGCTCGTTTGATGTCACCGAGGTTGGCGTAATGCGCCCGCCGCGCCGTGATACCGTTGAGTCGCTCAAATCGGGCGAAGTCGGCTACATTGCGGCCAGCATTAAAGAAATCGGCGCTTTTGTGGGCGATACCGTAACGCACGCCACGGGCCAGCACGAAAAAGGCGGTCGCCAGCGTAAGCCCGCCACCGAGGCGCTGCCTGGTTACCAGCGCGTAACGCCCATGGTGTTTTGCGGCCTATATCCGGTTAATAACGAGGACTACGAAGACCTTAAAGAGGCGCTTGATAAACTACGGCTGAATGATGCAAGCTTAAGCTTTGAGCCCGAAACCTCGGAGGCGTTGGGCCACGGCTACCGATGCGGCTTTTTGGGCCTGCTGCACATGGAGATCGTCCAGGAGCGGCTAGAGCGTGAATATAATCTGAGCCTGATTACCACCGCGCCCAGCGTGGTCTATAAAGTACACCTGATTAGCGGCGAGGTCGTTGAAGTTGATAACCCGGCCCGCCTGCCTGAACCCCAGTATCGCGAGATGATTGAAGAGCCCATGGTGCGCATCAGCATGATCACACCGCAGGGCTTCGTGGGCACCCTGATGGAATTATCGCAGGACCGGCGGGGGATATTTATCGGGATGGACTATATCGAAGGCGATCGTGTGAACCTGCAATACGAGCTGCCACTTAACGAGATGGTGACCGATTTTTACGATCAGCTTAAATCGCGTTCCAAGGGCTATGCCTCGATGGATTATCATTTTTCGGGTTACAAAGCGAGCAAGCTGGTTAAGCTGGATATTTTAATTGCGGGCGATGCCGTTGATGCTTTAAGCGTGATTGTGCATACCGACAAAGCGTTTACCGTGGGCCGACAGCTTACCGAAAAGCTCAAAGAGCTCATCCCCAGGCAAATGTTCGAGGTTCCGATTCAGGCCGCGATTGGCGGGCGTGTGCTGGCGCGCACCACGGTTAAGGCACTGCGTAAAAACGTGCTCGAAAAATGCTACGGCGGCGATATAAGCCGTAAGCGTAAATTGCTCGAAAAACAAAAAGAGGGTAAAAAGCGTATGAAGGCCGTCGGCCGGGTTGATGTACCGCAAGAGGCCTTTATGGCGGTGCTTAAGCTGGGCGATTAATTTTTAAGGTATATTCAACTAGTAGCTTTAAAAATCATAAATATTAAGCGGTTGTTTATGAAATGAAGTTAATATAAATTAGGATTACATTTACACTTTTTGCGAAATAAATGATGCGCTTTAATCGAAAGACTTATAAACACTTATTTTCCAATTTAATGGTTGGGGCAGGTTCCGTGTTAGCAATTTATCCAGATGATAATGATCTCGATACGATCTATACTACGCGCAATCTATCACCTCAAGAGGCGCTAGATTTTGATTGGACGGCTGTTTTGAGTGATTACAATTATTCTTTTCAGTATATTAAATCGGTAGAATCGCCTCTTGTTTATGGATAATTTAACTGATACCTCAATTCATGCTCCAGAAGAAACTGCAGCTCATACTGCAGACAGTGTTCCTTCCATTATGTTAGAACACAGACGTGAGCGTTACGTTTTTAGTGGACCAACACCTCCGCCTGAACTTTTAAAAGCTTATGAATCCATTCAACCAGGTTTTGCAGACCGATTAATGCAACACGCAGAACGAGAACAAGCTCATCGTCATCAAACAGATATTGAGATGATAGATCTTGAAAAAAATCACCTTAAATGTCTCATGCTGAGCGACGTCTAGGTCAAATCTTTGGATTTTTAATCGGAAGTATCGGCTTGGGGATTAGCGGTTGGGTTTCTATTTTTGGTCAGCCTGTGGTTGGAGGCGTTTTTGGAGTCGGTACGATTGCTTCTCTGGTGTCTGTTTTTGTTTTGGGACGCTCATCAAAATCAGATAAAGAACTCAATTCATCAGATTCAAAAGCGCTTGAACAAAAATCTTAATACTTTCGCTTCATCAAAAATTATGCTTTATCCAGTCTCTTTGCCGCATGGCTACACGTTTTGGGGCGCGCGGGGTAAATAGCAGGGCTTTCTGGAGCAGGCGCAAAAAACGTTTTTACCCGGCTGGCGGTTTTTAAAATGCTTCGATGAAGCGGGTAAGCCCTACGACGTGCCGGTTTAACGCATTATCACCCTGCAAAAACCGTGGTGATTCAGGTGTATCCACCGCTAACGCAAGGAGCCGTGCTATCGCCCTTGCGTAAATTGCAGAACCAAAACGCACTCAAACGGGCGATTGAAGCAACCGCCCGTCAGTGGCAAATTCTAGCCGATAAGTCCGACTAAGCGCGCATAAACTCAATGGTCAGCAGCTCATCCGAGGCGCCGGCACGCTGCATTTGCTGCGCTTTAACGGCAACGGGCTTGCCCGCCAGTTTAAGCACAAAATTACGCTGGCCGCGTTTTAAAGGCAGATCGATTTCGTCTTTAACTACCTGAATCGACACTGGGGCTTCGGTTCCGCCGTAAATGGTGGCAGGAATTTCGCCCGCTTGACGGATTTGACGCGGATTTTTTTCGGCATCGCGCGCCTGTGCTTCAATTTCGAGCGGTTTAACCGAGGGGGCGGCGGTATTTTGAGCCATAGGACAGAGAACCTTCTTTATTTTTTTAAATTCAAGTAACGCAGTGTTTTGGGCATTGATCGCCTTAAGCCGTGGCGAAAACGCGTAAACATTTAAACTTTAAACAAAAAAGTCAGTTAAAACTGCAATAAACACTCTACCATAAACCTGTTTTGCGTATGCTAATTCATGCGTTTTAACTTCTGGAGCTTTTACATATGCGCTTTTTAACCGCTGGCGAATCCCATGGTGCTGGCCTGACGATTATTCTAGATGGCGTCCCCGCTGGGTTGACACTTACGGCTGATGCGATTAACGCGGACCTGCACCGGCGACAGTTGGGCTACGGGCGTGGCGGTCGCATGCACATCGAGCGTGATGCGGTCAAGTTTACCGCCGGGGTGCGATTTGGTAAAACCACGGGCGCGCCCGTGTGCATGTTTATCGAGAACCGGGATGCCAAAAACTGGCTCGAGATTATGGACCCGCAAGGCCCTTCGCCCGAAAACGCGCTAGAAATCGAGAAAGCCTTTATTCGCCCCCGCCCTGGCCATGCCGATTTGGCGGGTTACTATAAATATCGCCCACAGGATTTGCGCGACGTGCTTGAACGAGCCAGTGCACGAGAAACAGCGGCGCGCGTGGCGGCAGGCGCCGTTGCAAAAGCCATTTTAAGTGCGGCGGGCGCAACGGTCTTTAGCCACGTGCTAGAACTGGGCGGCGTCAGGGTACCGGCAGCGTCGTTAGCGGCGCTGGATTACGCGCATCCGCAAGCCCTGATTGAACGCATTGAAGGGAACGATTTGCGCGCTGCCGCCGATGATGACGTGCTGGCCAGCATGCGTAAAGCCGTTGATGATGCCCGTATGGCGGGCACTACGCTGGGCGGCGAGGTCGAGGTGCTGGCCCTGAACGTGCCGCCAGGGCTAGGATCTTACACGCAGTGGGACCGCAAGCTGGATGGACAGCTTGCGCAGGCGGTGATGAGTATCCACGCGGTTAAAGCGGTTGCTTTGGGCGATGGCGTGCTAGGGGCGCAATTGCCGGGACACGCGTTCCACGATGCGATTGAGCGCAGCGAAAGCGATGCACTGCAAACGATCCGGCGGCCCAGCAACCGGGCGGGCGGCCTGGAAGGCGGCGTAACCAATGGCATGCCGGTGGTGGTGCGCGCGATTATGAAGCCGATTGCCACTTTGCGCACGCCGTTGACCAGCGTGAACCTTAGCACCGCGCAAGAAGAATCGGCGCATTTTGAGCGCAGCGACGTGACGGCGGTTGCGGCGTGCGGCGTGGTTTGCGAGGCCATGGTGGCCTGGACGCTGGCCAATGCCTTGCTGGCCAAATTCGGCGAAGATACCATCACCGAGCTTCAGCAGAACCTGGGTGCGTATCAGTCGGGGTTGCCGTTGCCCACCCGGGTTTAGGCTGGGTTTTTCAAGGTAATTGCGGTGTATGCAAATATACGCTAGTACACGCTAGATTGGCGCGTTTAGACCGCTAAAAACGCCTTCTGCAGATAGGTTTATGCCAGCCTTAAGTGTGGTTTCTGCCAGCTAAATCAGCGCATCGCGGGTTAAAAAAGGCTCGCAAGCAGATGCCTGAAACGGGTGTGGCTCAGTTTGGTTCGGGGAGGGCGCGCGAGGGAGGTTCAAAAGAACCGGGGCTGCGCTTCAGGATGTTAAACCCACCAAGCTGACCCACTGCCCTGACACGGTTGCAATGCCCACATTGCGATTCGCTTGAAGCAGACGTTTTGGTTTTATCAAGCCGTGAACGCTTAAACTCTTATGCAAAAGTTTATACTCTGCAGGTTAAAACAATAGTATGATGATGTGCACGTTTTCGGTATTCGTTAAGCGCTGGGCGTAAATCGCAAGCGACAAGAGGGTTGTACTATGGCAGGTCAGGGTCTAGCACGAATAAATCGTATCCAGTCAAAATATGGGTGCCTTGCTTTTGCAAATCGGCGCGCGTCGCGTGGTGCGGGCAATATGCTCGTGATTTTAGGCGTGATTGCGGGCGTTATTCTTTTGCTGGGCCTGTGGGGGGTTGGCAGTTACAACGCGCTAGTCTCGCAAGATACCGTGGTCGAGCAAAAATCAGCCGATGTTCAGTCACAGCTCAAGCGCCGTGCCGATTTGGTGCCGAACTTGGTGCAAACCGTTAAGGGCTATGCCAAGCACGAAACCGAAGTGTTTAAAGACATTGCCAATGCGCGCGCGCGACTGTTGAGCGCCGATGTGGGTAAAAATCCGGGCGAGGCCTCGGAGGCGAATGCTGCGTTTAACAGCTCGTTAGGGCGTTTGCTTGCGCTGGCCGAAAATTACCCGAACTTAAAAGCTGATCAAAATTTTATTCGTTTGCAAGATGAGCTTTCGGGCACCGAAAACCGGATTAACTATGCGCGCTTGCAATACAACGATAGCGTCAAAAATTACAATCTGGCCGTTCGCTCGTTTCCGTCCAACATTATTGCCGGGCTCAGCGGCTTCGAAAAACGCGCTCCGTTTGAGGCCTCTAAAGCCGAGCAAGCCACGCCCTATGTCGCGTTTTAACCATTTATGCGACCGGTTTTAAATTCGTTAAAACGCCCCTTTGGGTTTGTCGTTTTGGCGTTGCTCAGTTTATGGGTAATTTCGGGTTTGGCGCAGGTTTGCGCGGCTACTCAGGTCAATGCCGTTCCGCCTGCGCCCAGGGGCCCGTCGTTTTACGTGACGGATCGTGCCGATTTAATCACGCCTGACGACGAAACGCTGCTGGTTGCAACGCTCAGGGCGCTTGAACAGGATGGGCATGCCCAGATTGCGATTTTAACGCTCCCGGATACCTCGCGCGAACTCTCCGAGTTTTCTGTCGAGATTTTTAACGCTTGGGGGATTGGCCACAAAGCTAAAAATAATGGCGTGCTCATTTTGGCCAATGCCTCCCGAATCCGCAATAAGCTGTCCGGCAACCGGATTTACGTGACCACGGGCCTAGGTGCCGAGGCGCTGTTGCCCGATGCCTTGGCTGGCCGGATTCTGGATGTTGAAGCGCTGCCCGCGTTTGCTCAGAGGCAGTACTCGCTTGGATTAAAAAATACCGCGCTATCGGTCGCTAAAATTATGGCGGGCGATACACAGTTGCGCCAAAGCTATGCCGTGCAAACCCAGCAAGAAGCCCCGGAAGTCAATATTATTATGCTTTTGCTGATGCTGCTGATTTTTGCGTGGCTTATTAGCAAATCAGGCGGCGGCCCGTTTATCATGGGCGGCGGTGGATTTGGTTCTTATGGAGGCGGTGGCGGCTTTGGCGGCGGAAGCAGTGGCGGTGGCGGGGCAGGCCGTTAGCGTTTTATTTGCGACCAAGTGCTTGCAAAAACAACGCCTGAATGCCCTCGACTCTTGCGCGCAGCGTGCGAACGTAAATGCGTTTGCGTTGCGCAAACCAGGCGGGCAGCCATTTAAAAAAGCCCAATTGCGGATCGTAAACAACGGGTTGCTCATCGGGCGCGATGGCGGGTTCGTAGTGGGTCAGGATATCGGGCGGCAACGGTTGGCCGAGTTTTAAAAATCGGCTCATCGCGCTTAGCATCTCAAACTGAATATCCATGTAAAACACTTGGCCCTGCTGCTTCTCTTCGTCAGATTCAAAATGCCACAGCGCCTGGTACGCCGCCGCCAGCGAGGGATCCGGTTCGGGTTTGCCTGGCGCAAAAAGCGGCCACCGGTTTAGCGCTTGTCGCGCCGTAAGCGTCTCGTCCAGAACCGCTTCGAGCAGGTGGCCGGCGTGTTGTCTGCGCTGCGCAGTTGCGGCTTGTGTGTTACGGGCGGCAGGGGAGTTGTAATGCATGCCAGGGGGGTTCTCGCGATACTCGTTAAATCTGCAAGGGCTAAGCTTTTGAATCAAACCGCTGAATCAAACCGCCGCCGATGGCTTGAGTAATGCTGTTCAAAACGTCTCATTCAAAAGTTAATTTGCTCTAAAACAGGCCGGTGTTTAATTGCCCATAGGCGTTTCAGGAATTGTTTTGCGAGCTATGAAAGCCTTCAGGGGCGTGTGCTTTTGCGCCTGCGCTTTTTACGGGCTGGTTAGTGAGCCGCTTTTTACGGTTGTTCTGTTTGACCCAGATGCTGAATCATTTCCGCGATGGCGCTTTCTGGGGCGTACACGTCCAAGGCAACCTGGTGCTGATAACACGTTTGACCGGATTGTATCCAGCCGTATAACGTTGCGTCTTGCGGGTTCAAGTATACGCCCAACGGTACCGAACAGCCTCCGGCCAACGCTGTCAGCACGGCGCGTTCTGCCTGGGTGGCAATTTGCTGGGCCGGGCTGGGTAACAGCGGCGCCAAGAGTGGCTCAATAATGCTGGCATCCGCGGTGCGGTATTCTACGGCCAGTTGGCCTTGCGCCGGTGCGGGAATCAGCTGGCTGACGGGGCAGCACGGCACGATTCGCGGCTTGGCCAACCCTAAAAAATCGGGCATGCGTTCAAACCCGGCCATGGCCAGTAACAGTGCATCGCATTGACCGGCTTCCAGTTTTTTGAGTCGGGTATGGATATTCCCGCGAATGTCGATAAAGTTTAAATCGGGCCTCAGGCGTTTAACCATCGCCTGTCGTCGGGTCGAGGCGGTGCCTAAACGCGCGCCTGGGGGGAGCGTTTCTAGCGTGCTGCCCTCGCAGATTTGCGGGCCTAAAATCAAGGCGTCGCGGGCGTCATCGCGGGGTAAAACGGGGCAAACGGTTAATCCTTCGGGTTGCTGGCTCGGGATGTCTTTGTAGCTATGCACGGCTAAATCAATGCGGCCAGTCAGCAGGGCTTGCTCAAGTTCTTTGACAAAAACACCGGTGTGCCCGGCCTGAACCAGTTGCGAAAACGATTGCTGTAACTGCGTATCGCCCAGCGTCGTCATGCTCTGGCTGCTCAGGTTAAGTTTGGGCCAGGCTTGCGCCAATGCCGCTTGTACGCGCTCGGTTTGCGCTAGCGCGAGCGGGCTGTTGCGGGTGCCTAAAATGATGCGCGTGGCGTTCATAACAATTATCGTAAATCAACTTCAGGTTAGCTGCTTTAATATTCAGAATACAGTGCAGGGTTCAGATAACAAGTTAACAAAAAACGTCATTGCGGCGAATGCCGGAATCCAGGCAAAGACACGCTATTTTAGGATTGATCCGCTTTAAGATTGATCCGCGCCTTGACGGGTAGGAGGAATTTGACCAATATCCCCTTGGCGATCAAATTAAAACGCTGACCTGCGTTAATCGCTTACTCATGATTAGCCCTATTGTGGCGGCGTTTCGATAAACCTGCAAGCGGCTTTTGCGGTTAGCTTTCTTGTTTAATTAGCGCGGCCAGCCCCGGATGATCATCCGTGCCGGTCAGCTTGCGGTTTAACGCCATCATCGATTTGGGCACAAGAATCCCAAGGCCGGCCATGGTGCCGCCAAGCGCAAGGGCATAGTTGGCAAACTGGAACGCCCTGTTTTTACGGAATGCCTGCCACAGGGTTTTTTGAATCATCGAGGCGCCCGCTTTAGCATCTGCGCTCAAGCCCTGATGCTCCAACGATTTTTGTGCCTGTTGAACCAGCGTGGAGCAGTAGCGCACTAATGCCTGATGCGCGTTTTGCGTTGCATTGGGCGGCATAAATTCTCGGCTGCTGCCAGGGAGTTTATGCGTCAGGCGCATCATAAGCCGAGCGGTTGCCGGATCGTTTGCCAGACCGCCGCGGGCAATGTAATGCAGTTGGTGCTGCAGATCTCTCGCCTCGGTGCAAATCCAGTTGGGTAACGTGGGGTGTTGTGGCGCGTGGGTGAGCGCCTGCTGCAGCGCTTGTTGGTAATGTTGTATTAAAGGTTTGCGCGGGTGGGTTGCTGGGGTCTGCGCCAGAATATTTTCCAGCACGGCATCAATGCGCTTGCCAATCAGGGTTTCTGCTGTGTTTTTAACGCCGCCAGAAGCTCTGCCTGAGGTTAGCGCTAGCTTTTCACGAACCGGTGCGGGTAAATCAGTTAACGTGCGGTTCGGGTCCATTAACCGAAGCAGGGTTTCGGTTTTTTGGGCCAGTTTTCTGGTTTTGTTGTGGTTTAAATGCCGCAGCGCGCTGTTGAGTTGCTCAATGGTTTCTACGGCGGGCAACGTGCCAGCGTGCAGATGTTGCTGCAGGGTTTTGCGGGCCTGAACAATGGGTTTAAACCGGTTATAAAAACTCAGCTCTTCAAAAGAGTGCGTGAGCAAGGGCTGCGTTTTCTGTTTTTGAGAAAGTCGCTCAAATTGGTCGTATAAGCCCAGCGATTGAATCTCGCGGCTTAAATCCGAGACGCTTGCATGCAGGGTTTCTTTCAGGCCAAGCCCCCGAATCGCAGCCTGATCCAGCCATTCGCTCAGCGCTTCGGCTTCATCGATTAACGCGGGGGTGCCCAGTTGTTCGGGTAATAGTTGCAGGGCGCGCTTGAACGTGTGGTTTGCGGTTGCCAGCCCCTGGCGCTGAGAAATCTGCGTGAGCCGTTGGCTGGCTTGGGGTGTTAGCTTGCTTGCAAGGTCTTTGGGTAACGGCGTTGGATGCGTTTGCTGCAGCGACCATTTAAAGGCGCGCCTCAGGTTCTCCCGATCGGTATCGCGCAGCGGCCCGTATTTGGTGCTATTTTGCAACGATTCCAGATACGTTTGCGCGGCCTGCTGGCTGAGCAGGCCTTTGGGCGACAGCTCGTGCAGGGCCTGCAGCATGCTGTTGGCGATTGCGGTAATTTGCGCCGGCGGGTGCGTCTTGGCCAGGTGCGCGGCAAGTTCAAGGTGTAAGGGATCTTTTAAGGCACTTACGGGTATTTGTGTGGCGGCTTGCGTAAGCTGTACCAGGGTTGGTTTTAGCGTTGTCAGTTGTTGTTGCGTTAATGCGTCGCCCAGTAAAGTTTGCTGCGCCTTTATTAAAGTATTGGGCGCTATGAGTTGCGATAGCAGCGCGCGTCCGGTCACGGGATCCATTTTGGCATCCACGCCAAGCGTATGATTCAGGGCAAAATTAACCACCTGTATGGCGTGCGGTAACGAGAGCAGGTAAAAATAATCCGAGACAATATCGCGATACAGGCCTTCAATCGCCTCGTATTTGCTGCGACGATTAGCCACGTACACGCGCCCCGAAAACAGGCCCACGTCTGTGATGAGTAAATCGCCATACGGCACGTTGCTATAAAAATTACCGACCCACTGGCCTGCTTTGGCTAAATCGGCAACCCCAAGCCCAAATCCGGGCTTTTGCACGGCCAAGCCTTTTTGCGGCCACGTTAACGCGCCTGAAGTATTCAATGCATTTGGTGTGCTGTAGCTGATTTGAGGTTGCAGCATTGAAAAATTAGTTGCCGCAGTTATTCCCTCTAAGCCGGTTAAGCTAGCGTGATTCATTGCGCTTGCGGTGGGCCATAAGCCCGGTTGAGCTTGCGGCCGGCTAATCGCTTGCAGGCCTGGTTGTCGCAGCGCAAGGTTGTTGGCGTGTTTTAATGCCAAGGGCTTTGCCGTAGGGTGCAAATGCTTTTTTTTATGATGCCCGATATCCTCTTTGAGCCCCGGAAAATGCCGCAGCAGCCAATCGGTTTTAAGCTGGTTGATAATCGGAATAATCGCGCTGATGAGGGCGAGCGGAATAAACAGCGACAAGGCAAACCGTTTGGCTTTGGTGGTTAAAAACGCTTCGCCTCGGGTGGCCGATGCCGTATAAAGCTCTAACGGGCTTAAGGCTAGCGATTTGCTGCGTTTGACAGACCAATCAATGGCGGGGTTTAACCGAGAGGCGGGGTTGCGGTTTTTGTACGCGCGGTCAAATGCGCCCTCTAAGATGGGTTTTCCGTTTAGCCAGCTAACGCCCACCAGCAGTTCTTCAAACAGGCGCTCCTGGCATTCCAGAAACCCGTCTCGCAAAAACGCAAACGCGCTTCGGCCTGCAATCACGCTGCCTTCCAGGGTGTTAATCTGCGCGCGTCGCACGTCGCCCTGCATTAAATTAACCCTGCGCTCCAGGCTGGGCGTTATTTTGGGCAGATTTTGCTGACTTTGTTTGAGCCAGTGTTTTAAGCCATTGAGCGGCTGGAGCATGATCGTGAGGCGCGTAAAGGCACAATTTGGCAATAACAGTTATTAAACGCGGCTCAAGGCGTAAAGTTGCCTGTTTAAATGCAAAATTACGATCATTTCTTGTAAAGATTCGTCAATCTGGTGTTTTTTTCGTATAAACACGCTATGAAGTTTTTTTTAAAACTGCGCTGGGCGCTCCTGCTGTTGTGTCTGCTAGCGCTTGCACTAAGGCTGTGGGGGCTTGATTTTGGATTGCCCAACCTGAGTCGCCCCGATGAGCAAAACATCAGCGAGTTTGCCCTTTTGCGTATTTTAGGCAGTTGCGCGCAGGGGCAATGCGATTTTAACCCGCATTTTTTTGAATATCCCTCGCTGTTTATATACGCGGTGGCGGTGCTTTACGCGATTGTGTTCGCCCTTGGCAGTGTCTCGGGCGAGTGGTCCTCGTTCGCGGCGTTTGCGCAGCTTTACGCCAACGATCAAACGTTGTTTCATCTAATTGCTCGGGGGTTGGGGGCGGTTTGCGGCGCCTTGACCGTGCTGCCCGTATATGCGCTTGCGCGTCAGTTGCATCCGGCGCGCTGGGTGGCTTACGTGGCTGCGGCGCTATTAGCATTCTGTTTTTTACACGTGCGCGATTCGCATTTTGGGGTTACAGATGTGCCGAGTACGCTGTTTAGCACCTGCGTGCTTTGGGCTGCGGTTGCCATTGCCGTGCGCGCGGCTGCTGCAAACTCTAAACCTTCAGATACTACGGCTTTGACGCTAGATAAGCCCATGTTTTGGGGTAGTGTGTGCGTGGGGCTTGCGGGCGGATTAAAGTACCCTGCCGGGTTAAGCGCGCTTGCGCTCTGGATTGCCATGGCCGCGCGCTACTGGCCGCATAAGTCGCGCATAATAACGATGCTGTTGCTGAGTTTGGGCGTTGCGGCGGGCGTGTTTTTTATCACCACGCCGTATGCCATGCTAGATATCCACGGCTTTTTAAAAGATGTGCAATTCCAGATGACGCACTTAAAAGATGGCCATTTGCTTTATTTAGGGCAAGGATGGGTTTACCACGCCAAGTTTAGCCTATGGCATGGCCTTGGGCCATTTTGGTTAGTGTTTGCCTTAGGCATTATGGTTGGCTATGGCTGGATTTTACTAATGCGCCCGAGCGCGTTAAAAACGCCGGTGGCGCACGCTGCCTTGTTGGGGTTTACGGCTGCCTTTTATGTATACATGGGCAACACGCCCACCGTGTTTAGCCGTTACGTGATTCCGCTGCTGCCCGTTTTTTCTGTTTATACGGCCTTGGGGCTTGCGCTCGTGTATCAGGCGTTAACCAAGCCCAAAACGTCAGGGCAGGGTGCGCGTTTGCAGCTCTGGCAGGCGCGCTTGGTGGTTGCGCTTCTGGGCGTCCTGATTGCGGGGCAATCGGTTAAAAGTAGCCTGTTAAGTAGCGCGTTGCTTGCGCAGCCCGATACCCGCGTACTTGCCCGGCGGTATCTTTTATCGCGTGTTATGCCTGGCGAGTCTGTGGGGATTGGCGTGGGATTTACTCATTTAAGTTTGCCCGATCAGTACCGTAAGTATTTTTTATCGCCCCCGCGCAATAACGAGTTGCCGCGCACCATGAAGGGCGCGGGGTATATGCCTTCCGAGTTACCGCCCTTAGTCTCGCCGCAGCCGAATGTGCATAACGAGATGAATATCTCCAGTTATCGCGATAAAGCGTTTTTAAAGGCCCACGGCATTCGGTATTTTTCGGTGGGCGTCTCAAGCCTAAGCTTGTTTACCACGCCGGATTTTGAACTTAACGCGCTCGATGCGCTTTATACGCGGGTCGCCACGTTTTCGCCCATGCGTGCAGGCTACATAATGCCGCCTGAAGCCACGTTTAATGCAATTGATGCGTTCCACTTACCGATGACGGATCTGGATGGCTACGAGCGCCCAGGGCCAGAAATCCGGATTTATCGCGTAGATTAAACGTCTGGCATAAGCGCGTATTTTGAGTTAACTGACGTTCTATGCTCGATTTTAAACACGTCTTTCGCTGCAGGGCGTAATGTTATAGGTCGCGAAAAATTCAATCGCCCTAAATAGCAGAGCATAGCAACTTTAACGGCACCATCAAAAATTGATAGCGCCGTTAAAGTTTAAATTTGGAAGAACGCGTCTTAAGCAGCCAAAGCTTGTTTGGCTTTGCCCGCAATGTCGGCAAAGGCTTCGGGGGCCGTCACGGCTAAATCGGCTAAAAACTTACGGTTAATTTCGATCTTCGCTTTGTTTAGGCCGTTAATCAGCTGGCTGTAGCTAATGCCTTGCATCCGCGCGGCCGCGTTAATACGAATCGTCCACAGGCGGCGCAGATTGCGACGACGCTTGCGGCGATCTTCGTAGGCGTGTTGCAGGGCGTGCATCGCGGCCTGGTTGGCCACTTTAAACAGTCTGCTGGCTGCACCACGGAAGCCTTTGGTGATTTTAAGGATTTTTTTATGCCGTTTGCGAGAAACATTCCCGCGTTTTACGCGTGCCATGGGGGCTGAGTTCCTTTCGAATTATTTAAAATGCTTACCATTAAGTGCCGAGAGCGGCCATAAACCATATTTCTTTAAAACCTGAATTTGTTGGGCAGAGGGTGTGAAATTTTTCTGTAATTCAGGTCGATTCGTCCTGTAATTAGGTTGAGCGGGAATGCCTAACTTCTTTAACGCATTGATTGTTGCAAAAGTATTAGCTTTATTTGGAAAAGGGGTGTGCGTAACATTAAGCATGGCGGTTAACGACCTACATCTACCGACGTGCGTGATGCATGTAGGGCAGTTGCGCTGCAATCCGGTCCAGGTTGCTTTCGTGAATCACCACAGGGTTATCCAGCGCGCGTTTGCGATTTGCGGCTTTTTTAAGGTTTAAGTGGCTGCGTCCTGCACGGCGGCATATAACTTTGCCGTTTGCCGTAATACGGTAGCGTTTCGCACCTGCGCGGTGGGTTTTCATTTTAGGCATAGTGGACACAATCCTTAAAATGCTTGAGCAAGCAATTTTTAAAAAACTTAAACTTATAAAACTATACGAGCTTTAGGCAGCTTAGGCTGCATCCAAGTTTATAGCACCAAGACAAATGCGCATCAATGCCAGAGGCTGCTGGCACGCAAGATTTATTGCGTTTTATAAACCCGGGGCTTAGTTATTCACTAAGCGCGGGCTCGGGCGCGGGGGAACTGGGCACCTCAGAAGCCGGTGTTTGCGCAGGTGCAGCAGGCTTAGCTGTCTTGCTTTTTGCCTGCTCCGAGGTCTGCTTTTTAGCTTTGTTCGGGATACTGGACGGCGCCATGACCACCAGCAACTGGCGGCCTTCGAGTCTAGGGCCCATTTCGGGCGAGCCCAGTTCAGTCAGATCTGCAACAAACTTGTCGCCCAGGTTTCGGGCCAGCTCGGGGTGCTGAATTTCTCGCCCTTTGAGACGAATGGTCAGCTTAACCTTGTGGCCTTCCTGTAAAAATTCCTTGGCGCGATCGGTTTTAACTTGATAATCATGTTCGCCGATACGTACGCCCATTTTGACTTCTTTAAGAGCTGCGGCGTGTTGGTTCTTTTTGGCTTCGCGCTCTTTTTTCTCTTGTTCAAACCGGAATTTACCGTAATCAACCAGTTTAACCACCGGCGGGCTGGACTCAAGACTCACGACCATCAAATCCAGGCCTTTTTCTTGTGCTAACGCCTCTGCTTGCGCGCGAGAGACAATGGTGGCTTCGCCTTCGTCAATCAAGCGGACTTCTGTGGCACGAATCCGTTCGTTGAGTAGCAATGGGCCTTTGTCGGATTTGGGCGGGGGTGGTTGATTGCGGCGACGGCCGCCAGATGAGCGAAAAGGGGGCATAATTTAAGCGGAAAAGACTCCAAGAACATTTAAGATACGTTTTTACAAGAATACACGCTATTGTACTTTAAACAAGGGCTTATGTTCGTTTGTGCGACTTTGATCGTAAAAAGTGTGGACTTGTGATTATAAACGTAGTATTGATTCGTTTCCCGTTCATTTTTAAGGGTATGGCAATGTGGTTAAGGGCAATCAGCTTAAATAGCTCTGGTGACGGGTGGTTCGATGTTTAGAATATAGGCAGGGCTGCTGTTTTGTTGCACAAATATAGTTGATTTGCTTGTTTAAAAATTGGTTTTGCACGGGCGCTTTAAACCGTTGCCTAACGGCCCTGGCGTTGGGCGTGATGTTGTTAAATTATAGCGAGGGCAAGTCAAACCAGAGCGCATCCAGCGTCTGTGATGACGTGAGTGTGTATACGCCTTCGACCTTCAGCCCTAAGCCATCGCCAGCCGATAGTTTCTGTAATGGCTCGGTTCCAGTCAGTTCCGACTCGCCAGAAATGACCTGGAGCCAGGCCGATCGGCCCGGCAAGACCTCTATTTTTAATGATTGGTCAGGCGTAATATTGCCACGATAGAGCTTTACATCCTGATTCAGTCGAACAGAAAGCCCTTGGCCTGTTTCAGACGCGATCAATCGCCAGTTTCCCTGGTATTCTTGTGGCGACACACTAATTTGCTGATAGTTTGGCGTTAGGCCCGCTTGATTGGGCTGAATCCAAATTTGTAAAAAGTGTACCGGTTCGACGTCAGAGGCGTTAAACTCACTATGACGAATGCCGCGTCCTGCGGTCATCCGTTGCACATCGCCGGGTAAAATCCGGGTGCCGTGTCCCAGGCTATCTTGGTGCGCTAGCGACCCCGAGAGCACCACTGTGATAATGTCCATGTCTCGGTGCCCGTGTTCGGCAAACCCGCCCGCTGGCGCCACTGTATCTTCATTGATCACGCGAAGCGGCCCAAAGTGCATCCAGCGCGCATCGTGGTAGTCGCCAAAACTAAAGCTATGCCAACTGTCCAACCAGTCGGTTTGGGTTCGTCCGCGCGCTGGTGCTGGCCGATAAATAAACGCGGGCTCCGCCGCATTAAATGTAGTAGTGTTTGGTTGCATTGCCTTGGTGCGATTAAAATCTATCTGTGTCATCACCACCCACTCTCGTTTTTACCCATAGCGAACGCCAGACAAGTGATCATCGCTAACGTCAATTCAGTTTAATCAAGTTTGCAGACATACCCCAGTTGTATTACTAAACCCGTAAATGCCGAGGAAGGGACTCGAACCCCCATAGCCTTGCGGCCACATGAACCTGAATCATGCGTGTCTACCAATTTCACCACCTCGGCGCACACAGGGTTTAGTTAAAGGTTACTTAAGGTTATACCGCTTGCAACGGGCAAGATCAACTGGTGCCGCGCAATGGATTGCATTCTGGTTGCAAAGCCAATGCATTGGTTTGCCTATTGGGCTACCTTTTGGTTTCGCGAGACTTAACTTTCGACGTCGGCTCTAAACAGTGCCTCAGGCGATTCGTTCTGGCTGACCCACTGGGGCAAGCTGCTTTGGCGTCCGCGAGCAATGGCTAAATCGTTTGCCGCCACTGGCTTGGTAATCACCGAGCCTGCTGCGACGCAGGCATTGGTGCCCACCTGGACCGGCGCCACCAGAACGCTGTTACAGCCCACTTTTGCGCCGCTCATAATATGGGTTTTATGTTTTTGGTCCCGCACCGGATCGTAGTTGGCGGTAATGCTGCCCGCGCCCATATTCACCTTGTTGCCCACTTCGGCGTCGCCTAAATACGCTAAATGGGCTGCCGCAGCGTGATCGCCGAAATTGACGGCTTTAAACTCCACAAAATTACCCACGCGGCTTTGCTGGCCCACGGTGCATCCGCCGCGTAAGTGCGCGTAAGGGCCAATATAGGCGCCGTCGCGTATTTCGGCATCAATTACGGTGCTGTGCTGGATAATCACGTTATCACCCACTTTAACCGGGCCGGTCAGCGTGCTGTGCGGACCAATCTGACACCGCTCGCCAATCTGAACCTTGCCCGTCAGCATGCAGCCCGGCGCAACAACGGTATCTGCACCGATGACCACTTCCGGGGCAATCAGCGTGTTTGCGGGCGATAGAATCGTGACGCCCTCGGCCATCAGCTCGTTACAGCGCCGAAGGCTTAACGCTTCAATTACTTCTGCCAGTTGAGCCCGCGTGTTAATGCCCGTCATTTCGGCGGGGTCTGCAAGCCAGGCGCAGCCCGCTTTAAGCTGGTGCTGGCGGGCAATGGCGATAATATCTGTCAGATAAAATTCACCTTGCGCTGTGGCACTAGAGAGTTTATCGAGTAAGGGCGAAATTTTTGCCCAGTCAAACGCATACACACCTGTATTTACGGCCCGAAGGGCCTTTTGCTCGGGGGTGGCGTCCGCTTCTTCGATAATCGCAACAATTTGGCCGTTTTCGGCCTCAAGCTGCACGCGCCCGTATCCGGTGGGGTTCGCGATTTCGGCCGCCAAGAGTGTCACGGCGTTTTGTTGCGCGTGGTGCGTTGCAAGCAGGGTCGTCAGGGTTTCGGGGCGCAGTAGCGGGACGTCGCCCGCTAAAATCAGGACGGTTTGGGCAAACAATTGGTTTGTAGCGTCGCGCGCAATGCGCACGGCATCGCCCGTGCCGCGTTGCGGAATTTGTCGCACGGTGGCCACAGGCATGGTTGCCCATAAGGGTTGCAAGGTTTGCACTTCCTGCTCAACCACCTCGGCTTGATGCCCGGTGAGCGTTACTGCGCGTTGGCACCCTGCCTGATGCAAGGTTTGTAGCACACGCGCGAGCGCGCTTAAGCCTAAAATGGGGGCCAGAACCTTGGGCGTGCTGCCTTTAAAGCGCGTGCCCTTGCCTGCGGCCAGAATAATTGCGTCAAATGCAGCGTGGGTCATAAGGGGTGTCTACTTGCGTCTCAAGGCGTAATAAAATCCATACCAATATCAATGGGGGGCGCGCCCAGCGTGAGCGCGCTGGTCGAAATCACGTGTACGCCCGGCAAGGCATATTGCTGAATGGTCTCGAGCTTGATGCCGCCCGAAACTTCGATCAACGCGCGATTGTCAATCAACGCTATGGCGTCTTGAATCTGCGCGGGCGAAAAATTATCCAGCAAGATGCCATCAATGCAGGTTTGGGTTTGAGCGTTCTGCATTAAGTTGGTTAATTGCGCCAGGCTGTCAACTTCGACCCACAAGCGCGCTGTGTGCGGCAAAAACGTGCGCAACGCCTGCAGGCCCGATTCGGGCGAAACGTTGTTCTGCGCCAGCCACGCCCAATGATTATCCTTGACCAGTGCCGCCTCGGATAAGCGCCCGCGGTGTAGCTGCCCGCCGCCATCCAGCACGGCTTGCCGTTGCGCCGCCCGAAGCCCCGGTATGGTTTTACGGGTGTGGGCAATACGCGTTTGCGTTGCAGCCAGTGCGTCTGCAAAGGCACGGGTTCGGGTGGCGGTACCGCAGAGCAATTGCAGCAAGTTGAGCAAGGTGCGCTCAATCGCCAGAATCTCGGGCATGGCACCGCTTAAGGTTGCCAGCGGGCTGCGTGTTTCACATCGTGCGCCGGCTGGCACGTGCCAGTTAAGCGTTAACCCGTGATGGGGCCAATACTGCCTGAATTCAGCGAGCAAGGTTTCGGCCGCGTTGTGCCCCGTGCTAATGCAGGCCGATCTTGGAATAAGTGCCGTTTGGCAAGAGGGGTACTGATTTGCTGTTAAGCCTGGCTGGTTTGCTTGCGTTTTAGCTAAAGCAATACCTGGCTCTTCTTGAGCCTTCGGGTGCGCCCGCAAGAGGCCCTGAGTTGTTATGTCAAAGCCAACGTCATCTTCTTCCAGATATAAAAGCATCGTAAAAGGCGAGCCCCGAAAAAAAGTGCCCCAAAAAGTGCCAAATTGATTTAACAGGCGATTTGAAAAAGTAAATCATACACTTTAGGTCAGGAAAATACACACCCTGATTGCATTTTGAGGATTAGAGTGTCCTAACCTTGTCCTAACTTAAGGTTGAGTTGCTCAATCATATCGTAACCCATCGTTTAAGCGGCATCGAGTTGCGTTTAATTGCTGCGTATTATTGTTCCGTTTTATTGGACAACGGCTTCAGGCTTCGTCATTAACGAGGCGGGCAGGTGGCTTGCGCTATCAACCAGATACAGCTGAATAAACGCCATGAGTTTGAGCGGTTTTTGCGGATTGGTCAAAGCCGCCACAACGGGCGTACTGCCCGCGCCCTGTTCCGATGGATTGGGCGGAACGCCGCCGGGCATCAGTTCGTTTTCAATCGAAATGCTTTTGATTTCGATCAATTCTTTTAAAGCCGCAACGGCTTTTAAAAAGTCCAGAATATTCTCGTAACTACCGCGCACCGCAAGCCGGTAGCCATAGGGCAGCAATAAAGTCTCTGGTGGCGGTGGTGGGGCTGCTGCTGTTGCGGCATCGCCTGTTGCAGCGCCATCGGCTGCAACTTCTGCGGGGGCGGTTTCGGGCGGTGCGGGCTCTGCTTTGGGTTGGGGCGGCGGGGGCGCAGGCGATCCGCCTACGTTTTCCAGGCTCGAGGCAGGCTCAAGACTAATCAGCAGGTTGCCGTTCTGGGCGGCTAAATCCACAACGGCATCGAGCATGATTTTTATGGATTTATCGTAAGCCGTGGGGGAATACGGCCGAAGAATAATGCCTTTGGGAATGACGTTTCGGTTTTTATAACTCTCCAGCTCGGCCAGCAGAGCTTCTTTTTGGCTACTGGTGCTTTCAAGCTCGCTTTTTGCGGTTTGTAAGGCTTGCCAGTTGGTGCTGAGCGCCTTAATTGTGGGCATCACAATCATCATGGCACCCGCGCCCAAAACCGCAATCAGGGCAACGATGAGGAGGAGTTTTTTTTGTTGGTTTTTCATTGGTATGCGTTGACCCTTTTATTTATTGCTGCGGCGTTTGTGGCATCGAGGCATTGCCCGATTTTAATAGGCCGTTTAACTCAAAGTCAAAAACGTGCGATTGATTCATCATCGTTTCCTGGATCTTCTGAATGAGTAACTCTTGCACGTAGGGCGCGCTATCCAGACTGCGGG
>JAYKHY010000012.1:0-23044 GCA_035285025.1 Vampirovibrionales bacterium | reverse complement strand
TTATCAGGGGTGCGCTCTAGCCAACTGAGCTAATGGCCCATTTTTCTCACCCGCTTAGTATACCCAATCCAAGTACTTAGACCAGCCCCTTTTTTCGAATGTCACCTTTTTGTATACTTAACGAGATTATTCACAGTGCCTGTAAGCTGTAATTTTAGTGTTTTTTGAGGGGCATGCATATGCAAACATCGCTTTTTCAGCAAGCCAGCCTTTTTTCGCAGGCCGAATCAGCCAGTCCTTCAGCCAGTCCAATGGGCTCTTCCGAAAAACCCTCGCAAGCCGACCGCCAGCAACCCTGGACCGAGGCCGTATTCAGCGTGATTGATATTGAAACCACTGGTCTGAATCCTAAAAAAACCGACATCACCGAAATCGTAGCCATTCAGTATAAAAACGGCGAATTCCTGAGCATGTTTAGCACGCTGGTGCAACCCGAACTGGGCGAGGTCACGCCAGAGTCTACGGCCATTACGGGCATTACCGCCGAGATGCTTACCGATTCGCCCAAGCTACAAACCGCGCTAGAACAACTTAGCGCGTTTTTACCGCAGCACCCGGTTATTGTAGGGCACAACGTGCCGTTTGATATTGGCTTTTTAAGAGAAAAAGCGCAAACCAAAGGCGTTACGCCCCTGCTCACCCAACTAAATTTACAGAACGCGCTTTGCACCAAGGTACTAGCCCAAAAGCTTTTACCAGGCTTACCCAGTTACGCTGGCATGGTGGTCGCGACCCAATGTGGCGTTGTAAACACACGCGCACACCGCGCCGAAAATGACGTGAGAATGTGCGCCGGCATTTTGTTTAAACTGCTGGAAAAATGGCAGGCCACACAACCCGTGCCGCAACAATTGTCCGATATCTATGCGTTTCAAGGCGCGCTAAGCAGCCGCTAATTGCGTGTTTGATTGGCTGTTTAAACGGCCATGCCTGCGGCGTCACAAATAGTTTTTGCCACGCAATACTTGCATTGCGCATCGTTCGGGCTGGCCTCTGGCATAACCGTCTGCCTGAGTGGGGCAATCAAATGTTGCTGCAGCACGCGTGTAAACTCGGGTAATTGCCGGGCAAGCACCTCGGGCGTCAGCGTTATAGCCAAGCTACCCGCATCGGGATTCTCGATGGGCGCAGGCCTGACCAATTGGAGGACCGCCTCGGGGAGCGCCAAGCTGGGTTGCGCAGGTGCTTGCTCTGTCTCGGTTTGCAAGGACGCCAGCATAAGAGCGTACAACGGTAACTGAAACAGTTTTAACCCCTGCGCCCACGGTTTAAACCGTTCGGCATGGGTCAGGGCCTCGTCATCGCTTAGCGGCTCAAAGACGCTTAGCACGTGTTTTAACCGCGTCTCTGGTTTTTTTTGGGTCAGTTTGCCGTCACCATAGGTTTTGTAATCCAGCACCGCCTTACGGCCTTCGGGCATGGTAACCACAACATCGGCAATGCCCATTAACGTGGTGTTCAGCGCGGGGTCAAACACCTGCTGTGCGGTTAACTTTTGCTCAACTTGCCAATCGGTTGCGGCTGCAACTTGCATAAAAAACCCGTGCTGTTTTAAATCGGCCACAGCACCCAAGACCCATTTTTGCAGCGCCAAACGCTCAAACACGCTTAGCTGTAATAACGGCCTAATCAGCGCCATGGCCTCGTAGGTCTGCATGGCGGCATCGTCCGAAAAACTTGGCATTAACAACCAGTGCAACGCCGCCGGGGTCGTCTCGGGCGTCATGGGTGCTTCGGTGGCATTTGCGCTCAAGCCTTCAGACGCGTTAGTCGCCTCGGCGGGCGCGCGCAAGCGGGCAACTTCGTCAAACGTCTGGGTAACGCGCAGTGTCAGGGCTTCGACGTTTTGCTCACAGCGCTCGGGCGAGCGCCACTGCGGTTCGGCCAACGCTTCCAGGAGTTTGTGAATCAACTTGCCTTTTAAACTCTCGGGCGAGGCTTTACCCTTTAACTGCAACCCGTGCTGATAAAAAAACTTGCGCGGACATTCGACTAAACTACTCACGCCGGAGGGCGACAGCGTGAGCCCCTCGCTCAGCTCCAGCATCTGGACTTCCGGCTGAGCGTCTAACGCGAGCCAGGCGTTTGAAGTGGATGTAGTTGCGGGCTGAGACATAGATTACGGTAGGAGTCCCGGTAAGCTTTCGGGTAAGACTTCATGATCTCAAAAATGCGATCTGGCTGTGCCGTTTACTGGCTAAAGTGTATGACGTGATTTTTTAATTAGCGCGATCAGGCCACGACTAAAAGTCACAACTCTGAAAGGCTGACGCTGCCTGGCAAAATTTGCCATACAGTCAGTTACGAAATAATCGCCTTCATAAATAGTATACCTCTTGGAGGCCCATGAACCCTAACTCAAATAGCCCCAAACATAAAGCCAATTGGCGACAAACCAGATAAAACGGCTATGCGACGGCTCAGTTTCGCTGCGGCAAGCCAACACGACACTCAAACATTTAGTGCTAAACGCGCGAATCCATTACCCTTGCTTGCGCTTGAGCATGGCTAAATAAGCCCGGCCCATCAAAGACTGTCGGTTGGCGATTATCACCGTGCTGCGCGGCGTAACCACATTACACAGGCCCTTTTTGTAATTATGATCGCCCGGACCTAAATGAATCCGCGTGACGCCCATGGCCTTGGCGCGCGCCAGGTGATGATAAATGCTGACGATGCCCGGGTAATAGTCCAGGTATTGCCCCGTGTTAATAATCAAAAAACTCCAAACGGTGCTGCCCAGCCTGACCTGCATATGCAGCGTCACCGGCGTTCCGTTGATGCGCGTTTCGAGCAGGAGCAGTTTACCCTGCGCCTTAAGCTGCTCGCACCAGGCAATAATATAATCGCGCTCGCACGCATCGTGGAAGTACGAGCCGCCAGCTTTAGCATCCCAATACGCTAAATGATGCTTGAAAAACGTATCAAAAAACTCAGCGACGGTGGTTGTCTCGGTCACGTCCACCTGCTCGCTCACGAGCCCCGCCAGTTTAAGCTTATTCAGCTTACGCGTAAACGTTTTTCGGTAATCCTTGCTCAGGTTGCGCATGTAGGCTTCAAGCCCATACGCAACGTCTATGCTGTAAGCCGGCTGATCGGGGATGATGCCGTAGGCGTAGCCTGCTTGCTTAAGCATTGCCAGCGCAGAGGCATCGAGATCGGGCGTATCAAGCGTAAAACGCCACACATCCCATCTCGTGTTAGCAGGTAAATCCAGGCACTGCTGCACAATCTGAGGCGAAAACGCGGGGTGCCACCCGGAATTCCAGCCGACAGGGCGTAATTCTGTCAGAGAAAGCAGCCCTTTAAGCATTTTTTTGGGCTGAACCACAAATTCTGGATGAATGACGCGCGCTTTAAATTTAGCTAAAAAATGCGCCTGCCAAATCTCCCGAAATCCTTCAATCGCCTCAGGTGACGCCGGCGTCTGCAAAATTTTTGAGCCAGGTTTTACAGCGTCAATCCGTACAGCATCGTGCGGCGCTTGAGTACGACGATCTGCAGACGTCTCTGTATTGCGATGCATTAAGCCTTGTTCGGCCTTAAAATCATTCAACTTGTCCAATATTTAACCATCCCATTGCATTTATCCGGCGCTTTAAAATTATCTGGGCTTTTATATGAGCGTTTATCTGTAGTAAACCCAACACTCACCCACACGAATTTGGTTTAATACTATGGCTTGAATTTTTTAATTCTATTTTTGTAATAGTTGCTTCGCTCACAGTATACAAACTTTAAACGCTCCCGACTACTGTAACGCTACTTATGCCGCCACAATATGTAACACTTAACATCGCACTTATAAAAGGCAACCCTGGGACTTAAAATTTGGGCTTTTCGGCCTCAAGAATATCATTGGCATACATTTTTTTAGCGACTATCCCGTTAAACAAGCGAAGCGAATTGTGGTATTTTCACGCAATTTTGCAAACTGGCCCTCGCCGCATAACACCGAACGCGCACGCGCTAGGCCTGATCAAAACTAACCTGCCCAATGTAGGGCAAGTTACGGTAAAGGCCGTCATAATCTAGCCCGTAGCCCACCACAAAAACCTGATCAATCACAAAGCCCACAAAATCAAGGTTCAGTTTGGCTTCTGGCAGCCGCGCCGCGGGTTTATCGAGCAGCACCGCTAATTTAAGGCTATTGATATGATGTAGGGATTTTAAATAATCGGCAAAAAACGTAAGCGTCAGGCCCGTGTCCACAATGTCTTCTACAACCAGTACATCGGCTCCGGTTAAATTAGGCAAGGTTAAATCTACCGCCCGCACTTGGCCGCTGCTTTGGGTGCCGCCGTGGTAACTTGCCAAACGAATCATCTCGAGCTGGCAAGGCATGTTTATTTGACGCACCAAATCGGTCAGGAAAAACACGCTACCCTTCAAAATCGCAATGACGACCAGGCGCTTGGGCGCTTTGATGTGCGCGTACGCCACGTTAATTTCGTCGGCCATGGCCTTCACACGCTGGTCAAGATCAGCTTGCGTGATGTAGGGCTCAATGGTAATCGCTTCAGGCAAAGGCGCCTGCGGTAACTGCTGTCCTTCAGTATCAACGGGATGAAGCGGCATGGCGGTTGGTATCCTGTATCCATAAACAGTGCGTGGCCGGTAATTCGGCATTAAACCACACCGGTACATTAATATGCGATTGATGACTCAGGCTTAAATCCTGCGCCCATAACACCCAGTTATGAAACGCAAGCACCGGCAGCGCCATTCGGTTCAGCGCAGGCATGCCCGATTCTGCCAGTAAGCGTTTAAATTTACGCTGATGCCCGCCAGCGGTTTTATAAACATCGCCCGGACGCGGCGTACGCAGCAAAAAGGTTTGCGTTAAATGAACATCTTCAAAGGCTTCGCCCAGGCATTTTTGATTAAAATAAAACGCCCATTGGCGGCCTTCTTCGGGCGCATGCATAACGGGATGCTTATGAATCGCCTGCTCATCCTCGGGTAAACGCTCAATACCCACCGTCACGCGCAACTGCGGACTACTGGCCTGCAGGGCATCGGCCACGGGTAAGCATAAGCACGGCTTGCCCGGCAACGGAAACTGATACCGCGCGGGCGAAACAATGCTGATAATCCCCCGGTGAATCACCAGATATCGCCCTGAGTCCATCGCCTCTGGAGCAGTAGCAGCACTGGCGTGCGATTCGGGCTTGGTATCGAGCGAGAACAATCCGCTCGCTTCGCGACGACCACGATTTTCGCCCATCACAAACGCAATGCAGCGCATCACTTTATCGTATCCGGCAGACACCTGATTGGCATCCAGAAAATGCTTCATCACCCGGCGTTGGTACGCCGGTAAAAGCTGCTGAAACGCTGCCAAGGGCAACTCGCGCTGTGGCTCCTGAAGGCCCGATGCCGTTAACAAGCGGCTCTGGCAGGCTTGTACCGCATCTGCGGCTAACATGGCATCATCTGCACACAAGGCCGAAAACTTGAGCAGGCTTTGGCGTGCCTGCGGAAATTCTGCCTCGAGGGTTTTAAGCACATCGTGCCGAATGGCGTTGCGCTTGTAGGCGGTATCCTGATTTGTAGGATCTTCGTAATAAAACAACTCGTGCTGCTTTGCGTAGGCCATTAACGCGGCTCGCGGCACATTTAAAAACGGCCTGAACACGGTGACTGATTTGCTTTCGGGGCCGGTTAAGCTTAGCTCGGCTCGAATCCCCGCCATGCCATCGGGCCCTGTGCCGCGCAACAGACGCATCAGCAATGTTTCAACCTGATCATCCTGATGATGCGCCGTGAGGATGGCACTTGCACCGTGCTGCTCGGCAAGTTGCCTGAAGGCTTCATAACGGACTTCGCGGGCAGCTTTTTCGGTGTGCGGCGTGTTTAAATTAGGCGAGCAGACCACCAACGAAACCTTAAACTGTTGGGTGTTTTTTAGCACGCGCGCAAGCTCTGGCGGCGGGGTACCCCGCCAGTTGTGATGATACAACACGGCGCTAACCTGCCCGATGAGCGGTTTTTGCAGCGCCGATTGCGCGCGAGGCTCTGCATTAGTCTCTGATTGATTAGCGATTTGGCTTACAGCGTGGAGCAACACGGTAGAATCCAGCCCGCCGGAGTACGCAACTAAAAGCTTGGGCGAAGGGCCCAGCCGCATTTGTGCCATCTGCAGCCATTGCGTCAGCGCCTTATTGACCCGGCTTGCGCAATCTGGCGCAACCGATTCCGGATTAGACGTATAAGCTTGCGATGACGACGATGGCGACATGAAACATTCTGGCTTTCGGGCAATGTGCAGGAATAAAAACGCGAGATAGGCGCCGGCGCGCTGGTCTAAAAACGAACTTTTACAGACATAAACCCGCTAAGCTTTTGCAAATTTATGGCTGCGGCGCAAATTGGCCCTAAGCAAGTTTTTTACTAGCCAGCGCGGCATACACAAACGCCGTAATGGGCAGGGTTAACAACAGCCCCGGCAAACCAAACAACTGAACCAGCAGCAATGATCCTATCACAGATGCCAGCGGCAGCAGCACAAGCCTGCGGGGCGACACCGGCATGAGTTTACAAAACAGCCAGCGCTTTAAGCCCCAAAGCATAATGAGCAACACCAGCAACCCCATGCCATACCCAAACGAAACCTGACTAACGGCGGACACCCAGGCCGGCAACATACCCAACCATAGCCCCAGCCAGGGGACCATCGAAAACACCCCGAAGGCAGCGACCAACACGGGCGCCTCTTGCACGCCTGCGGCTTGCAGCCCCACGTAAACGGCAGCCGTACTCATAACGGCAAGCACCATGTGGCTTGCAATATAACGCTGCATTTGCCTAAAAAACACGTGCACCTGATGATGCTGCTTTTGGTTTAAATGCCCCCACTGCACCAGTCCATGCTCAATCAAAAACGGATCAAGCAGCAAATAAAACAACATGACCAAGCCCAGCAGGCCAAAAAACCCCAGGGTAATTAAGCCCGTTACGGTTTGCAGCAACGAGGCCACCAACGCTGACGTAACGGACTTGAGCAGACCAAACCAGCCAATAGGGCGCGGCACGGGCGCAACTTCGACTAATTTTAATCGGCTTTCCAGCCGCGACGTCTGAAGACTTGATCTGGACTCAGCACCAATTAAGGGTTTTAAGGTTACCTGGTACCTAACCGGGCGGCTTTGCTGCAACCGGTTTACCACAGTGGCCCACGAGGTGCTTAAGCGCTCAAGGTCTTTAAACAACCGCGGAAACCCTGTAAAACTTGCTAATCCGCCAGCCGTGGCTAAAACGCCATACAAAATAATCACCGCAACCAGCCGCGTAAACGGATGATGATGCCGCCCCGTATTATGGCCAAGTGAGCCCAGCGGGCCCAGGGCCGACTTGGCGACAGCATTGCGAGACCAGAAGCTTGCTGCATTGGGCCACAACATGGCAGTTACATTGGTGGCATACGCGCCCAACTTGGCCAGCCCCCGAGATAGGGCGTTAACCGCTGGCAACAGCGTTGCCTGCAAAAGTGCCAGCGCCAAAACGAGCGCCAGTAAAGGCTTCAGGACGCCGCCAGTTGCAAGCAATAACAACACCAGCGCAATTAACGCCAACGCATGTATCCACACAGGCACGGTTGCGCGCTGCGCTAACGCAGGTGCCTCTGTAGGCATCGTTTGCGGACTGGGCATCGTCATTGATCGGAACCTGTATACGCTAAAAACATGTTATGCAAAAAGTAAATCCGTATTTTTTATAGCAAATTATTTTTTGGGTAAGACCCTCTGAAGACAAATAATCCAGTAAGATTCAGCGTTTCGCCTGAGCAAAAGTTAGTCTTTATGATTTAAAATAGTATAAGACAGGGCACTATCGCCTTAAAAACATAGTGAGCGCAGGCGTATTACTGTTGTCCAGAGCGCTGCAGTTGCTTGGCTCGAACCCATAACGCATCCCAAGCCTCAAAATCCAGCGTGTTAAATACGGCCTCGGGGAGCATATGCTCGGCCGAGAGCTTTGACGCCGGTTCAGCCGCAGTCCCTGGCATCGCGCTAAGCTTCTCGGCAGCCAGCAGCTCTTCCATGGTTTTAAACCGTGCTTTAAACTTTTGCGTCGCACGGCTCAGGGCAACTTCGGGGTGTAGTTTCAGCGCGCGCGCTAAATTGACCGCCGCAAACAATAAATCGCCCAGTTCATCTTCCAGGCTTAACCTCACCTGGGCTGCATTCGGCAAAGCATCAATTGCGGCATTCAACTCTGGCTCTGCCATGGTGCCTGCCAACGCCTCGGGCGGCAGCAGCTCGGCCAATTCGGCAAACTCGCTTTGCACGCAATCCCACAGGCTTTTAAAGTTGGGCCAGGTAAACCCAACGCCCACCGCTTTTTTACTTACCTGGTAGGCGTGAGAAAGCGCTGGCTGCCCCAGGGTCACTTTTGACAGAATACTCTTAAGCGCCGGGCCAGAGTGAGCGTTATTTTTTTGGGCATCATTTTTTTGAGCTTGTTCTTGCTGCTTAAGCTGCTGCCATTGTTGCGTGACTTGCTCGGGCGTTGCCAAGCCCTGTGCCGCAGCATCAAACACGTGCGGGTGTCGTCGAATTAATTTATCGGTAAGCCCTTGGGCGATTTTGGCAAAGTCAAAATGACCCGCTTCCTGCGCCAGTTGCGCGTGCAGCATCACTTGCAGTAAAACATCGCCCAACTCATCCGCAAAATCAGACCAGGCACGATTTTTGTCCAAGTCTGCAGTAGCCAGTGCGGGCGTATTGTTTTCTGCCAGTAAATCTTGGGGCAAGATTTCTATGGCCGCCAGCGTCTCATAGGCTTCTTCAAGCAAGTAGGGCTTCAGGCTCTGATGCGTTTGCGCCAAATCCCAGGGGCAACCAGTTTCGGGCGCGCGTAAAGCCGCAACCACGCCTAACAAGCGGTGCAGCTGGGCCTGCGCAGCCTCAAAATCAGGGTTTCTTTTTATCGTGCTTGGCAAATGCATAGGATTTACGGCGGGTCAGGCGGCGGCGTGGCTTGGCTTGCAAATAAAATGACGAAACCGGCTGGCAAAAATAATAGCCATCTTCGCTTTTGAGCAGCTGGTAATGCTCCTGATGGTCCCCACTGTGTAACAACCAGCCGCTGTAGGCACAAATAATGGCGTCCAGTAACGGCGTGGCCAACTGCGATTTATCGGCGCCGGGTAACTTGACTTGCAACTTTTGTGCCAACAGCGTTTGCAGCATGCGGCAGCCCTGCTGGGAACGCGCCCTGAAGGGAACATCGAGTCCAAACGCCGCTCGTCCCCAATGGCCAAACGTCAGTAAAACCTGCCCCCCCGCAGCATGGATTGCTGGTGCGATTGCGTTATACAGCAGTTTAGCGCGCCGGTTATAGCGCTCATAAAGCTTATCCGGCTTTTCCGCAGGATTATCTTTAAACACAGGTTTTCCAAAGCGGCCGCCGGCTTGCCATGCGGGCTGCCACTTTGGCTTTGAAGTACTTTTTTCAGGCAATTCGCCCAGATCGTCATCATCTTCGCTTAAATCATCGGTGCCTCGTATCCCGCCCGAAGCTCGCTTTGCCTCTGTCAAGGATTTTTCTGGCAGCAACGGTGGCGATTGCCAGCCGGGGAACAAGGCTGAGCCGTCTGCAGAGATTCGGCTAAAGCGACTAGCGGCGGATGTTGCAGGCGGCAGGGCATCGTGTCTGGTAAGCAAGGTTCGGCTTCGGACTTGCTCGACGCGCCAACGACTATCAACCACCAGGTTTTTAGCCATATTAATCACAACCACCACCGAGGCGCGAGGCGAAAGGGCCAACAAGGCGTCGGCAATGTCTCGATCGTGATACAGCTTATCTGCGCGCAACAGGGCAATGCCACGGTCTAGCACAGTCAACCCGGACTCCAGCGAGGCGTTCGGGGCCAGGTCAACGCCAACAAAAAGCGTCTTTTGCGCCAAGCCCTCGGGGGGCTGCGTTAATTTTTGCCAGACCATTGCCGATACTTTCTTAGCGATACGTGATTTAAAAAGAATTCAGACAATCAGCGTTCCTGTCTGCTTTTTAACGTTTTTGCCGCTTTTTTACGATTTTAGGCACTTTTAGACCCGGTTTTGCATCGTTAAACCGATGTTAGCGCCTTAATCGCCCTTTAACTTAGGGCAAAACCTTTAGAGCATTTACAAATACTTATTAACGCCAAAGCACAAAAAACTGATTTTTATGAAAAACTGAATTATTTTGTTACGGTTTTATGACAAAGCTACAAAAACAGTTTATAATAGTAAACAAGAGAAAGCGAACCAACCTTTAATTGCATACTGCAATTTTAAACCGCGCTTTAACCTTAAATTACATTTTTACAAGCCCTGCAAACCGAATCCCATTCCTGAATCCTTATTTTCAGCGTTAACTGCAGTGTTTTTATAATGCATTCACCCCTCGTACTGTCAGGTGCTAGGGTCAGGCTTGCATTTACCAGATCATCTGCGATGCGCGCTAAAACCTTAATTATGGATCTGCCTAAATATGATTCTGACCATTAAATGATGCATTGTTTGAATGATGACTTTAATGATGAATGATACGAGTTGGCGTTTGCGACTTGCGTTGGGCATTTGTGATTGTTCTGTTTAAACCCGACTTACGTTTAACCCAGTGTTACTGTTGATTTACACGGAGGCACGATACCACGCCCTTGCAAACCCGTCTGTTTGCGGGGCCAGGATGCACCTTAATACAAATCCTTACTTGCAAATCCCTGCTTAATTAACCTTTCATGCAGTCGGAGGAAACCATAGCCTATGAAATTACTCGCCAATGCCCGCAATTTTGACCTTACCCCTGCAATTGAGCGCTATGTGAGCGAAAAATTTGGACGACTCGCAGAACATTACCAGTTTTTAAACGAGGTGCACATTTTTCTGGAGGTCGAGAAGAACCCCAGAATTCCGCGCAGCCACCGCGCAGAGGCCACCGTACACCTGCCCGGATACTTTTTTAGGGTTGAAGTGGCCAGTAAAGACTTATACGCCAGCATTGATGCGTTGCTGGATAAAGTAACGCGGCAACTGCGCAAACAAAAAGACACCCGCTTTACGCGTGTTGAAAAAGGCGGACAAAGCGTGCGCTTTTTACACAGCGATACCGAAACCAAGGATTTTGATGACGCCTTGCTTATGGCAGAAGAGGCCGAAGAATTTATGTACGACCTGGAAAACTATGCGCAAAGCCTGAATTTAAAATCTGCTTAATGCAAATTTTTATTTTTACGCTTTAACCGTTATCCGCTTATAGTTTCAGGGGCCCACCAGGGCCCCTTTTTACGGTAAAACACGCTATTAAAGAACAATTTAAACGTGTTATTGAGCGTTTTTGGCACCCAAAAACGTTTAAGCCCTTTAAAACAGCTGTAACTGGTTACTCCCAGATTCTTGCAAGTGGCAGCCCAGTTCTGCCGCCATTTGCCGCACTTGCTCGATGTCTTTATCATCGTATATGCGCCAACTGCCGCGGTACTCGTGGTTCAGCCAGAGTTCTACGCGGTCGGTGTACAAATAAATCACGCCCGGGTCTTCTTTAGCTCGCGTCTTAGAGAGTCGCTGAAGCGCCCGCTGAAGCCCTGCTTCTGCCTGCACATCTAGTCTTTTAAGCGCGCAAAGCACCTGCGCAAGCGTATCTTCGAGCGCGGATTGCACCAAATGTGCCTGGCCGGCTTCATCGGCGCGCCGAGCCGCCTCGACTGTCCGAAATACAGCACTCACCGCCGCCGAAAACGTCTCGGGGCGCTGCAATTGTTGCCAAACCAGGGTTTGCGCATCTTGCAAATGAGTCATAAAGTTTAAACCGTCCGCGTTACCGCAACACTGTGCTTTGTTGCCCTGTCCATTAAATTATAGAGTAAACCCGTCTTTAGGTTAGGCTGCGCAACACGCTAATGCCTTAAAAGTTCACTCAAATTTGGTGGTTTTTATGATTCAAGTTGGCTGTTAAGCTTTTGAAGCACCGGGTCAGTATGGCCAAGAAAGAGTGATAGCCTGAGAGTGGAAGCGCCAGAGAGGCAACGGCCCTCGCTCACTTGAAGCTGTTGCATCCACCAAGCTGACCCACTAACGATTTTAAGTTAATTTGCTTTTTTAAATAGGATGTAGCAATATGCCCTGACGGGCCAAAATAAGCCAAATCAAGTGGCGCTATTGGCCTGCGCACCAGACGAATACCCAGGCTATCGATCGATTGGGCATGAGCATATTAACGCCTAAGCCGCAGGACTTATTATGCCACGCGCATCGGCAAGGATTTTATCCGCTCAACGCTAAAAAACGTTTTGTCTCAAGCCTATTTTTAAAAGGTTATTCAGGAGACTTTTGCCGAAATGACCGCCCCAGCAGAACTGCCAGAGTTAATCGGCTGGCAACCTGGCGTTTACCAAAATGCGAGCGCCTTACAAGCGACCGTTCGGTTTACAACGTTCAGGGCGTTAATGCGGTTTATCAATCTGCTTGCCGATGAAGCCGAGCGCGTGCGACACCACCCGGCGCTAACCCTGGACTATACAACGCTGGAGATAATCTGGACGACGCACGATGCGGGCGGATTGACCGAGCGGGATTACGCAATGGCCCGCTGGTGCAACCAGACGCTGGACGCGTTTCGCGCAACAGGAGAGCTGAACGTCTAACCGTCTGAAGCTGTTTTCTGGAATTTTGCCTTACACTCGCTCGCTTGTTTGCTATTACATCGCTTTTAACTGCCTGAACCCTTATGCCGCTTAAACCAACGCGTCCGACTCAAAAACGACCCGCCGCCAAGCAGCCACCTGCCAAAACGCACGGCCCGTTACTTGATAATGCACTGATGCACGACATTATTGAGACGCTGGATGCCACCTACACCCACCACCCCATGGATGAAAGCACCGGCGGACACCCGTACAAGGTTTTGGTGGGCTGCATTATCAGCCTGCGCACCAAGGATGAGGTGACGATTCCGGCCTGCGAGCGGTTGTTTCCGTTGGCGGATACGCCCAAAAAAATGATTGCGCTTGATCTGGAAACCATCGAGAAAGCCATTTACCCCGCCGGATTCTACAAGACAAAAGCCAAAACCATCCAGGAGGCTTCTCGCGTATTACTTGAGCAGCACCAAGGCCAGGTGCCCGACACCATTGAGGCGCTACTGACGCTTAAAGGCGTGGGCCGTAAAACCGCTAACCTGGTGGTTGGGCTCGGGCACCGACTCCCGGCCATCTGCGTGGATATTCACGTGCATCGCATTTGCAACCGGCTAGGCTATATTGCAACGCAAACCCCGGACGAATCCGAAATGGCCCTGCGCGCAAAGCTTCCTGAACGTTTTTGGCACATTATTAACCGGGTTATGGTGCTGCACGGGCGAGATTGCTGCAAGGCCATAGGCCCCCGCTGCGATGTGTGCCCGGTTGAAGGGCATTGCCAAAAAATAGACGTGAAACCCAGAAAGCTGAAACCTGCAACCGCAACGACTAAAAGTTTGTAGTTTAATCAGTCAGTAATCAGGGGCGCGGTTCAGTTTGATTCGGGGAGGGAGCGCGAGGGAGAGAACGCCCCTCGCGCCAGGATGTTGAACCGCCTAAACTGACCCACTGCCATCATCAGCAGTAACCGATGATGAATTGAGCATGCAGCCTACCCCCACACACAAAAGCTCGTAACGGCATGGTTGCGCTTAACGCTTAGCAGCGGAACCTTGCAATTTGCGCTGCGACTCAATCATCATGACGAGCATGACCAAACCTTCTTTTAATCTTGCGATTTTGACCGATCACATCGCTAACATTGGCGGTGCAGAGAGCATTTTATTCAATGCGGTAGCGCTTTTTCCGCACGCGGACCTGTTTACCACCGTGCATAAATCCGAAATTGACGCCAAACTACCGCCCTATATTGCGCGCAAAGGCTTTGAAACCACGTTTTTACAGCATTTACCCTGGCCCGAGAAGCTTTACAAGGCGTACCTGCCGCTTATGCCGATGGCGGTAGAAGGACTGAACCTGCAAGCCTACGATGTACTTCTCTCGTCGCATCACAGCATGATTAAAGGCGTGATTCCCAGACCGGATGCAACGCATTTGTGTTATTGCCATTCGCCCGCGCGCTACATTTGGGATCAATTCTGGACGTACGCCAGCATGAACCGTCTGGGGCCGCTGGGGAGCTTGTTGGTGGGCGCACTGAGTAGCCCGCTGCGCCAATGGGATGCCGTCTCGGCTAATCGTGTGGATCGGTTTCTGGCCAACTCCAGCTTTACGGCCAAACGGATTCAAAAATATTACAACCGCCAGGCCGAAGTGTTATTCCCGCCGGTAGACACCCAAAAATTTGCGCACGCAGCGGGCCAGCTGGTGCAAAGCGATGACTATTACCTGATGGCTGGCCGTCTGGTGGCTTATAAGGGCTTTGAGCTGGCGATTGAGGTGTTTAACGCGTTAAAGCAGCCGTTGCATATTATTGGCCTTGGGCCAGAATATGAACGCCTTAAGGCAATGGCGGGGCCTACGGTTAAACTGCTGGGGCGCGTTGATGATGCCACGCTGACCGAGCAGTTCCAGCGGTGCAAGGGGTTTATTTTTCCGGGGAAGGAAGATTTTGGCATCGTGATGGTTGAGGCGCAAGCGGCGGGCAAACCCGTAATTGCGCTGGAAGCGGGCGGCGCGCTCGATATTGTGGTGCCCGAGCAAACAGGCATTTTGGCGCCAGAGTACACGCTAGAAGCCTTTAAAGCCGCGGTAGAGGCCGCTAACCGCTGCCAGTGGGATGCCGAAGCCATTGCCCGCCATGCCCAGCAGTTTGACACCCAGGTCTTCCGAGATCGCCTTGAGTGTTTGGTTACGCAGGCGGCGAGTTCAACGAGCCAAAGCCTGCGTTTATAAGCCAGACCCCGGGCGGCGAGTTCAACGAGCCAAAGCCTGTGTTTATAAACCAGACCTGCCTAATACACAAGACTCGCTTACTGGCGTGCCGGGGCCTTAATGCGGGCGGGGACGCCCACCGCCGTCATTCCAGCAGGCACATTGTGCAAGACGACGGCCCCTGCGCCCACTTTTGCGCCATCAGCTATGGTAATCGGGCCGAGCGCCACTGCATGCGCACCCATGACAACGCCGTTACCGACACTGGGGTGGCGCTTGGCATTGGGCACCAGGCTGGTGCCGCCCAACGTGACCCCATGGAATAACGTCACATCATCGCCCACGGTAGCGGTTTCGCCTATCACCACACCCATGCCGTGGTCAATGAACAACCGCCGGCCAATCACAGCGCCCGGATGAATCTCGATCCCGGTGTGCATGCGCGCCCACTGCGAGATAAGCCGTGCGAGCAGCAAACAGTCTTTGTGCCACAAACTATGGCAAACCCGATGCGCCCAAATAGCGTGGACACCCGGATAGCACAGCAACACCTCCAGCATGGAGCGTGCCGCCGGATCGCGAACCCGTGCAGTTTGAATATCTTCGAGGCAAAGCGATAGCAAACGACGCAAACCCATACGACCACGTTATCACAAGCGTAAGCCGATGCTACAAATCTTAACAACAATTCAGTATTAGGTAAGTTTAGCGAGATCTATAGCTTAGCAACGAGGCCCCTAGCTTTTTACTGGTAAAAAGGGTTTTTCAAGCGCTATCCGTCGCACGCCCTTCCTGCGCAAAATAGCCCCTCTCCCAATCATCGGTGATCGGCGCAACGGGCAAGCCGCCGGTTAAACCAATAACGCTTCGTTTAAAAATTGAATCTTTTGCAGCACATTTTGGCTTGCCGTGCGTTTATGTAGCTAGATGCCGCGATAAGGGCCTTTATGCTGTTTAAATAGGTAAATCGCACTTTAATAAGCCCTTCAGGCTCGGTAACAAATAAACCATTCTTGCGCTTAGCCCGATACGATTAACAAGTGAATCAACCACTTTAGGGCCCGCAAACATATACGCTGACTGTAGTTTACCCGGAATCTGATTTACAAGAACGTTGATTTGCCATATTTGCGCTAAAACAGATATCAACTTGTTATGGCCACTCCACCGCAGACACTGCTGAATTGGCAACCGCAGGCTTTAGCGCCCCGCGCGCCGCTGCCGCCTGCCTACACGGCCGCAATTCCGCTATCTGCAGTGTTTCAGGCTAAGAGCACCCACAAACCGGCGGCCACACAATATAAAGAACAGGGCAACACGCTGTTTAAGGCCAATCGACTGGTTGAAGCCGCACAGTTTTATCTACAAGCCATTCTGGCAGACCCGACCTATACCGATGCGTACTTTAACCTGGGTAAAACGCATCTGTTGCTGAATGATTACGCGGGCGGGGCGCAGTGCTTCCAGCGGCTGTTGGCGCTAGACCCCAGCGACCACGAAGCACGCGTTTACCTTGCAAAATCCTGGGAATGGCTGGGCCAAGCTTGGCCCGCCCTGATTGAATACCGCGCCGTATTAAAGGATCAACCCAACTACGATCCCGCTTACCGGCGTGTTCAGCTACTGCAAGCGCGTTTGGGTTCTCCGCAAGACCACGGCCGACGGATTCAGGATGTTGCAGGGCACGGCAACCTGATTCAGGCCAAAGCGCTCCTCACGCAATATCTGGATACCGCACAAGATCCGTCCTTAACGCCCGAGCACCGCAAAAAATTAAAAACGCTGATGGACACCGTTCCCATTTTTTTTGATACCACCCAAACGCTTGGCGGCTCGACCAACATGGGCGAATATATTCATTTAGGCGAAGGCATGCGCAGCATCCGGTTAAAATCCGAGCTGGCTTTTGCGCACCCCAGCGTGGTGGGCGCGTATTTAATGCACGAACTTATCCACAGTAACGATAACGACCCCATCTCTTCGGTTCGGGAAGAACAGGACTGCTACTTGGCCTCTACGCGGTTTTGGCAGCAAACCCGTGGCGACCTGATTGAACCCAACCTGGATCTGGCTTTAAACTTGCTGGAGCAAAGCCCGCAAGCCCTAAGCAACCGCGTTGCAGAGCTGTATTTAAGCCGCAACAAAGCCATGCCAATGGTGTCGCCTGGGCACGGGGCCAACGCAGGCGGATTTGAGATGGGGTTTAACGGCTTTAATGCAGACGCCGAAATCCGCGCGATTCGCTTTGGCCACGGATCAACGCCCGTGCTGGGCTAAATGCAATTGCCCCACGAACAGGTTAATTTGGGCAAATACAAACGCAAAAGCGCGTTACTAACTCGCCCAAGGGCTCAAACAGTCAAGCGAAGCCTTTCTCGCGATTTCGGTTATCTCTTAATCTGGTACTTTAACCAACAATGCCGTAAACGAGGTGAACTCCCGCAAAGAAAAGTTTTTAGGATCATTATCTCTGTTAAAGGCGTTAATCTGCTCAAACTGTCGGGCAGCGCGTTTAGCTACCGCAGGTGCGGCCGGGTCATTAATCACCGCCTGCAACTCTTGTTTTGTGAGTACAGGATTCCAGTTGATCTGCGCATTTGGTTGATTTTTTTGCATCGCTTTATTGGCACTGCCTTTTACCAGCGCATAAAGCGCACAGCTTTCTTTGTAAACATTACCCGTTGCTTGCCTCAGATCAATAACATTATTAGAACGTCTACCCGTTAATTTCATAAAATCGCCACTCCATTCCACGTACTGCTCAATCTATGCAGGGCAACCAGTCGCTAAACAACGCAAACCAAACACATGGCTTACTTTGCCCTATTAGCGCATTAGCGCTATTGCGCGCAGCACCCTTATGACCACCACATGCATAAAACCGCCATAAAACACTTTTTTGCTACGGGAGTGATAGCTTGGTTACGGCGGAACGAGCTGCCTTGCTAGCAGCGCAGGGCGAGTTCGACTTCAAAGGTGCGTTGGCACGGAAACCGACACACGATGGATTCGGTAACCGGGATATCAAACCGCTGACGCAACAAGCTCAGCCCATCAGCCATCAGCGTGTTTAACAGCGTTTCGGAATCCTGCTGACGCCCGTTATGCCCCTGGTTACGCAACGCCTGACGGATGTCGGCCTGATATAGCCAATCATCGGCAAACCGCACCACCAACGCTTCCTGGAAGCGCTCGGCGCAAAACGTGCCGCGGCGCTCGGCCAACAACCGAATCACCGCCATCGCCACCGCAGAACCTATGGCGTTACCGGGCGTATTCCAGCCGGCATAGCCGTATAAATCGCCTAAAAACTCGAACCGGCTGACCAACTGAACTGCCAGGTCCGGGTCACTACCGTTGGCGTAGGCCACATCGGCAATGGTTAACGGCTTATGCAGTTCTTTGGCGCGCGCAATCAGATTCAGCATCATCGTCATTTGCGCGGGCTCGGTTTCGGCCTGAATCCGGCTGCAATGATCGCCTTGCTGTTGGGCGGGCGTATGCACCGCAAGCCAAAGATCCGCATCATCTGCCGAGGTGGCCAATTGCGCACCAGAGGCCGCGACGCGCTGCGCAACAATCTCGCCAATGGCAATGCCATCAAACCGGGCGGTTAAAAGCTCGCCCGCCTCGTGGGAATACTGGACCCAAACCTTGGGGGGCGCTTCGCCGGCTTGTACAGCTTGCGCGCTTAACCACCGGGCAATCATGCAATGCGCCACTTCATCGGCTCCGGTTTGCACATGACCACGGTCGGCCAGGTTTAACTTTTGGAGTTTTCGGGCAAGCAGCCCTGCTTCCTGCACGTTCAGGCCGTAGGGGCCGGTGTCGTCCTGGCAAAAGGTCAGGCTAGCCAGGCGGTTTTGTTTTAGATGCTCGATGAGTGCGTGATTTACCGCGTAATTGCGCGCACGGCGATTGAGAAAATCGTTGAGAATGGACTCAGGGATTTGCTCGGCCCCGGATTGCGGCTTGAATTTAGAGCGCGCCTGATGCTTGAAAATCGAATATCGATACAATTGCTTGCCATACTGCGCCCAATATTCGGGTTCTTCGTCGGTTGAATCACCATCGGGGATGCGCAGAATAGAGGCAAACCCGTAACACTGCGCGGCGTGCGACATGGCTAAAAACTGATTCAGGCGTTGCTCAACTTCGGCCAATGGCTCATCGCCCACCCGAGAGGGAATCAGGCCGCCATAGGCAATAGTATCCAGCGCCACAATCAGCGCATCGCGTTTAGGGTCGTGCTCACTCAGAGTGTGCTTTAGCCAACGATCTAACGCAACACGATTGGCCGGCTGTTTTAACTGCCCCAGAATATTGGCCGAGGGCAGCGCCGCATCCAGTCCTGCCGATTCGATTAACTGTTTAGGAAACTCATAACAAACCGGACGAGCATCTAAAGGAATAAGGCAAATGCGTTGGCGGGCCATGGAGCGTTAATCGTAATCAAACCAAAAAACGAGGACATTAAAGTAAGGCTTAATTTGCGATGCACTAAGCCAGACTGGGTGACATACCCCTCTGAAGAGGACCCTCTCAGGAAGTCTCTTAGAAAGTTCTTGGAGTTTTATTCTAGCCGCAGAGTGATTGCAAAAAAAGGCTTGTTTTTTAGATGCTTTAGTGGTTCGTCGCAATTCCGCGGCTTTGGGCCCGGCCCAACCAGAGACTTTAAAGTAAGGGTGTAACGATCGAGTTTAATGGTTTAAATTTTTTAAAGCATTAACCTATGGCACGTGTGTTTAAACCCTATCGCGCTCGCGCGTTAAAGCATGCAAGACTTCGGGAATTTGCGCCACCGGCAGCTTCATCAAATGGCTGCCAATTAAAAACGTCTGCGCATCCTGGCGCAGCAAGTCCAAATCCTCGACGCTTGTAATGCCGCTTGCGCTAATGATTGTATTCTTTTTGGCTATTGCTTCAGGGATTAACGCGGCAAGTCGGGGCGTGGTTTGTAAGTCTAATACTAAGGTATCCAGATTTCGGTTGTTAATCAGTACAGCATCACCCGGCTGAATCAGCGACAGCGTGCGCGACAATTCTTGCTCGGTCTGGACTTCGAGCACCGGCGTCAGCCCCAACGCCCGGGCCTGCGCCGCCAGATCGGCGTAAAGCGCATCGTCGGTCAGTAGTTTTGCAATCAATAAAACCGCATCCGCGCCATGCGCGCGCGCTTCAAACAACTGGTAGGCATCCAGGATAAAATCCTTGCGCAACAAGGGTAACGCCGTTAGCGCACGCACCTGCGCCAGCAACGCAAGGCTACCCCCAAAATATGGGGCATCGGTCAGCACCGAGAGCGCGCAGGCAAACGGCGCATATGCTTGCACATAGGGCGCTGGATCAAACGCTTGCCCTTGCGCTTGGGCCAGATTACCTTGCGAGGGCGAAGCCGGCTTGATCTCGAGCACTAGGCTCAGCAAATGAGATGGATCGCTTGGATGGTCTGGATGCGCATTTTTACCCGTCCTGGGCGTCGGAGGTAGAAACGCCCTCGCAGCAGGTACATCCGAGAAGCGCGCACGAAGATCATTTATCGAGACGACTTGCTTTGCCGCCTGAATCTCAGTTTGCTTGGTCAGCGCAATTTGTTGAAGGACACTCATTAGAATAAATGGTGATTACTCGGCTGACTCAACGTAACGAATCCAACGTATAAAGCAATCAGAAACAAAATAGCAACTATTATTACTGGGACAACGTACTGATGAGGGCCATTAGTCTTCTTTTAGTCTTGTTGCGGCTTAAAGTGGGTTATTGCCACTTTAAAGCGCCTTTCTTCCAGGCGTACACCAGCCCAATGGCCAGAATCCCCAGGAATAAAATCATCTCGACAAATGCAAACAACCCTAACTGATCAAACGACACCGCCCACGGGAATAAAAACACGGTCTCAATGTCAAACAAGATAAACATGAGCGCAAACAAATAAAACTTAACGTCAAAGCGCACCCGCGCATCGCCGTAAGGCGTCATCCCGGACTCGTAAGTGGTTTCTTTAAGCGCAGAGGGCGCTTTAAACTGCACGGTCTGCGCAATCAACAACAACAGCAACGCAAACGCGCCCGAAAGGAGAATCAGCGCAAATAAAAGCGGGAATCCGGTGAGTAACATCATCAATACATCCGAGAGACATTAGCAGCAGGATAAACAGTATCCGCGAGCGCTTTTGATTAACGGGATACCTTAACGCGATACCTAGAAAACGATTGGGCCAGGCAAAACAAACAGCCAGCGCAAACCTAACCCTCGAGTATTCATCGCGTAGCATCAGTTTAGCCTAAACCGGGCCTAAAACAAAATCTTAAGAAGCCCTTAAGTCACGCCTGAAAGCTTTATCTGGAGTGCTATGCTAGCCAAGCGCTTACTTAAGCATTTTAAAGCGAATGGCGCACACGCTAAGTTTAACTGTACAAGCGCAACTGTTTTTATACGCATATTTGCCTCTAGGAGCTCACGATATGTCTCAAGCAACACTTCAGAACCCTATGACTGAAAACCCCACTGCTAAATCAGCCCAAGCCTTTATGCAATTGCTGCAAAAAGGTGATTTTTTGGCAGCTATTGATCAATTTTATGCGCCCAACATCGAAAATATTGAATCGATGATGCCGAGCGATGCACCCAACCGCGTTATAAAAGGGTTTGATGCTGTAAAAGCATACAACCGCGAGTGGACAGAAGAAAACGAAGTGCATAGCTGTAAACTCGATGGTCCGTTTATTGGCGATAACCGCTTTGCTGTAACGATGACGATAGACGTGACTGTGAAAGCGACGCAAAAACGAATGACCATGAGCGAGCTTTGCCTCTACACGCTCGAAAACAACAAGATCACGCGGGCCGAATTTTTATACGATGCAAACAGTAAGTGCTGCTAGGTCGCGGCTGCTCGTACTTAAAACTAACGTTTTGAAACGCCCTATGCTGTTACACGGCACTGGGCGTTTTAGTGTCAACGCATAAATGTAGGCAAAACGGCGCACGAATGACGTATCGCACCGGCAAGAGGAATCCTTTACAGTTTTATAAGCATATTCTGTTGCGCGTCTTTATGCTAGGCTTAAGCCATGCCTACGGGGGTATAGCTCAGTTGGTAGAGCGTTGCATTCGCATTGCAAAGGTCAGGGGTTCGACTCCCCTTACCTCCACCAGGATTTTTAGGACACCTGCCTGTACAAAGGGCTAAAGTTAGCCTACAACTTAGGCAGTCGTGTAGTTGCGCTAATTAGTAGCGCTAATGGCCAATTAAGGCTTAAACGCTTCTAGTTCGGTGTGCAGCTTAAGCACCGTTTGACCGTTCTCTTGCCGAATCAGGTAGGCCGGGCGTTCGGGGGTGCCGTTACGCACAATCCGCGAGCCTTTAATCACGCGCTCTACACGGGATGTATGGACTTCTTCAATCTCGCCGTAAGCTTCGTGAGCGCCCCACTTCCACGCAACCGGCGTGCCGGGCTCGTAAGGCTGGAGAGATTCGGCAGAGTGAGACATGTGCCGATTATAGCAGGCAGAACTAACAGGCGTCGAGATTTAACAAGCTATGCGCAGAGCATACACAATAAATCATGAGGCCAATACGCGCAAAAAAAACGGCTTAGCACGTGTTAAGTAATGCCACTGCTCCCCGCTACGAAACAAAGCTTAATAGACAGGGCTTAATAGACAGGCTTAACCAAATTTTGAGATTAAAAAGAGTGCAACTGCATAAAGACGTTAGGCGCGTAAAAAAAGCAAAAAAAATCCTTGGCGGAACGCTATCTTCCCGGGGCCTGGCGGCCCAAGTATTGTCGCTGCAATCCGTCTTAACGGCCGTGTTCGGGATGGGAACGGGTGTTTTCCGGTTGCTAAACCACCAAGGAAACTTGCAGGGCTGTAACCCTGATAACTGCATAGGCGCGAAGCTTGCGAGAAGCTTCTGTAAAATCTTCAACCGTTGGGCCGAAGCTATTTATTTTTTTGGGTCTCGAGTGAAGTGATTTTATTTAATTCAGGAAAAGCCCTCGCACGATTAGTATCACTCAGCTACACGTGTTACCACGCTTCCACTTGTGACCTATCAACCAGATTATCTACCTGGGTGCTTACCGGGTTAACCCCGTGAGAGATCTCATCTTGGGCAGAGCTTCGCACTTAGATGCTTTCAGCGCTTATCTGCAACAGCCACAGCTACCCGGCGTTTACCGCTGGCGCGATAACCGGTAC
>JAYKHY010000011.1:0-71075 GCA_035285025.1 Vampirovibrionales bacterium | reverse complement strand
TAGGTTTTCGGCGCTAAGGATTCTCACCTTAGTTTTCGCTACTCAAGCCAGCATTCTCACTTCCGTTTCGTCCACATGTCCTTATCGGTCATGCTTCAACCTAGAACGGAACGCTCCCCTACCCATGTAAGAAAAACTTACATGCCATAGCTTCGGCGTTATACTTAGTCCCGTGAATTTTCCGCGCGCTATCCCTTGACCAGTGAGCTATTACGCACTCTTTTAATGGTGGCTGCTTCTAAGCCAACATCCTGGTTGTCTATGGAATAACACCTCGTTAACCACTTAGCATAAACTTGGGGGCCTTAGCCGATGGTCTGGGCTGTTTCCCTTTTGACAATGGAGCTTATCCCCCACTGTCTCACTGCCCGCTATTAACATTACCGGCATTCGGAGTTTATCTCGATTTGGTACCCCGCGATGGGGCCCGCACCGAATCAGTGCTCTACCTCCGGTAAGATACGGCGGACGCTGTACCTCAATACATTTCGGGGAGAACCAGCTAGATCCGAGTTCGATTGGCATTTCACCCCTAACCACAACTCATCCGAGAATTTTTCAACATTCACCGGTTCGCGCCTCCACGGCATGTTACTGCCGCTTCACACTGGTCATGGTTAGATCACCCGGGTTCGGGTCTAACATCCGTCACTAAGTCGCCCTGATAGACTCGGTTTCCCTACGGCTCCAGAGTTTAACTCCTTAACCTAACGCGACGAACGTTAACTCGCTGGCTCATTCTTCAACAGGCACGCCATCACCCTATCAATAGGGCTCTGACAGTTTGTAGGCATACGATTTCAGGTTCTATTTCACTCGGCTTTCCACCGTTCTTTTCGCCTTTCCGTCACCGTACTGGTTCACTATCGGTTGCAAGCAGTATTTAGCCTTACCAGATGGTCCTGGCAGATTCGTACGGAATTTCACGTGCTCCGTAGTACTCGGGTGTTTTGCTCAATAAGATCCGCCACTTTCGCCTACGGGGCTATCACCCGCTATGGCCCAGCTTTCCAGCTGTGTTTGGCTAGCTTTGATTTTTTGACTTATCGACCGCGTAACAGCACAGTCCAGCAAAATCCCACAACCCCCACTGCGCAACGCCTGTCAGCTATGACACGCAATGGGTTTAGGCTCGTCCCCGTTCGCTCGCCGCTACTAGGGGAATCCCTGATTTGGTTTCTGTTCCTCCAGGTACTAAGATGTTTCAGTTCCCTGGGTTGCCTTCCACACACCTATGGATTCAGTGCGGGATAACCAGTATTGGATAACTGGCTGGGTTGCCCCATTCGGACTCCTGCGGGTCAAGGCCTGGTACGGCTTACCGCAGCATATCGTTGTTTTCCACGTCCTTCATCGGCTGCTTGCACCAAGGCATCCTTCGTACGCCCTTGGTAGCTTTACCTGTTAGGAGCACAAATCGTTTCGGCGGCGATACCACCGCGATTTGCGCCAATCAAAAGCCAAAGTGGGCTTTTATTAACACGCATCGCTTAACGCGTTTGCGACTCCTAATTTTTTATCTCAATAAAAACTTTAAAAAGTTAATTACTGATGATGAGAATCACTTCTATTTCGAGCGTTTACATTATGCGGAACAGTAAAGCCTAAAAAATAAAAAACTTTTTAAACACCACTAAACACACAACACTGTAAACGATAGCCATTGTTTTGCACGTCGCGCAAATAGGATTAAGACGACGTGGCTGTAACTTCGGCTTCTCGGGAGAAGATATAATTTACATGCCTATGCAGTTGTCAAAGTACAGTATTATTAGCCAGATTCGTTTTACACCGAAACGCGACCCCGTTTGGGGCGGCTCGGGAAAGTATATTCACCCAAGGGAGAATCTTTTGCAAGGGGTTTGTTAACTACGACGTTAAATGTTAACAAGTGTGTCTAAATCCCATGCGTTCAAAATGCGACTTAACGCTATAGCAGGGTTTTGGCCCTAATTACGTAGTTTAAAAAATTTAAGCGTTTAAAGCTCAAGCCAAGGCAATATATACATACTATAGCCAAAGGACTTAACGCCACTCAGACATGTCTACAGCGCTCTTATGCCGATTGGCGCATTGGACTAAGGAATTAGCAAAAAATAACAATGCCCTAATTGCACGCGCTGCACAGGCCAAACACCTCCACGCTATGGCGAGACACCCGAAACCCCAGCGTATTGGCCATGGTTCGCACAAGATCGCCCAACGCCAAAGGACAATGCACCTCGTTAACAGTATGGCAACGCTCGCAAATAAATAAATGGTGGCAATGGTCGGCCTGATGCGGCGTCGCGCAGCACGTTTCTTGCTCTAGTTGACACTTTTGAACCTTGCCCGAGCTTAAAAGCCGGTGAATCAAGCCGTTTTGCTCCAAGCATTCCAAAATCCGGTATACGCTCACGATATCAACGGGAGTTTGCTCAGCCAGCAAACGGTCCCGAATTTCGTAGGCAGAAACAGGCTGCGCGAGCGTATCCAGCAGGGTTAAAACCCTCAACCTGGGCTTCGTCAACCTGAAGCCCAGTCGTTTTAATACGTCCATGGCGCTTTTAAGGTAAGCAGAGTCGGTTTGACGGCCTGAATCAGCAGAATTTTGAATAGATGCCATAAATTTTCTTGGCTCACGCTAGTAAAATGTTTATTTAAACGAGACGTTTAGCCTGGTTATTGAAGACAGAACTTTTGAAGAGATAAAAAAGAAGTAGCTGCCTAAAAAATACAATATTCAATTTAAACCGGCTAGTCATTCTGGCAATGGTGCCACCCAGCCGCAGTAGGCGATCGCCCTTAAGAATCCAGTGCTTTGGACGACACTCCCAAAATCAGATGGAGCACATTAAGAATTTTTTTTCTCAAATGACTGCAAAACCTGGTTATTGCAACAGTATAGCAAATACTTTAACCCAATTCCGCTAACCGCTAGCGCCACTGTGTTTAATCAAGCGCATTGCTCACGCAACCTCAACAACATCGCCAGTAAAGCCCCGTATTGAAAGGCACTGTACAAAATGACTGATTTTGGTAACGTCTACGGCGGCGCGGCACAGTACAGCGCCAGCACCAATGTTTCTTTAGGCGTAAAAAGTCACTCGATTGAGGGCGTGTCACAACAACGCCCCTGGATCAGGTTTTTTGCATCGGGCCTGAATTTAGTGGTTTATTTTACTGTTATAGAACTTTTAATGACCGCAAGCGCCACCACATTAGCCGTCATAAACCCGTTGCTGTCGCTCGTCGCTTTGATGCTGGGGATTTTAGCCATACTTGCCGTTATATTAGGGGGTTACATTCCCCTCAACGCCTATTGTCTCTCTACAATCGGGAGCACCCCAGGGAAATGGCTCCTCAAAACCTGGGTATACAATAAATCTGGCGAAAAATTAAGTTTTAAACAAGCCGCGATAAGAGAATTGCGGTGTCTATTAAAAGGACACGCGTTGGGCGTTCCCGTGGTAAACATCGTCACCATGTTTATTAGTTACAGAGATCTTAACGAACACGGTGAAACCAGTTGGGACGCCAAGGGGCAACACGTTGTTGTGCACGAAGCCATTGGTAGCAAACGTGCATGGTGCATTGTGGGCGGCGTAATTGGCGTTAATATTATGCTTGAACTAACGAAAATCTACCTTCAGGGCGCACTACATCGTTAAACATATTTCAGCTTTCAGCCGGGCAATTTTTAGAGGCCTGTATGTTTACAACCCCGTAATTGCAGCCAAGGCAAGCGCCAGAGACTGATTTTGCGTCTCTATCCAGCCTTTAGCTGCAGCCAGCTGCCTTTCGCGCTGCACTGTCGCTGTTAGCGCATTTAAAATTGCATCCGGGAGCGCTTCTACAGAAGCTAAGGCAACCGCCCCATGGCAAGCCGCAAGCCCGGCACTAATCGCTTCAAAATTTTTCATATCGGGCCCGTACACCGGTAAACACCCCGCCATAAGGGGCTCAATCGGATTCTGCCCACCGCCTTTACCCCCGTGCTGCTGCACTAACCCCCAGCTATTCCCCATCACCGCCACTTGCGCACAAGCAAATACCGCATTTAACTCGCCCACGCAATCCAGTAAAATGATGCTAGGGAGCTGGGGTACGTTTTCAACGTTATCTGAGTGGATAGGCGATAAATCACTACGCTTGACGTAGTCTAGTCCTTCGGCCTTCAGAAGCGCATCGGCCTCGGCGACGCGCTCGGGGTGTCTGGGAGCCCACACCAGCTTAATTTTTGGGTTTTTCGTGCCGGCCATTGCTTTTATCAGGGCTTGATACGCTCCTAGCAAGGCCTGTTCCTCGCCCCGGTGGGTACTGGCAAAAACCACCACATATGGGTAAAGCGGACTGAGGTCGTTCAATTGGCGCGCCTCAATCGTGCCAGTTTGAACCTGGGCGCAATCTGGCTGGTGCCCGTCAGGCAAAGTCAACCCGAGCCACTGGCGCCACTGCGCCTCTAGCGCGTGCTGCTGCACCGGGGCGGCCACCAGCTTAAGATTCCCCATCACCGAGACACGCTCAACGGGCGCGCCCAACGTTTTTATGCGCTCGGCATCCGCGTCAGACTGCATCAAAAAACGGTGATAACGCGCTAAAATCAGCGAAAGTAAGGGCTTAATCCGCCGATACGATTGAAATGAACGCGGCGAGATTCGGCCGTTAACCAGCAAAACCGGAATTCTGAGCCGATCGGCAGCCAAGACAAGCCCCGGCCAAAGCTCGGTTTCTGCAATCAATAGGGCTTTAGGCTGCACGCGTAAAAGCACATCACGCGCCAGCCACGGCGCATCAAGCGGACAATAGGCGCACAGCAGCTTGCCTGAGGCAAGCTCGGCTGAAAGTTCTGTCATCTGTACAAGGCTTTGCGCGAGGCTATGCGCGGTTTGGGTGGTGGTGGTTAAAAACACCGCGTTGTTTTTGGCCAGTAACGCAAAAATCAGCGGCTTCATGGCGTTAAGCTCGCCGACCGACACCGCGTGTATCCAATAGCACGCAGCCTGCTCCGAGCCATCGTGCAGCGCGCGCACAAGCGCAACATTAGCTTGCAGCGCCTCTGGCCAAAGCCCTAACCGCTGGGCAAGCCCCGCGCGGTGTTTTTGCTTCAGCAGTAGCGCCGCCGTTACCCAGGGCAGGATTATCAGCCACAGCGCACTATAACTCAGCCTAAAGAGCGTATACATAATAGCTGCAGTATGCCATAAAGGCCCGCCTTAGACGCGTTAGGCCAATTAAAAGCAAACTCAACCGCATAAAACAGGTAAACGGTTTTCCGATGGTCTTATTGAAGACGTCGCATTTTATGCAAGCCTTGATTTTTCAGCGTTTTAAGCGCAGCTCAAAAACAATGATTTGTAATTGCCAAAACAATTACGCAAGCGCATACACTATGCCAAATGCTCTGAAACAAAACCCGTCTTACAGCTAAATCTAAACGCTTGGAAACACCCGGACGATAAAACAGATTCCCAACATGATGCTTTAAGGTTAAAGTAAGCGCGTTGACAGGTTTGTAACTGACGGTAACTCAATTATGTTGATGCGTCTTTCTTGTGTTAGCATCGCGCGCTTTTTTATGGTGTTGGTAGCTTTTTTAACAAGCTTTCAGTGCTTTTCTTCCCCTGCGTTTGCCGATGCTTCGCTAAAAATTATGCTCGCCAACGGGCAATCGCTCGATGTCGATGATCAAAACACATCTCGGCCCGAAAATCGTCTGATCATTTTTAACGAGCAATACGGTAAATCCACCCGCACCAACGGCTTTGGCGTCGAGATGATTGCTGAACCCATAGCCAACACACCTGGGCAATACAAAATTGTTAAAGTCCAGAACGTGTTTGAATGCCTTAAAACTAATCCCAGTGGGTGCGGCAATAGTCCCATTCCGCAAAACGGCCTCGTGCTGTCTGCCTCGGGCGAGCGCCGTAAAGCGTTACTGGATGCCCTGAGCGAAGGTAGCACGTTTAGCATCAACGAGACCCTGTTTACCGAAACCAGCCTTGCGCTAAACGCCATTAACCCTAACGCCAAAAACAACGCCATCGGCAGTAGTTTCCCGGGGGCCAGAGGGTCAAACCAGTTTTTACTGTATAGCCGCGAGTACGACAAACCCTCGACCGGCACCAATCGTTTTGGGTTTGAGGTTACCGTGGTTAACGGCCGCGTGATTAAACACGGCGGCGCAGACTCGGTGATTCCGCAGAGCAAAGGCGATTTTATCCTGAGTGGTCACGGTCGCGGGCAAAAATGGCTCGCCGAAAACGCGCCGCTTGGGGCTAAAATCACGGTGGATTTTGACACCAAGGTTGTGACCAGCAGCATTGATACCGAAACCTATCGCCTGCAATTGCAATATCAACTGCAAGCCATGGATTGCACAACGCCAGAAAAAGCGGGCCAACTGCCCGATCGGTACATCAGCGATGCCGAAGCCCAAGACCAGGCGAAACTCAACGATGCCTGCCAGCGCGGCTTTAACATGCTGAATTCGTTTGATGCGCTGATTCAGCAAAACCAGCCCGATGCCGCCGCCCGCCAAGCCATGACATCGCTAAAGGAACTGACCACCCTGGCGTTCAAACGCTTTGCGGTGCTGCCTTTTGATGCACCCGTAGGCGTTTGGCATCGACCAATTGAAACGTCTCGCGAAGCCATTGCCGAAACCCTGACCGCGTTTAAACAGGCCGGCATGAACACCGTGTTCCTCGAAACGTACTTCCATGGCTACACGATTTTTCCGTCCCGCACCTACACCGCGTACAAACTTTCGCCCAACCAGAACCCAAAATTTAACGGCACCGATTTACTGGCGCTCTGGATTGAAGAAGCCCATAAGCGCGGGATGAAAGTCCACGCCTGGATAGAAACGTTTTACGGCGGCTCGCGCAAAATCGATGACGGCGGCCCGATTATTAAAACTTACCCACAATGGGCCAACGTCCAGCTCTCCGCGCTCGAAAACGGACAGGCGCCCGCAAAACCTAAAAGCTCGACGGTTGAAATGGATCATTACTTTATTGACCCCACCAACCCGCAAGCCCGGCAATTTTTGCTGACGCTGATTGGCGAGATGATTCAACGCTACCCGGTTGATGGCATTCAACTGGATTACATTCGGTTTGCCAGCAGCTTTAGCCCCGAAAAATTCAGTTACCACCAGACCACCTGGGGGTATACCGATGTTGCGCGGCAAGCGTTTATGGCCGAAACTGGCATGGATCCGGTGAACCTCTCGCCCAGCCAAACCAGTGCATGGCTGGATTGGGGTGCCTTTAAAGCGCGCCAGGTCTCTTCTTTTGTTGAGCAGGTGCGCCTGCTGCTGGATCAAGAAAAGCCCCGTGCCAAACAGCCCATCACGCTTTCGGTCTGCATTTTCCCGGATTCCAGAGAAGCCGTCCTGCAAAAACATCAGGATTGGGCGCTCTGGGCAAACCAGGGTTGGGTGGATTGGCTTGTGCCCTTAACGTTGACCAGCGACATTAAAATCGTGACCGATAGCACGCAAAACGTGCTAAATAGCACGCTTAATAGCGGCAAACCAGTGATTACGGGTGTTTTCTCGCCTTACAACGGCATGGACGCCAAACGGCTGCTTGAGCAAATCACCGCGGCGCGCCAAGCGGGTGCCGTCGGGGTCGGGATTTTTGATTCCGCCCACATCACGCCCGAAATGCGCCGCATGATGCACGAAGCCCTGATTCGGGAATAGCTACAACGGGAGTAGCTATTGGCGGCGCGGTACCGCGCCAAAAATATAAACAATACAAAAACGCTGCGTAGAGTCGAACATCTACGCAGCGTTTTTTATAACTTAAGCAAGCAATTTACAAATTAACGTTTACGCCCACCAGAATAATGTGCGAGAACTTATCCGGCGTTGCATTCGGGCGGTTCCAAATGCGCAGCATATACCCCGCCTCGGCGTTAACATGCGGGTTTAACTCCCGGTTAATGCCCACAAAAATTCGGTCCTGGTCAAATCCACGCTGGATGCCATCGCGACTGGTCGTGTTCCAGTTAAAAAAGGTCTCGTTGCTTAAAATCGCCGCCCATTTTTTTTGCGCATCCAAGGGCCAGCTTAAACGGGTCAGGTTTCGGCTGCGCAAGGCAACCTCGCCTTCGCCCTCGATAAAGCGTTCTTCAAAGCGCCAACGATTGGTGACGCCTAGCTTTTTAAAAAACGTTTTCTCAAATAATAACTGTTGATAAAGCCGATGCTCATCGTTAAACGTGGTTTGCTGCCTGTTGTTAAACAGCAGGGGCGTCCAGGCATACCCTTGCCATACCGAAATGCTCTTCGTCAGTTGCACGCCCACCGCAGGACGAATAATCAGTTGCTCAAAGTTTGTTAAATCATCAGCTTGTCTGGGTGTCACCTCTAACATCAAGCGCACAGGGTGCTTGGAAGACTTAAGCATCTTTTTTTCCAGTGTCACCGGCACCCATAGCGCAAGCTCGTTTTCTGCTGCATGCGCAGAGGGCCCTGCTACAAGCAAGCTAAACGCAAGCCAAACTAGTAATTGCCTTGCCGTGCGGTGCGTAAACGCATAGCGCATGCTCAGCGAACAAAGACTATTTAAAAAAGATTTTTTCACCGTCATCACCCGCTCTCCTTGCTTGCGATGGCTGATACGCTAACAAAAAGCTAGCTTAGTTTAAGCGCATCATACACCGAGCCAGAGCAATTTCAATTCTTGCGCCACATATGTCTCGCCTTAAAAATCAGCAGCAAGGTTTAAATCACTGGTCTATAAGCTCACGAAACTCACGAATTGTCTGAAAATTTTGATTGTAACCAAGCACCCGCCCCACCAAGCGCCTCGGCCACCTCGGTTGTACAAATCAGATTACTATGCACGCCACCACAGCGCGTACACGCCATAATATCTGTTGCAGCGGCTGCCAGACCTGCTTTACCCAGTAATTTTTGGTAGGTCGGGTGCTGGATTAATCTTCTGAGGCCAACAAACCCAACCACGGCAGAACCCAAACTTAACGCGGTTTGAGGCAGCCACTTGGGAACAGGACGCTCCGTATTCTCCAGAACGTGATTTAGCCGCTCACTGAGCGCATGCGTACCCTGCACCAGCGCAGGAATAGTGAGCGCAAGCAACGGTAGGTTCGCCCAGCCTTTTTTGTTTAACGGCCCGTGCAGCAGGGGGGTCATCACCGTAACCGTTTCGAGCGCCAGCGCCCAAGGTGGAGGCGAAACATTGAACGCCTGATTCATCTGGCTTACCGTTTGCACCGCGAGTCCCGTTTTGAGCCAGTCTTTAATATCTAACGAAAAAAGCTTCATCGCAGGCGGCTTCACTTTCGCCAATAGTCCTGGCACGTTTTTTTGTCCGAGCCGTCCAATCAATACCGCGCTCAACGCATAACCTAAAGCGCCCAGCAAATGCATCGGCCGGTTCGACGCTTGCTCCGTGTGGCTCGCAAGCGCAACAGGCGCCCTTTGCCCTGGCTTCACATGCATCGCATTTTTGGCAGGCACTGTGGCAAATTGAGCGCTTAAGCCGGCACCAACTGCTGGCCCAATCTCAACCCGGGGTATAAACGCTTGATTGCCCGCATAAAACGCTCGCGCAGTCGCAGCAGCCCCAGCTGCGGGAATAGCAGTTGGCGGATAAACCACAGGCTGCGATAAATAAGGCACGAGCGCCATAACGACAAGTTGCTCAATCGTACAGTTCAACAAACTTTTGCAATATTATTGCATTAACAGCAAGATGCGTCAACAAACGCGTCTGGCACAAAATTGTCGACAAGGTACAAATACGCTAGCCAACACAAGTTTTCATTTTTTCCAGGCCCTACAACATCCCGCATTAGCTGTGTTTGCGCTAAACTAATGACTTGGCACGCATGATGCAACATTATTTTATTAAATTTAAACTCCTGTAGCGATTGAATAAGAGGCCTGCTATGGCAGCAACAAAACAAAACAATCTATTTGGCGACGGTAAAATTGTCCCCATCCGGATTCGAGATGAGATGAAGCGCTCCTACCTGGATTACGCCATGAGCGTAATTGTGGGCCGTGCCTTGCCCGACCTGCGCGATGGCTTAAAGCCTGTGCACCGTCGCATTCTGTATGCCATGCACGAGCTAGGCCTTTCGCCCGAAAAGCCGTTTAAAAAATGCGCTAAAGTCGTTGGCGAAGTACTTGGGAAATACCACCCCCACGGCGATACGGCCGTTTACGATGCTCTGGTGCGCTTGGCCCAGAGTTTTGCAAGTCGTTACCCGTTGGTCAACGGACACGGTAACTTTGGCAGCATCGAAGGCGACAACGCCGCCGCCATGCGCTACACCGAATGTAAACTGACACAAATCGCCACCACCATGCTCGAAGACATTGAGCAAGACACCGTAGACTTTGTGCCCAACTATGATGGCTCTGAAGAAGAACCCGACGTGCTGCCCACACGCTTACCCGTGCTGCTGCTGAATGGCTCCAGCGGGATTGCCGTGGGCATGGCAACGAATATTCCGCCGTTTAATTTATCCGAGGTGGTTGACGGCCTGGTGGCCCTGATTGATAACCCGGATTTAACCCCCGACGAAATGATGGCCTACATTAAAGGCCCCGATTTCCCGACGGGCGGCTCGATTATGGGCTTGCAAGGCATTCGAGAAGCCTTTAGAGGCGGGCGCGGCAGCGTAATCATGCGCGCGCAAACCCACATAGAACAAATCCCAGGCGGCGGCGGACGTCAGGAACGAACCGCGATTGTCGTCACAGAAATTCCGTATCAGGTGGATCTCTCGAATCTGACCGAAAAAATTGCTGAACTGGTGCGCGATAAAAAAATCGAAGGCATCAGCGATTTGCGCAACGAGAGCGATCGCGACGGTCTGCGCTTGGTAATAGAGCTTAAACGCGACGCCAACCCGGATGTAGTGGCCCGCAATTTATTCAAGCAAACGCAATTGCAAACCAGCTTTGGCGTTAACATGCTGGCGCTGGTTAATAAACAGCCACGCCTGCTGGGAATTGTTGACGTTCTGAGCGAGTTTGTCAGCTTCCGCGAAACCGTTGTGGTACGCCGCACCCAGTTTTTACTTAAAAAAGCCTCGGCGCGCGCGCATTTATTGGCCGGGTTGATGATTGCCTTAGGCGATCTCGATGCCGTGATTCAGGTGATTCGCGCCGCAAAAGCCACCGACGAGGCGCGCCAAGGCTTAATGAGCAAGTACGGCTTGGACGAAGACCAGGCCAACGCGATTTTAGAAATGCAACTGCGCCGCTTAACAAGTTTGGAGCGCGAAAAAATCGCGGGTGAGCACGAAGCCTTAATGACCCAAATCGCAGATTACAAAGCTATTCTGGCCGATCGCAACCGCGTACTAACGATTATTAAAGACGAGTTGACTGAGCTGAAAGAAAAATACGGCGATGAACGCCGCACGCGCATCGAAGCCGGGGATGATTCCGAGTTCAGCATCGAGGAACTCACGCCCAACGATGCCATGGGCGTGTTTATTACGCGCCAAGGCTACATCAAACGCCTTTCGCTCGATACCTTTGAGCGCCAAAAGCGTGCAACACGGGGCAAAGGCGGCATGAAAACCCGCGAAGAAGACGACGTTGCGCACTTTTTTGCCACCCACATGCACGATGAGATTCTGTTTTTTACCAACAAGGGCGTCGTGTACAAGCGCCGCGTCTACGATTTGCCTGAAGGCGGTCGTTCGGCGAAAGGCTTGGCGATGATTAACTTGATCCCGATCGAGCAGAACGAGCACGTGACGGCGGTGGTCCCGATGGAAAAAGGCCACGAGGCTAAATTTTTGGTAATGCTGACCGCTAAAGGGTGGATTAAAAAAACCACGCTCGAGCAATTCGAGAACATACGCCGCAACGGCCTGATTGCCATTGGCCTGGAAGACGGCGACACCTTGAACTGGGTTATGCCTTGCGGCGATGGCGATGACGTGTTTATCGGCACCAGCGGCGGCATGGCGATTCGCTTTAACAGCGGCAAAGAGCTTCGCCCGCTTGGACGCTCAGCGCGCGGCGTAACGGCTATTCGTTTGCGCCCGCAGCATACGATTGTGGATTTTAGCGTAATCCCGAAAGAAGCCGAAAACCGGGGCGCCAGCCTGTTTTTACTGACTAACGACGGCTTTGGCAAACGCATGGATCTGGCCGAATTCCGGGATCAGGCTCGTGGCGGCATTGGCCTGATTGGCACGAAGTTTAAGAACGAGAAAAGCCGTGTTAAAAGCACCTGCGTGGTGCATGATGACGAAGAGCTGATGATTGTATCCGCAAACGGCGTGGTGGTGCGCATGCGCGCCGGCGATATTCCCAAACAGAGCCGTATGGCCACCGGCGTGCGGATTCAGGCGATGGATGAAAGCGACGAAGTGGCAACCGTGAGCAAAATTGTGGCCGAACTTGAAGAGTAAACTTCTTTTCTGTTTATGCTACAAATAAGAAATCAATCACAACGTATGACTGTAGGTAATTTTTAATAATCAACGGTCAAAGTTCTAATCCTCTGTCGCTTCAACAACGGGCAAGACAACTGTATCAAGAACGTCAAGCTTTAATGAAAGCTATGCAAAAATCGTTCGGGCCTGAGGAACTGCCTTCTCAGGAATTTTAAAAAAAAACAACAGAATTGGCGATTCACGCGGGTAATGCTAGAGATCCTGAGACAGGCCATGCGCTGATAGATGAACCGTTAGCACAGGCAGCTAAATCTTTGCTTGAATTCGCTAAATCACACAAAAAAGAGCCTTTTTTAACAATTCCATAAAATAAAAAAGCGTTGCGCTTTGCAAACAGCGTGATGGCGACGCAAGCTGAAACAAATTGGGAAAAGTTAATCTACAGAACAAAACAATTGTTTGCCATGCCTTAAGCATCTACGCAACTAATTGCTTTGACGCGCCTTAGCGCAAATATGCGTTACCAACTGATACTAACGGCTCCTAATTTTAATCTCAAAAACTTTAGTACGCTCAGAGCACTCCGGCTTGCCATTCAACGCAATGCCCGAGACTCTGGCAACCGGCCTTATATTAAAGCCGGTGCGCTCGTACACATCAATTTACCGACTGAAAGCAACCCTTGCCAGCTTTATATTAATGCCGTCACGCGGCCTAATCCCAAAATGCCTTATCAAGACTATGAACAGGAACAACTTTTTTTTAAAGATACCTTTACAAAAGTTGCAGCGGCACTATACCCACAAGAACCGCACCCTGAATTCAGCATAAAAGTTATTCCCAAAAAATCACAGTAACGTTATGCTGACGGCATGAACACGGTATTATCGCAGCACAAATCTTTAAACCCCGAGCAACAACACGCCGTAGACGCCCCTTTGGAAGCGTTGGTGCAAATCCTGGCTGGCGCAGGCACGGGCAAAACCGAGGTCATGGCTCAGCGCGTGGCACGCATTGCCCGCACCTTGGCCGAACAGGGCCTCGCAGAACCGCTTGCGCATATTTTGGCGATTACCTTTACGCACAAAGCCGCAAAAGAACTCCAATCTCGCATCGCGCAGCATTGGCCCGCCGCCAAGCACACCCTCGAGCCCGATGCAAACATGCCCAGCTGGATAACCACCATCCACGGCGCTTGCCTGCAAATTTTAAAACTTGATCCGGCGCTTACTCAACAATATACGGGCTTGGATCCTACAAGCCCACAATTTACCATCCTGACCGAAATCGATCAAAAACGCCACGCCGATCGGCTGCAAAGCGCCATTTATCACAACCGATGGGCAGATTGCACCGAGGCGCTCGCGCACGCCGGACTAGACGGCACGCTTGACCCGGCCATACTCTCTGTTCAGGCGCTTCAGCAACAGTGGCCCGAGGCGCTACCCGCCCAAAAACTGCTTGCGCATCTGCCCGAGCTGATTCAGCGCATTAAAACCGCTGGCCTCTGCCCCAAGGCGTTTTATGCAACCGCCCAACAACAAACGCAACAGTTTAACGCCGCGCTGGCTCGGCTGCACCCCGCTGCGCCCGCGCCCGAGGGCGACACGCTGGCCGCGCTTGCGGCAGACTGGTCGCTGACGCTTGCACCCTGGACAAGCGCTGACTGGCAAGAGGCCTGCCAAACGCCCGACATGCCCAGCGAATGGTATAAAACACACATTAAACCGCTGCTAGAAGCGCCGTATTTTGCCCGCTACAACGCCAAGCAAAAAAATTACGTCGCGCCGCAAATGGATTCACCCGGCGCTGCTGGATCAAGCGTTCAGACTGCGCTGCAAGCGTTTGCCCCGCTAGAAGCCCAGACGCTCGCGCTGGTTGCTGCTTATTATGCCGTGTATCAGTACACGTTGTTGCAGCAGCAGCAAGTTGATTATGACGATTTAATTCTGCACACTCTTGCGCTTTTAACCGCCGATGACGCGTTTTGCCAACGCTTGAAAGCCCAATTCAAGGCGATTCTGGTGGATGAATTTCAGGATACCAACAACGCGCAGTTACGCCTGATTGCCAAACTCATCGAGGGTGAGTCACCCCGCTTAACGCTCGTAGGCGACGCCAAACAATCGATTTACGGGTTTCGGTTTGCGCAACCCGAAAACATGCGCCTGATTACACAGGGCGTTGCGGCGGCGCAATGCTGCACAATTGCCCTGACCACCAATTACCGCTCCAAGCCCGTGATTTTATCGCTCGCAAACCCGTTGGCTCAAATGCTTGCTCCAGAGGAACCACCGCTGATAGCGCATAAAACCAACGCGCCGCCCGCCCAGGTCAATTTAATCCCCGTCATCCCACCCGTCGCATCAACCCCAAGCAACGACCAGACTGACCCAATAACAGCAGAAAAAAACACCCTAACCGTTGAAGATTACCGCAAGCACGAAAATCAACTCATTCTAGAGACGGTGCAAGCCCTGCTGGCGCAAGGCATCGCGCCGAAAGACATTGTGGTTCTGGCACGAAAACGCACCAAGCTGGCCCAGGTTGGGCGCTTACTCGAACAACACGGCATTGGGGTTCAGCTTGCGGCAGACGTTGGGTTTTTTAGCCAGCCAGCCGTTAAAACCTGGTGGGCGGCGCTTCGGTTGCTGGCTTACCCTCACGATGATACCGCGTTAGTGCGGCTGCTCTCGCAAAAATTATCGCACCGGCAGCTCTGGCAAATGGCGCGCCTGAAGCCGCGCGAACTCAGCTGGCTTGAGGGCATTACGCGCGAGCAAATTTTGCCAAAAGCCTGGCCCGCGCCTCTGCGGGCAGGCGTGTTAAGCCTGGCCGAACTGGTTCAGCAAACGCCCTACATGCCCAAGCGAAGCATAAATCAACCAGCAGCGGCTGAAGACGCTCTTGGGGGAGACGTTAATGGCGGAGGCACTTATACACCCGCCACCGTGATGCAAGCGTTGACGCAGTACATGACGCCCCTGGGCCTGTGGCCCCTGCCAGAGACCGCCGACGCGCAAACGCTTTGGCCAACCTGGGCGCAGCTCATACGCACGTTGTGCAGCACCGCCGAATTTAAACAGTGCCAAAAAGCATCCGAGGCGTGGCGATATCTGGCCGAGGTGCTCATCCAGATTGACGCCTCGCCCAACGCCAGATTACCGCAACCTGACGAACTTGTGCCGCCTTCGGCAGACAATCTTGACAGCCTAGAAGCTAATCAAGCCTTACTTGCCGAGTCTGACGTTTTACCTGAGTCAAAAAACAAAAACAAACTACAGCTCATGACAGCTTTTGGGGCCAAGGGCCTTGAGTTTAAACACGTCATCGTCGCGTGGGGCGAAGCCCCTGGCGGCGGGCGCGGCAAGAGCGATGCGACGTTACTTCAGTACAGCCCGGCGCTGGGCAGCATGCCCGGCCATGGCTTATTAATTGGTCGCACTGTGGCAGATAACGCCATTGGAGCGCTTAAAAGCGGGCTTTACAAAGCCGGCTGGAAGTCGCCACGAGATGCTGAAGAGCGACTGCGACTGTTTTATGTCGCGCTGACGCGTGCCGAGGAAACGCTCACCGTGTTGGGGCACCCCCAGGACGACTGCTTTATGGCGTTGCAAGCCACTCAGCAGCAGCCAATGCTACAGCCAGCCTGAATTTTTAAGAGTACTAACTAAGTGTCTTTTTCTAAATAAAATCGTGACCTGTGAGCTTGGCTAGTTATTCAAAATCTGATTCAAACGCTTGCCTAAAGCTCTGTTTTTCGAGGATTTGACTGCTTCATCACAACGTAAAAACACAGACCTCTAATAGGTTAATGCTCTCAAAAACATTACCCTCAGCGCATTACAAGCGCTTTTTAAAATAAATTTTACGGGCGCACGTTTTCGGCAGGCACCGGCACGGTAGGCTCCGGCACCGCGGCCTGGGTACTGGGCGCTGCGCCATACACCTGCGACAAACCGGGCAACAGCACCTCGGGCGGCGTGTTTACCGCGTTAGCGGCCTCTGTGCTGGTAACCGGAGCACTGGCCGAGTTTGCTGCAACTGCGCCCGCTACAGCAGTCTTGCGCCCGAGCATCAAACTCATCGCCAAGCCCGCACAGGCAACCAACAGTAAAGCCACCGGCAGCCAAGGCAGAGGCGGCGCAATCAGCAACCCCGCCAGCGCCGCCGAAATATACGACGCCGCCGTCCCGCACAATAAGGCTCTTAAACCCAGTTGCGCCAACTCGTGCTTGCGCTCGGGGATCATCTCGCCAATACCGCCCACCTGAATCGCAATCGAGCCCAGGTTGGCAAAGCCGCACAGGGCAAACGTCGCGACTGTAATCGCTCGCGGCGAAAGGGTCTTCGCGAGCATTTGCGGCGCTAAATCGGCATAGGCCACAAACTCGTTAACCACCAGTTTGGTGCCCAGCAGCGCGCCCACCGCCCGAGATTCCTCGGCGGGCACACCCAGCATAAAGGCAATCGGCTGAAACGCGAACCCCACCAACTGTTTAAAGGTAACGGCATTGCCCAGCACCTGTTTGCTGGCCCACGCCAAAACGCCATCGGCGGCCGCAATCAGCGCAATAAACGCCACCAGCACCGCGCACACGGCAATCCCGATTTTCATACCTTCCAGCGCGCCATGCGCCGTGGCGTCAATCAGGTTAACGGTTTTAATGGGCACTTGCGCTTGCGCCATACCGGATTTCCCCGCCGTCACGGGCATCTGGGTTTCTGGCAACACGATTTTTGCCATCACCAAAGCCCCCGGAATTGCCATTAAGCTGGCCGCAAGTAAATACGCGGCATCCACGCCCATCTGAATGTAAACCGCCATCACGCCGCCCGCAATGCAGGCCATGCTGCCGGCCATAACGGTCAGTAACTCCGAACGAGTCATGGTCGCTAAATACGGGCGCACCAGTAATTGCGCCTCGACTTGGCCCACAAACACGCTGGCCGCGTTGCTCAAGGCTTCTGCCCCGCTCACGCCCAACACGCGAGACACGCACCACGCCACCGCAGAGACCACTTTTTGCAGCAACCCAATATGGTAGGCAATGCTCACCAACGCCGAGACAAAAATAATAGTGGGCACCAGTTTAAAGGCAAAAATAAACGTGCCTTTGGTCAACAAATCGCCAAACACAAAACTTGCGCCCGCATCCGAAAACTTAAGCAGCGCCTCGATGCCATGGCCCAAGGTCTGGAACACCCAGCGCCCGGCGGGCAGATTCAGGACGATAAAGGCTAAAATGGTTTGCAGCGCCAACCCGCGCGCAACCAAATGCCAGTTAATCGCCTTGCGGTCGCTAGAAACAAGCGTTGCAACGAGCAAAATCAGGGCGATGCCAAGCAGGGGAATAAGCATAAATCGAATAGCCTACAGGGTAACGAGCGCGAATTTTTACCATTTCATCCCTAGGAATGGACCGGACTCATCACAAGCGTTCTTTTCTGGGGTGTTTTTTTCTGACAGACGCCAGATTAAATCGTGCGTTCGCTAGAGTATCGTGGCGGCCTTACTGGGCTTCTTGTCGTGACGAATGAGTCCATCAAGGGATTTTTTAGCATTTTTCTATTTGATTGTAGTATGAAAACCACTCAACACCGTTTAGTGCGGCCTTAATTAACATGGGCCTTAACGCAACACACGCCTTAATTTTTGCTTGTACAGAAAGCGCGCCATGACCGAAGCCGAGTTTACCGAACGCTGCCTTGAACTGTTTAAACTGGTTCAGGCCCAAGCGCCGCAAAAAGGCGTTAAAAGCCTGCTTCAGCGCGCCCATGCGCTGGCCAAAGTGCAAAATATGAGCCTCTCAGAGGCGCTTGTACAAACATACGCCGGTGCCGAACGACGTACCCACGCCCGACTGGCTTTGTTAAGTCGGTTCGGCCAATGCACGCTGTAAAACCCGCGTAAGGGCCTCCGTGAATTTTGGCTGAACGTCTTCCACCACGGCTGAACCCAGTAAAGCGTGCATGCTCGTCATCACGCCGGGCGCGAATCCGCACGGGTCAATGACGCTGAATGTTTCGAGCGAATTACAGACGTTGAGCGCTAAGCCGTGATACGTAACCGCCACACCCTTGCCAGCGCTTTTGCTGGCCAAACCAATCGAGGCCAGTTTCCGCAGCTCGCCCGAGGGCGTCTGCACCCAAACACCCGTCTGGCCCTCGGGGGGCTGAAGCGCATCCAAGCCAAAGTCTGTGAGCGTATACGTTACGGCGCAGAGCAAATCGTTTACGAAACCCCGTAGTTGGCGAACCGGCATTTTTAAAATGGGATACACCACGAGTTGCCCTGGCTCATGGGCGGTCCACCCGCCGCCGCGTTCGGTATGATAACTGCGAACGCGGGATTCGGCGGCGTTGATAGCACCCTCGCCGCCGCGTTCGGTGTGAAATACGGGTAAAACGGGTAAAAGCGGTGAGGCCGTAAACGCCTCAAACGCCTGGGGCGAGACCCCCCGGCCCGCCGTGATGACCGGCGGATGCTCGCAAAGCAGAATCGTATCGTTGATGGCATCCTGCGCGCGCGCGGCAACGCGCTGCTGCTGAATCGCCCACGCGTCAGCGTAATCAATCAGGGCCAGGGCTTCAAATGTGATTTCTGGCATACAACGTGTGATTCCCTTCAAGGGGTAGAAACGTCACACCCGCGAAGTTCGAGCACAGCGGAATTCAATGGTAACGGATAAACCGGCTTTTGCCGGGATAATGATTGTGAGCTTTATGTTGCGGGGCCTTCTATTTGCGCTAGCCACACCAAAAACGCGGTCTCGTCCAGCACCTCAATGCCCAGCGCCTGCGCTTTGGCCAGCTTACTGCCCGCCGCCTCGCCCGCAATCACCTTGCTGGTTTTGGCGCTCACGCTACCCGATACCTTTGCGCCCAGGGCTTGCAAGCGTTCGGTGGCCGCCTCGCGCGTCATCTGGCTCAGCGTGCCGGTTAGCACGAATGTTTGCCCTGTGAGCGGCAGCAGTTGCGCTTGTGTCGCAAGTTGACCGGGCGTAAAGCTTGGGTCAGTTAACTGGACACCAGCGGCTTCGAGCTGGCTGAGCAGCGTTTGCGTCTCGGGTAGCGCAAAAAAGCGCACAATATTTTGGGCCATCACCTCGCCAACGCCATAAACGCTCGCCAGCTGGCCCGGCGTGGCCTCGGCAAGCGCTTGCACGCTGCCAAACGTTTGCGCCAGCACGCGGGCGGTTTCTTTACCAACTTCGGGAATCCCAAGCGCCATCAGGAGTTTATCGAGCGCGCGCGTTTTGCTAGCCGCAATAGCATCCACCAGTTTTTGCGGCAATACACGTTCATCAGGGCGCTCGTCTGGCTTCTCGGATAATTTTTCTTGCAATAAAACCGCCCGAAAATCATCCGCTGAGAGCGTATATAAATCAGCCGGCGTAAGAACTTTACCCGCTTCAATCAGTTTGGCCAGTTGCTTTTCGCCCAAGCCCCGAATATCCATCGCCGCGCGGTGCGTCCAGTGCGTCAGCCGGCCGAGCAACTGCGCCGGGCAAGCCAGCGTGTTCAGGCAACGTAACGCGACTTCACCCTCAAGCTTTTCCAGCTTCGATCCGCACTTCGGGCAGGCTTCGGGGGCGTTTGTTGGACCAAGCACGTCTACTTGAGCCGTTCGTTCGGCCAACACCACGCCCAGCACCTCGGGGATAATCTCACCCGCTTTATGAACCTCGACCGTGTCGCCCACGCGCACGTCCTTGCGCGCCACTTCGTCCATGTTATGCAGGCTGGCGCGGCTTACCGTGGTGCCGGCCAGCTGTACGGGCGCCAGCAGCGCCACCGGCGTCACCACGCCGGTACGCCCGACCGACCATTCAATCTCGAGCAGCTTGGTTTGCGCGACTTCGGCCGCATATTTATACGCCACGGCCCAACGCGGACTTTTGGCCGTGTAGCCCAGTTGCTGTTGCCAGTCCAGCCGGTTGACTTTAACCACCACACCGTCGGTTTCAAACGCAATCTGGTGTCGAGCATCTGACAGTGCCTCGATGGTTAGCGTCACAGCCTCGATGTTCTTGCACCGCTGCCATTTTGGATTCACCGTAAAGCCCCAGCGCGCAAGCGTTTCCAGCGCTTCGGCCTGCGTCTTAAACAACGTTGTGGCATCATCGAGGCTTTTGGCGCTGTAGGCTATGGCAACCAGCGGGCGGCGGGCGGTAATACTGGCATCGAGTTGGCGCAGGCTACCTGCGGCGGCGTTGCGCGGGTTAGCAAACACGAGCTCGCCCGCTTGCTCGCGCGCGGCGTTAAGTTCGGCAAAACCCGCTTTGCTCATCACCACCTCGCAATGAATCACGAGGCTTTTGCTCGCCTCGGGCGGCAATTGTTTGGGAATACTGGCCAGCGTGCGCAGGTTGTCCGTAATCTGCTCACCAATTTGTCCGTCGCCACGGGTGGCACCACTCGCCAGTTGGCCGTGCTCGTACACCAGCGCCACGGCCAGGCCGTCCAGTTTAAGTTCCGTTAGATAGGCTGCACAGCTTTCTTCGCTTACTAAAGTAAGCTCAGGCGCGCAGCCTTTTTCATCCGCGATGCAGTTTTCCTCGCCTGCATTCGCAGGCTCAGGCGCGTAGGCGGGCAATAAGCTTATGGCCTTTTTCACGCGCGCGTCCCAGGCAAGCAAATCTTCTGTCGAAAACGCGTTATCGAGGCTGTACATGCGCGCCTTGTGCGCAATTTTCGGGAATCCGTCCTGCGGCTTACCGCCCACGCGCTGCGTCGGGCTGGTGGCCGAGGCCCATTCGGGGTGCGCGGCCTCCAGCGCTAAAAGCTCTTGATATAGGGCGTCATAAGCGGCGTCCGAAATCTCGGGCGCATTAAGGGTGTAATAGCGTTGCCCGTGGTAGGTCAGCAGCTCGCGCAGTTGTGCAATGCGTTGAGGAATCGCTTCGGGCAGTAAAGACATAAGCAGCATAATTAAGTAGGCAATTAAATGGCTATTCATGCGAAAGCCTGCGCGAGGGTTAATATCACAAGCCGTGTTGCGCTGTGATAGTATAAAACCAATGTGCAAGCGCGGCTATTCTAGTAAATCAACTTTTGGCTACGCTATTTTGACTTTCAGAACACAGGCAGAGCAAGCGTTTTTTTTGCCAAAGGTGTATGATTTATTAACTCGTTAAGATATTTTACATTAGATTTTTTCAGTGGGGATTTTCTGTTTGGTATGCGACGGGTTTGCACGCAAATAATTTTGCATTTAATACTTTTTGCAACGTTGTTGCCGAATGTGGCCTGGGCCGAAGGCGAGAGCGACCCGCTTTGGAAGCGCCACAACTATGAAAAAAAGGTCTCCGAGATTGGTAACCAGTTGCGCATGGCCAATCATATCAAGCAGCTGATTGGCTTCCACGTGATGAACCAAAAAATCATTAACGCCTCGGCCAGCGACCGCACCGGCAACGTTTATATCGATTTGGCTCTGCTGCGCTACATCCAGAGTGATGACGAGCTGGCGGCCATTTTATCGCACGAGATGGGCCATATTATTAAACGCCACGTGGCCAAAGGCACCATGCGCCGCATGGCCGGGGCCACCGTTGCTACAGGCGCACTATACGCCGTAGATTCGTTACTGTTTTTGGGTGCGCCAGTGTTTTCGGGCGCTTACCTGGCCAACACTGTTACTGGCGGCGCGGCCAACGTAATGACGCGCAATCAGGAGATTGAGGCTGATTTGCTGGGCGTGCAATACATGGTCAACGCTGGGTATAATCCGGCGGCGATGCTCAGCGTGTTTGAGAAAGTCGCCGGCGATGCGGGCAACCCGTGGAGCTCCCATCCCTTAAGCACCCGCCGCATGGCGCGCGTCCAGGCGCTGATTCGGACAAAATACCCAGACGTGTGGGCCAAGATGGAATCTGACTGGGCGTTGGCCGAAGAACAAGCCATCGAAAAGCTTGAAACCCGACGCAAAAAGCTGGTGGTACCGGCAACAGAAACAGCTGAAAGCAAAGACGTTTCGGGTAAAAAAAAGCTCAATATATACAAAAAAGATGCTGCTGATAAAGATTCAACAGAAGAGCTTGTGGATAGCTTTGAGATAGACCCGGATAACCCCGAAACCGCCGTGATGGCGCTGCGAGAGATTATGGCAAAGCAGCAACAGGAACTTAACCGCCTGCGCGAAGCGCACGAGGCGCAAAAGCGAGAATCAACTAAGGTTACTGCGCCGGTGGCGGCCCCAGCCATTGCCGAGCCCGTAATTGCAGCTCCCGCCTCGTCGCAGGCAGCTCAAAACGCTTCAAATTCTGGCTCTGGGGATGAAGGTACCACCGAGCCCGTGTTACTACCCGCTGCTGGCACGGTTAAAGACTGAGCCGGTGCGCTGACAGGCTCGAGCGACGGCGCTTTTACCGGAATCGCCTCTGGCGTCTTAGTGTCTGGCATTACAGCCTCCGGCGTCTGCAGCGGGAACGGCCCTGTTGCAGGGAGCTCTGGCGGCAGCACCAAGGGTTCATCCAGAATCACCTCCCAGCGCGCGCCCGCATCAAAAATAATCGGCCGACCCATTAACCGAGGCGAACGATCCCAAATGGCTTTGGCGTAATCGCCTAACATGGTGACGTAAAAAGGCACCCTGCGCGGTTTGCTCCCCGGCGTCAGCCACCCGCCGAGCAAATGGTCAGGGCGATCGGTTTTTAAATGCCCTTTAAAAGCAATGGCCTGCAATCCCCAAGGCGTCATGGCCTCGAGCGTACCAAACTGAACCTCAATAATCGTGTCACGCCCTTCAATGGGCGGGTGCAGCGTGGATACGATACCGCAAACCTGGCTATGGGCTTTTAAAACCAACAACCGATCAATATAAATATCGTTGATTAACTGGCCGCAAACCGGCTGATCCAAGGTAATCTCGCGGCTATCGAGCGGCGCGTTAAGCAGCACCGCAAACATGGTACCTGTGGGCAACGTTACCCGACGCTCCGCCTCAAGTTCGGGCAACGCCCAAGTGCGCGCCAGGTTAACGCACAGCACCCCCCCGGCTGCTAATACCATGAACGCCAGAATCAGGCCCCGCAAAGGGTTTGAAGCAGCGTGCTTTGGCGCGCAAACCTGAGGGTTATTAATTTTTGTTAATTTAATCATAAATTAAACAATTATATGAAATTCAAAGTTTTTATTAAGTATATACAGCCTAAGTCTATTTCATATTGTTCGTCTTTCTACTTGTCATTACTTTTTTCTCCCGGTTTATCAATCAATTTGCTTAAAGCATAAAAGCATTTCGTTCGAAGTCCAGTTTTGCACCTTTCACTCAGAGACAGGAGACCCTACAGGTTATGAGTATGAATCCGATGTACGGACAAAGCGCTTATGGTGGCTACGGTGGCGGTTACACTGGCGGCATGAGCCAGACCAACCCCATGATGCAACAAATTCTGGGTCAACTCTCGATGCTCCAGGGCGGCCAAAACGCATTTGGCGGCGTTCAACAGCAACCGCAGTGGGGTCAGCAACCGCAGTGGGGTCAGCAGCCTCAGTGGGGTCAGCAGCCGCAGTGGGGCCAGCAGCCTCAGTGGAGCCAGCAGCCGCAATGGGGTCAGCAACCGCAGGCTCCTAATTACCATCCAAACTTTCCTGGTGCCAAATTACCAACCTTAAGTTACCCGATTAAATCGACGGATCTCAAAAGCGCATTTACAGAAGCAGATAAACGAGTCGTCGGTTATGAAACCCGCGATGGCAATGGCAAACTAACCAAAACCGAAGCCCAAAACGCCCTGCTGAAAGCAACAGCCAATTATCAACGTGAGGTTTTACTAGAAAAATTCGGTTACTCCGAGCAAAGCGACGTTGATGACGCGAAAGCTGCCTTCTTAGCCAGCAAAGCGCTCGTCACCCACTTTGATCAGATTGCTGGTCTGGATGCAGATGCCGAAGGCGGCGACGCCGCTACCATCAGCGAAGCTGATGTTGACGCCGCACTAAACCTGGATGGCACAGCGACCACGCTGAGTCAGGCTGACGCAGACAAACTACTGAAAAGCTCAGTTGATAAATTGACGCTCAACGCTAATACCGAAAACGTACTCGATCTATTAAAAGATGCAGATAGCGAGAACTGGCTTGGCATTAAAGACGGCACCATTACGCAGGATCAGCTCAAGCAACATTCAGATGCATTAGCGACGCAACTGGAGCGCAACCAGAAATACCTGGAAGCACTAGAAGATATGGATGCGGACGATCTGGCGGACTACCTGGAGCAGTACGACCTTGACGAAACCCACGTTGACGAAGTACGCAGCGCCATTACCCAGCAACAAAGCAAACTGGACGCTAGCAAAGCGTTAAACCTGGTGTTCGATAAAGTTGCTGGCACCGATGGCAAATTAAGCATTGCCGAACTTAAAGCCACTGCGGCTAAAGATGGTAATGCTGCTAACCTGACCAAAGCAGACCTGCAAAAACTATTAACACCCGCAGCAACGACAACCACGGAAACAGCTGCTGCTTAAGCAAAATTCAAGCTTACTCCCCTGTATGGAAACCATACAGGGGATTTTTACGTTATCACCTTTTAAAAAATGACCCTGGAGGGAGTCGAACCCCCGACATGCGCGTTAGGAGTGCGCCGTTCTATCCAACTGAACTACAGGGCCAAAACGTTTAAACTTGGTCAACCCAAGCTTAAACTTTATTTTAACTTAAACCTTTTTCCGGAACGCAGGCTTCTTCTAAACGTCATGGCTTGGTAAGCTAGTTAAAACACGCAAGCGTCACACACTTTGATGTACTTAATAGAAGCTGTATTTATACAAATTCGTTTTGGGTTGTTCCGTTGTTGTTCATACGCATAAAAGGTGGGTATATCCATGTCAGTTCCGTATAAAAAAGAGCCTAAAAATTGGGTTACAGGTGCCCTGTGGGGCGTTTTACTGGCTTGTACCATTGGCGTCACCGGTGCCGTTGTACTGGATCAAACCGGCGCTATTGACAGCGTCAAGCAACTTTGGCCTAAAGCAGCACAAGGCAGCACACTCACCGTTTCGGGAGAAAACGGCGTCTTGCGTCGGCCAAACCCCGGCATGCTTGGTATGAACCCTAGCTTAATTGCCGATGTGGCCGAAACCGTTGCGCCTAGCGTGGTCAACATCGATGTCACCAAGGCTGCAGGGCCTTCTTCCGCGCAATCAGGCCCATTCCCCTTTGGAGAAGGCTTTATTGAGCGCTTTTTTGGCTTAACCCCAGACGAGTTGGGCGATTCACCGTTTAGGGGCTATGGTTCGCGCAGCAACACACTTATGCCGCAAGTAATAGGTAATGGCTCCGGCTTTATTCTAGATAAATCTGGCCATGTGCTTACCAATTATCACGTCGTCGATAATGCCAGTGATATTCAGGTAACCCTTAACGATGGGCGCAAATTACCGGCAAAAGTCGTCGGTCGCGATAAATACAGCGATCTGGTGGTCTTAAAAATTAATGCATCCAACCTGACCCCTGCCGTGATTGGCCAAAGCGCCAAGCTTCGGCCTGGCGAATGGGTTTTAGCCGTAGGCAGCCCGCTTGGGTTTGATCATACCGTTACCCTGGGCATTATTAGCGCCATTTCTCGTCAGGTGCCTGATTTAAACGCAAACGTTGAATTTATCCAGACCGATGCCGCGATTAATCCCGGCAACTCTGGCGGACCGCTAGTCAATTTAAACGGAGAAGTTATTGGCATTAACACGGCCATTGCAGGCCGCGGGCAGAACATCGGGTTTGCCATCCCGGTAGATGTTGCCCGCCAGGTGGCCGACAGCCTGATTAGCTCGGGGCAAATCAATCGCCCGTGGCTGGGCCTGGCCATGATGGATATGGAACCCCCGGTTGCCCGCAGCCTGGGCCTACCCGAAACCACACAAGGCGCAGTCGTCGCGCGCGTTATTCCGGATAGCCCCGCGCAGCGCGCCGGCTTTATGCAAGGCGATGTCATTCAACGCATCGAAGGCAAACCCGTGACCAGCGCTAAATCCATTCAGGAGTGGGTCCGCAAAACGCCAATTAACACCCCGCTCAACATGCAGATTCTGCGCAACGGGTCTTTATCGGCCCTTACCGTTAAAACCGACCAACTACCGGCAGAACCTGCGGAAGGTTAACCGCAAAACGCTTATAACACGCGCGCGCAGTCCGTTTTTACGCATTGCGCGCGTTTTGCCAATAGCACACATTTTAAGGCGCACATAAATTCATATTCTCGATTTTTTGAGTCGTGCACAACGCATTAACTGACTAATTTAAGCGCTTGGCTTAATGGGTCTTACGCTAAGCTTTACGCGACAAACAAAATTAACTCAGGCTAAAATAACTGGCATGCTCGCGCTTTTAAAACACCATTTGCCCCTGCGCAAGGGTTCGCCTTACTTATCGCCTTTGTTGGCGTGCGGCCTGCTTATCATTATCGGCATCGGGGTTGGATTACTTTCTGGCTGCCAGCATACACCGACCGCCACAAAACAAGAGGCCGCCAGGTCTAAAATAGTCCTAAACTTAGCCACTTGGGGCAGCGCGCAAGAACTCGCCACGCTAAAGCCACTGCTGGCCAACTTCCAGGCGCGCCACCCCGCAATTCGCGTCTCGCTAACGCATATTCCAGACTATTATTACCCCAAGCTGCATTTGCTCATGGCGGCAAATCAACCGCCCGACGTGATGCTGATGGGCAGCGATTACCTACCGGTTTACGCGCAAACGCATCAACTCAAGAACCTGGCCGGCGCTCAGCAGCTATCGCGCCTTGGCCAAGCATTTTACCCCAACGCGCTCAAGGCGTTTAGCTGGCCAAGGGGCTCACAAACCTTGTACGCGCTCCCGCGAGATGTCTCGAATCTGGTACTGTACTACAACGCAGACTGGTTCAAGCGCGCGGGCGTGCCTGCGCCCAACGCCGCCACCACCTGGCAATCCGTCCTGGCGTTCGGCCCTAAACTCCTTGCGGCAAACGGCGTGCCTCAAAACAGTACGGCGTTTGCGCTCTCGTTTTATCGTACGCCGGCGCTTTACTGGCTGCCGTTTGCCTACAGCTGGGGCGGGCGCGGCCTTGCTGGCGTCGAACAGCCACAAGCGTTGCTGCAGGATGCTCAAACCCGCGAGGGCTTGACGTTTTACCGCGATTTAGTGCATCGCTACCACCTTGCGCCCAGCCGAGCGCAAACCGGCAGCACGCCCATGACGGATAAATTTATTGCGGGCGAACTTGCCATGATGATTAACGGCCGCTGGAGCGTGCCCGTATTACGGCAGCGCGCCAAATTTAACTGGAACGTCACCACGTTACCGCAAGGGCCGAGCGGCTCCCGTGTGGGTATCGATAGCGCGGGCTATGCGATTTCGCGCCGGACGCGCCACCCGGACGAGGCATTGGCGCTGGCCAAATTTTTAACCAGCGCGCAAGCCAGCCGAGCGTTTAGCCAAAGCGGGCTGATTATACCGGCGCGGCAAGCCGTGGCGCAGAGCAGCGCGTTTTTAGACCCTGCGCAAGCGCCCGCCAACAATCAGGCGTTTTTAACCGCGATTGAAACCGGGGTGCCCACGCAAACCGGCGCGCAATGGCACCGGCTAAGCGATGCACTCAATCGCTCGCTGGAATCTTTCTGGTCGTCTGATTCAGGCTGGTCGTCTGATTCGGGCAAATAGAAATTATTGAGGGAGGGAACCAATCCTCGCTTAAACGCCATGAACAACCTCACTGAATTCAAGTCATCACCTTATTGCGCCAAGCTTTCGGCGGTGGTTACGCACGTGCCCGCGTTAACCCGCTGTTCGGCATGACTCAGCGCTTCAGGAATATCGCTACGATCAAGCAACACACTCTGAATGGCGTAATCAACTGCCGTATTCAGTTGCGCCTCGTTGGGTAACACCGGATTCGTTGCTTTAGCGCCCAATAATTGTTGCGCGGTCAGCCAACGCCCAGCCGTCATGGCAGAATCTACAGTATGCACGCGAGGGGTGGCCGAGGGCGTTAAGCCAAAAAACGCGGGCGCTTGCGCGTATGCCGCCTTAACCGAAGGCAACACCGGCACGGTTTTAGCCAGCGCCAACTGAAACTCAGGCCCCGCCAACGTGCGCGCCAACGCAATGGCCAGCTTGGGATGCGCACTTTTACTGGGTACGCTTAGCACCATGGCAGAAACATCCAGATACGCGTGCTGATTATAGCCCGCCATCGGGATTGCAGGCGAAACCTGCGTTTGCGCGTAAACCTCGGGTGCGTTGTCTTTAACCATGCCCAAAAAATTCGGGCCGCTGCTTAGCAGCGCCAGTCGCCCGCTTAAATATTGCTCTACAGCCGCCCGGTGCCCCGCCGTCAAGGATTCCGCCGGGATTAGTCGCGCATCGTAAAGGCGTTTATAAAACGCCAACTGGCGCCGGACTTCGGGCAGCCCCGCCCAAACCAGACACCCGTTTTGCACCGGCTCCAGCCCTGCGCGGCGCAGCAGCTTTAAAAACGCGCCGTTCTCGGCAATCGCGGGCATTAGGGCCTTGTACCCCAGTGGTTTTAGGGCGTGGCCCAATTGCTCCAGCTCGGCCAGTGTCTCGGGCGGGTGCTGCCAACCCGCCTGTTTTAGCAGCGCGGCGTTACTCATCGTCACCGTCGTCGTTACGTACCAAGGCAAGCCTACTGCAATATTTGCATGCCTCACGCCAACGCCGACAGGCCGCCCAGCTGTGAGGCGTCTTTGTAGCTGAACGGCTTCCCACACTACGGGCACGTAATCCGCTTGCTGCTCGGCGGATAATTCGGTGTTCATATCTAGCAGCGCGCCGCGCTGGGCCAGCAGCGCGGCAAAACCGGGGTTCAGGTTAATCACGTCCGGCACCCGCGGGCTCAGCACCGCGGCCAACGCGCGTTTTTTGCCTTCTGCAAAAGGCAGATCTTCCCACTGCACGCGCACGCCGGGGTGCTGGTGCTCAAAATCCGTAATGGCCTTGCGTACCAAGGTTTCAAACGGCTGCATTTGCAGCGTCCAAAGCGTCAGCGTCACAGGCGTCGCCTGCTCGCGCTCATGGTTCGCGGACTGGCAACCGCCTAAGTGCATGGCGCCCAATGCAATCAGGGTCGTCAGCCAAAAGCCTGCAAATAATGATTTTAAAATGCGCTTCAATAAAAGCATGTTGGTCTCTGCCGCCTAAAACAACACCACGAGCACTTGCATAGCAACAGGCAAGCGTACTCCAGTTTACTCTGCCTGAAGCGCCCCCGCCAGCAACTTAAGATACCCCTGAATACTCCGGTGAAACACACCCTGGTGCATCATCGCCTGCACCTGCGTGTCGCAGCCCAGGCCCCGAATCTCACCACTGAGCGGATCCAGCTTGGAGTGCACGTTAATCCAGCGGGCAATATTCGGGCGGCCCAGCGGCTTTTTAACCGGGAACAGCTTTTTAAGCAGCGTTGCCATGCCCTGCACCGGGCTGCCCAGTGGGCACCCAAGCGTGGCCAGCGTAATGGTTCGGCCTTGCAATAGCCACGGCTGGGTCAGCAACAACCAAACCGCCACCAACGCCCCCTGAGAGTGCCCAATCACGAGCAATTGATCGTCCTTGGCAAGCGGCTCAAGTTGAATCCTTAATCGCGTCGCAATAGCCTCTCGCAACCGGGCATCAAACAAAAACGCCACAACATCGCCCACATACTCTGGAATCAAAATCCCCGCGGTTTGCAACGGCACCCGGAAAAACACCTCGGCCGCCTTAACCAGCAATTGCATTAGCACGTTAGCCGAGGTCTCATCCATCAAATCCTCGTAATAAAACGACACGACGCTGCGCTCGGGCAAGTTTAGCAGCGCTGCAGTCTGCCAGCGCTCGGCAAAATTTGCCTGGTTATCACCAATGCCATGAATCAAAATCGTTTGCATTAGTATCTCTCCATCATGCAACGTTTGTCATTCTGGTAAAAGCCAGAATAACGCGCTACTTGTTATACACCCCCGCCCAACGGCGGTGCGGGCCAAAATCCACGTGCGTATGCCCAGGGTACGCCCCCAGCCCGCCGGGCCAGGCTTTTAACAAGCTTTGCACCTGCCTGGGACTCAAACCGGCCACGTTAATATCGGCGGCCATGCCCTGTAAATGGAAACTGTGTGGCGCGCCGCCCAATTGCTGGTTCAGCAAACGCGTGCGGTAGCCGCCGCCGTTGGGGCTAATGCGAATCGCCCGGCCGTTAAACACGCCATTGCGCAGGGCCTGCAACTGCGTGGCCAATCGCCGTAAATTCTCTAGTACCGGTTTTGGCAAGGCTTCAGGCAGCACGCCATCGGGTAAAAATTCTCGCAGGTAAAAGTTTGGCGCTAACTGCAAATCAGGATCGAGCTTTTTTTTAGACGAAGATTCAGCCATCCGCGCGCCCTCCGCTGCCAGAGTTTCTTTTTTTAAGCGGCGTAATACCGGTCAGCGCGCCGCGCAGCGCTTGAACATCGCTTTTAAGCTCCTGAAAATCATCGCGCACGTCCTGCCGAAGCATGGCCAGCGCGTCCTGAATCGTGCGCTCGATTTTGGCCAGCGCGCGCTCGACTTCGTCTCGGCTGATGCTTTGCTGAATCAGGTCTGCGCGCAACGCTTGCAGCTCGGCCTTGGTGGCAAACAGGCCAATGTTGATTAAAAACACCAGCACGCTGCCCGCCATCGCCGGAATCCCGACTTGCATGCCGGCCTGAATACTATTTTCGAGGGTGTTAATCACGTCCATCTTGACTCTCTCTGATTACTTTTTGATTCAAAATCCTTATGACGGCTTTCGTCTAAATGACGAGCTTTTTTATGATTTTTTAAAAAGAGGATTTTATGGGGATGCAGAAGCAAGGCGTGAGGAGCAAAAACCGCAGCGTTTAAAAAACTACGTGAGGATTTTGAGCGACGAACAACACAGCTTATGCGCCCCAGAGAAGCCTCGAACTTACGTCCAGTACTGCTGAAGCACGGTCTTGACACTAGGCCAACTGGCCAGCGCGGCCGGAATATACAACGCCGCCATCACCGTGCCGTTAAACCGGTCACTGGTTGTGCTGCGCCGCCCAATCGCCAGCACCGAGGCCGAAAGTACCATGGCCCCGCCCAGAGCGTGTGTATCAAAAATTTCGCCGTTTAGCGTATCGTTCTGGCCCTGTCGGTAAAGCACATGGCCGCTCAGCGTGCCGTAGGTCGGGTTTGGCGTCGGGTCGTAACGCCAGATAAACGCGTTTCGGTCGCCCACCACAAACGAGCCGCCACCCAGGCTCAGATTATCGCCAAAGGTTCGCAGCTCCACGGTCGCTGCTGACTGACTGACCCAAATGTAGGCGCTGCTGCGGGTTGCTACCGAACTTTGGTTTAAAATCGAGCCCGCCGTATTGGCGGTGTTATTGCCGCCCGCCCATACCGCAAGCGTTAAGGCGTTGTTACCCGTCACCGCCCCGGTATTCGGAAACGTCAGGCCGTCATCGCTGCCATCAAACAACAGGCCCGGCGCGCCGTTAATCGTGTTAATGGCCGTGCCGCTCCAGAGTATGGGCTGTTGCGCCTGCGAGGTTTGCGTGGCGTGGCGCGCGTTACCGCTTTGGTCGTACCAGGTGGTCACGTAGCCAATGGACGATCCGCAAAAACTGGCCAGTGTCGACGCATCCAGCGTCCGGTTGCTTAAAAAGTTAATATCCTGCTCGGCGTTGTCGCTGGCACGCCGTATTTTAACCGCTGGCCCGTTATACGTGCTTTTTATTTTGGTAATCGACCACGCATAGGCAGGCGTTACGCCAAGCGCGGCCAAGTCATCCAGCAAATCGCCGGTCGGCGCGGGCGGCGCGGGTGGTACATAAACCGGAATCACCACCGGGTTAGCATTAAAGCCACGGTAGTTAGCAAGTTTTAGTAACGATGGGTTACCGGCACCCGGCTTCAAACGCACTACCATGCTTTCACGCACACTTTCTGCCCGGCGGCACTGGCAATGGCGTTAATCTCGTTGGCGTTGCCGCACCGTATAAACACCTCGTCTTTTGCGGAAAGCTCCCAGCCGTTACCGGTGGTCGCCGTCGCGCCTTTTTTAAGGTAAACCTGGCCGGTGTTACTCGCCAGCGCTTTTACGTGCACGCCTTCCGTCAGGCTAGCAATGGCCGCAAACGCAGCGCTGGTTGTACCCACGGTTTCTTGCGCCAGTGTCTCGGTTGCGCTTTGGTACACCACCGGCAAGCCGCGCGTGCTTTTAACGCCTACCGCACCCGTGGTGCCGTCGCTGTGTTCGTAAGCCGCCAGGTGCCTGGGGGTATGCAGCGTGGCGCCTGCAATGCTGCCGCCCGCGTTATTGGTCAGGGTTTTACCGGTCTGGATTAGCGTATCAAGATACGCCCCGTTACCTTCGGTGGTAATAATCGTGCCGTCTGCAAAAATCGCCATAAAGTCTCTGCTCCTCAAAATTTTATTACTATCATTCCCGAGAAAATCCAAACTCAACTAAACCAGCTGTTTTTATTCAGTCCATCGGCAAACACGCGCTGGTCATGCTCAAACCCCTTGAGCGTGTCGTAATACAAAATCTTGTGATACGTCACATCGCTTTGCTCGCTTACGGGTGCCGAATTGCTGGTCAGCCGGTACAGCGACGCTTCGCCAGCGGTAGGCAATACCATTGTTCGGCCGCTAAACTCGCGTCGCCATTGGGTTTTAAACGCGGCATCCGGCCCTGTGCCTTCCGGATCAAACCCAAAAGCATCACCGTTTTTTGCAATGCCCACCTCGGTATAGGCGTTATTGGGGCCGATTGTTTGCCAGCCAAACTTAACCAGATACGTTTGCCCATCGACAAAACTGACGTATTTTTTGGTGCCGCCCAACCGATACACGATTGGCATTTTGGATTGATATTCCGTGCCCTGATTCGGCCCAGACGGATGATTTGGCAAACCCGCCATTGCGCTGCGGAGCCAATAATCACCCTGCCCCGAGGCAAACACGGTACGTGGCTCAAAATGCTTGCTGTGGCCCACGCCCAGCTTCCAGCGGTAAGGATTAACACTACCACTGAGCTTGCTAAACGCCATAAAATCAAAAATATCATCGGCGGTGTTCATGGTAATCCAGGCGTACACCGTAAACGCCGTATGATTGTAGCCAAGGCTATTAACAGCGCGCCAATAATTATCGGGGTTATAGCTGGTCGGCGGCGTGTTCATATCCAGGCCTCGTGTGGCCGCGCTACCCACCCATTGCATGGACGGGGTGCCGACCGTGTTTAACTGCAAATCCGTCGCCCCTGCCTGATCTCGAATCACGACGCCGTCCGCCGCGTTAAACAACCACTCGTGTGTGGGTTGGTCGTACTGAACAGTTTTGCCCAATTGCTTACCTCGCCGGTTCAAGCCCGTGGTTACCGAGCGGCGCATTAGCCCCGCGCCAAAAGTATTCATGCCAAAACGGGTATACATCCTGCACACTCCAACGCAAAACTAGACTCAAGCAATCTGTGCCGTCTGCGCATCGGCGTACAAACTAGCCGTCGTGCCGCCCACAAAATTGCTCAGCTGAATATAGCAAGGCAGCCCAGAAGGATTCTCGATAAACACCAGAGATTTTTGCGTCAACGTTAGCGTTGGCGTGTTCTTATTAAACTGGAGCCACTGCGCAACGCCATCCACGTAAAACCACGCGCTGATATCCACACTGGTCACCCCGGCCCCAGGCATCAACGCCACAATCATGGGCGTGTCGCCGCCGCCGGTTAATGGCTCCAACGGGAATAACGCCTTACTCCCCTGACTTTGCCACGCCGCACCGGGCGGATCCAACGGCCCAGACCACTCTGGATTTGTGGTCGCAAGCAAATTCGGATCTGGTCGACTAGCAGCAGTGGCTCCGCTGGCCAGCACAATAAAACGCGCCATAGGCGTGCGTATGCTCCTCTTTTTAAAAAGTGGTTTAAATAACGTGAATTGTCAGTTAGTTGAAAACCAATAATCAAGAATCATTTTTACAAACGGGTTGAGCGAGTTTCCCCAGAAAAACGTTCAAGGGGCGCGGGAGAGGCGACGCTTTTATGTAAAAAAGCGTTTTTATAACGCCCAGCCCGCACAGGCAAGCTAACTCGCCATTCGAGCGAAATATTCTGTTAAAAGCGCTGATGTGTTATAGCCTAACCCTGCGCGCGCGTTTTGCATAGCGAAGCAAATTTATGATTTCCTGAGGTAAGCGCTAAGCCCGAACCAACACCCGAGAAAACACATCCTGCCCCAAATCCTGCGTGATTGGGTTAAAAAAGGCGCTCGCGCCAATCATGGCGGCGTTATCGGTACAAAATCTAAACGCCGGAATCGTGGCAGACACGGCCTCGCACCCCCAAAACGCCTGCCGCAGTGCGCTATTGGCCGCCACGCCGCCGCAAATCGAAACCTGCTGTAATCCGTGCGCCTTGGCGCAAGCAAGCGTTTTATCCAGCAAGGTTTTAACCGCCACGCGCTGGAAGCTCGCCGCCATGTCGGCACGTGCTTGCGCAAACGGGCTGTCGTTATTGTCTGTATCCAGCGCAGGATTCCAATCCGGGTGCGCCTGAAGCAAGCCTGACCACTGACGATTCACCGCCGTTTTGAGTCCGCTAAAGCTAAAATCCCAAGGCGACTGCGTTTTGGCAATCGGCAATTCAAATCGCGTTGCGTCGCCTTGCGCCGCCAGTTTATCCAGCACCGGCCCCCCGGGGAAGGGCAACCCCAGCAAGCGCGCGGTTTTGTCATACGCCTCGCCTACAGCGTCATCCAGCGTTTCGCCCAAAATCTGCATGTCCGAAAATGATTTGACATGAATCAGCTGCGTATGCCCGCCACTGACGAGTAAACATAAAAACGGCGGTTCTAAATCACTTTCCAGATACGCGCTGGCGACGTGGCCATATAAATGATTAATCCCTAAAAAAGGCTTTGCGGTCAGTAAACTCAAGGCTTTCGCCGTACTCGATGCAATCAGTAACGAGCCAATCAGCCCCGGCCCTATGGTCGCCGCAAACGCATCCATGTCTGCCAAACTCAGGCCAGCTTCATCGAGTGCTGCCTGCACCACCGCGTTAACGGCCAGCAAATGCTCGCGCGCAGCCGCTTCGGGCAGTACGCCACCAAACGGGGTATGGATTTGCACCTGAGACGCTACTTTGTTGGCCAGCACGCGCCGACCATCCTCAATAATGGCGGCACCGGTATCGTCACAACTGGATTCAAGGGCTAAGATTTTCATGCGGGTAACGTTGTCCGTTCAAGCTTGAGCATTTCGCCCAACCGAGCCAAGGCTTGCGCGTGCGCATCTTGCCACGCATAGTCTATAGCGCATGTCAGGTACGTTTCAAGGCGCGCTCTGGGCAAATCCGAGCGATTGTAAGCCAGCTCTAGCACCTGCGCCTGTCGATGTGCCTCTGTTTTATAGCAATTTGCTGCGGCTTGCAATGCCTCCGAAAGCGCAATAAACGCCTCGGGGTGTTGCTCAGCCCACGCGCGACGCGCAGCCCACACGCCAAACACAGCGGGCAAGCCGGTGTGCGCGTGCCATTGGCTCGCCAAATCCAGTTTATAAGGCCAGTTCGGGTTATCCAGCTCGGCCAGCGCGGCATCGCCAATAATGAGCTTTGGTTGGAGTGGAGGGATTGTTTCCAAGCGAACATGGCTTTTTTTCGAGGGCCGTTCCCTCCCTCGCGCTCCCTCCCTGTGGGCATCTCTAAGTTCCTCAAACACAGGATATTGACCGAATTGCTCTAACAGAAGTCCCTTTAGCATCGCGCGCGCGCTGGCCGAGGCGGGCGTGACCTGAATCGCAGGTTGCTCCGCGAGTGCCGCCCAAGGCACGGGGCTCAGCACAGTTACGCTCATCACCGGGCCGGGGCTGCTAATGCCCAAACCCGGCAGCTGAATCAGCGCCTGTGGGTTTTGCAGTAAACACGCCGCCGACACGCCCGAGGCGTCCAGCTCGCCAGCCAGTAATTTCGCGTTCAGGCCCGCCGGGGTATCTTTTATAACGCTCATGCCACAACGCGTGCCGCTTATGGAATGAGCGTCTTCTTTTAATTCTAAGTCCAAAAACACTGCGCTAAAGGGCAGCGTATTCAAGTATTCAATTTCGCCCAGACGAAGCATTTAAAAACTTTCACAGGTTTTTTGAATAAGTAGACTTAATATCTGATTCTAAAAGGATTTTATATTTATTTATGCGTCTTGCACACTTTGGCATTACTCTTGCGCAATTTCAAAACTTAGCCCCGTATTCAACACTCAGACAAGGTACAGGCCAGCAAGAAGTTCGCATTCAATTGCGAGAACATGCTCCTGTAGTGTCGTCGAAAACTCCCGAAAGTACTACATATCGCTTTGTTGGACGTCAAAGTAGCGCAGGGCCTAGTATGGATGTTGCAAATTACATTACTTTTGACAAGAAGGGAGAAAGTACAGAACCTTGGGAAGTCCTAAAAGAAGATAGCTAAAACTTTTACACCACGTTGTAAAACAAATCGCGCTCCACGGGCACGCGGCCGGCGTTGACGATGAGATGCTCCAGTTGCGCGCGCGTTAAATGCTCGCTCGATTCCGTCCCCGCTGCGTGGGCAATTTTCTCGTGCACCACCGTGCCGTCTACGTCGTCCACGCCAAAAAACAGGCCAATCTGGCTCATCTTTTCGCCAATATGAATCCAGAACGATTTAATGTGCGGAATATTATCCAGCATTAACCGCGAAACGGCAAAGTTTTTCAGGTTCTCAACGCCTGTAAGCGCGTGTTTGGCGTCGATTTTGTTGTTGTCGTAATAGCAGTTTAAGGGGATAAAACTCATGAAAGCTCCGGTGGAAGTGGACTTGTTCGCGAGGGCCGTTGAGCAATTTAAAGCAACATTGGCATGTTGCGCCCCCGAGCCCCCTCCCTGGCACAAACTCTGCTGCGATAAACTCTTATCCTGCTGGGTTCTTAGGCGAACCATATGATCCACCCGTTCGGCAGGGGTTTCGCCCAAGCCCGCAAGCATGGTCGCGTTGCTCGGGATGCCCATCGCGTGCGCCATCCCGTGAATTTCGAGCCAACGGTCTGCCGTGATTTTATCTGGGCAAACAATTTGCCGAATCCGCTCGGCAAACACCTCGGCGCCGCCACCGGGCAATGCATCCAGCCCAGCGGCCTTAAGTTCTTGCAAGCACTGCTCGGGCGTGACGCCATCAATCTTGCCAAAAAAGTCAATTTCGGCGGCGGTCAGGCCTTTAATCGCCACGTGCGGAAACTCTTTTTTAAGTGCCTTGAATAGCTCAACGTGATACGCCAGCGTAAGCTGCCGGTAATGCCCGCCCACAATATGAAACTCCCGCAGCGTATCGTGACCGGGGTAGGCACGCACGCTGTTTAAGGCATCTTCCACCGACATCTGGTAGGCGTACGGCGAGTTAGGCCCCTTTTTAAACGAGCAAAACGTGCACGTGTCTTCGCAAATGTTGGTGGGGTTAATGTGGAAGTTATGTACCCAGTAAACGTTTTGCGTCTGGTGCATCTGGCGGCGCTTAAAATCCGCAAGCAGGCCTAAATACAGCAAATCGTTGCTCTCGTATAGCGCAAGGCCTTCGTCCAGGCTCAGGCGCTCACCAGCCAGCACTTTGTCTGCAATCGGCTTGAGCGGGTGCTTGGCGTTGCCCAAGGTTTGCTCAACAAGGGGGCTCTGCAGCAGGTAGGGCGAATCAAATGTTACGCTGGGCATCGTTTTAAGGCCTCTATTACGTTGGTCAATGCTTTGGTCTATGATACCGCAATCCGGCGTGTGTTTCATAAACGACTTTTTTTGGACTACCACTGCGGCGAAAGCCAAAATGCGGGTAAGAGAACTCCGTTATAAGAGGCGCACCAAATGCTACATAATGGGTTTTATGCATGCAACCAAGATTTTTTAGGCCAGGTTTTTGAGTTTATCATTTTGAGGAGCAAGAGTGTATGACGTCGATTTCGCCTGCGGGCGCATCGAACAATGCCATTAACGCCGTTACGCAGGCGGTTAAAAAGCCTGTAGGTGCTTGTGATGTTGTTAAAAATCTTGTCGGCGGTGCAATTTCTTTGCCCGGAGGTATTCCCTACTACGGCTCGGCTACCCATCCTCTGCGTCGAAGCGGAAATAAGGCTTTACAACTGAGTTATTTACTCCACAAAGCTGCCACACAACTCTCATTTGCAGGTGCAGCCTCGGCTGTGGGTTTAGGCTCATTAGCCATTCCGTTTGTTGGGCCTTTTCTTAGTGCTTTAGGCGTATCCGCAGGTGTGGCGATGGCTGTCCATCGCGAAGGCGTGGAATGGGTCGCAAACCCTGACCAGCGTAAAATGCTTGGCGAAATTTTTAACACAATTAAGACAAAGGGCTTGGGTGGCTTCTTTGAGAAAGCCTATAAAGCGCTTAGTTAAACCACGCCAAAAACAGATTAAATATTTGACTTTGTCCGGATTACTCTAACCATGTTGTGTTGCGGTCGATTTAGGCTAAGAATAATTCATCGTATTGGCAAAAACACTTGCCCTGACTGTATTTTACAGGTCAGCGCAATTTAGGTTAAAACCCTGTACAGCTTAAAACACGCGGCCTAAAACCACTGACGCCCGCTTGCCGTGCCGTAGTTTTGCGGCTGATACACGCGCATCGTGTCAAAGTCTACGTTCAAATCCCCCTCCGTCGGGAAGAAATTGACCGTAAACGCCGAGCGCTGGTTAATAAAATCATAGCTCAGCCTTACTTTAAGCTCTTTGGGGCCAAATAGGGCGTAAACCGCATTACCAATCACCAGGTCACCGCGCGCGTTGTCTTTTTGCAGGCTAAAGCTATTCTGCATGCCGACGCTAATAAACTCCGATAATTTATACTGGTTAATCGTGCTAACGTTGTGCCGACCCTGGTAAAACGCATCCGCCACAAACGGGGTTTCGCCGGTTACGTTCGAGGCAAAATAGCGCACCCGGCTGGTAACAGGCCCCAGGCTTAACTGTGCTGTAGGGCCGCCACGCAAAATGCTTCTAAAATCGCTGGTGCTGTAGGCCGAGAATAACCCCTGCGCCTCGAAGCCGGCGGTTAAAATGTTTTTAAAATTAACCAGTGGTCGGTTGTTGCGCAAACGCACCTGGAACTGCGCGCGGCCCGCAACTTCAGGTTCACCTGACGTATCGGCGCTCACAAAAAACCGCTGACGGTTCGTCGGGAAGAAGTCATCTTTTAAGGCGCCCAAACTACTGAACGAATCAACGCTAAACGCGCCAAAACGGGCCAGCTGCCGGCGGTCGGTTACCTGCAACGAATACCCGGGCCGCTCAACGCCTAAAAAGCCGTTGGTATAATCCTGGTGTAACGCGCCCATTAAACGCGTCGCTTGCGTTAACCGATGCTCGCCGTATAAAACCGCCTGCTGCGCACTGGTGCTGTAAAACGCATCCAGCGCCGTGGTACTGTTCCTGAAGTGGGACGCAATCCCAATCCCTAACGGATTATCCAGCTCGCTCAAGCGTCTACCGCCATCGGATCGCCGGGCTGTATTACCGTAAGTTAAAATCGGAGAGACCCGCGCAACCCCGTTCAGCAGCCTAAAATCGTAGCCTGGCCCGGCGTATAGACCGCCCAAATCCGGGTCAAAACCAATATCCGGCCCCAGATATTCAGTGGTTCCGGCCTTGGCATCCAACGAAAAATCAGCGCTGTGCGCGGTCGCGACCTTGAATTTTTTATAATAAAGCGAAGGCTGCTTGAGCAGCACCTTGTTATAGCCGTCTTCTTCGCGGTAAACATCCACCTCGCCCACTTTAATATGGAACGGCGATTTGTTATCCGGCTGCGGCTCAGATAAATCCAGCACCTCGTTTGCCAACTTGGCGTTTGCGGCATTACGCTGCGCCATGCCTTCTGGCGTAAGGCCAGCGGTATCCCCCAACGGGTCGCTGTAAGCCTCTATCGAGGCGCTTGGCGCAATACGCTGTCCGGTTCTTGCGTCTGTGGTCAACGTCGGATCTTCTGCCGGCGTACGCGGGCGCCCCCGGCCAATACGCGCGGTCGCTTGCGCACCATCCAGAATAAACCGGCCATCGCGCATTTCATAATAATCATCGCTTACGTAGGTAACGTCCGCTTTGACGCGCACCGCCTCAAGCTTGGTGACCGGCTTTTGAATCAGCGCGGATTTACGCCCCAAATCAATCCGCGCAAACGTGCCGTCTGTTCGGGTGCCGTTGCGCAAAATAATCACGTGGCCCCGCGCAATCATCTGCTGCGTATTTTTATCGTAGGTCACCTCATCCGCAATCAGCTCGCTGTTTTGCTCGCTGACCACAACGTGTACCTGGCTGCTGGCATCGCCGCGGGCGATATAAACGTCTTTTAATTCGTCGTAGGTTAGCGTTTTGCTGTCAATATCCACCACGGCGCGCGTTGTGATTGTTTTGGCCGGGTCCACAGTGGCCGCATCACTCACATCCGAACCATCCGAGCGCTCGGCAGCCATCGCGCCCGACGCCTCGTTCCGCAAGGCACTGCTTGGCCCTGGCGTCATCGGCTCTAAATCGCCGAGCAACAGCTGCTCAGACGCACGCGACTCTACCCGCTCCGGCGCGCGCTGCTCGCTTTTCTTTAACACTTCGGCACCAGAAGCCTGCGGCGCAACAGTCGCCTCAGGGTCCGCCCCTTTGTGGGTGCCAGTGGCTTCGGCCCAAAGCAAGCTTGCGGGCGCAGTAACCACGGCTTGCAGCGAAAGGGCTAAACTTAACGCAAACAAAATACGAGACAGCATCAAATTATTATCGCACAAATCATTCAAACAAAAACTTTTCATCAAATCTTTTTTTTACCTTGCAAATTAACATTTCAATCAGCCGTTTTAATCAACCGTTTAAGTTAAGGGTTTGGCCAAAACTGTGCATTCACATGCAAGCTAACTAGCTGGCACTTAAATGCCTATGGACTTAAACGCTCGGGCATGCGATTACGTGCGGCACAAACTTAAGGCCTGTAACTGGTTTTATAACTCGCAACGCTTCGTGCTGGATTCGACGAAGCGCTAAATCTTGATGAAATGGCGTTATTCAAAAAAAGCGGCCAGACTATACAGCTTAAAGGCCTCATCGCGCACGCCTTTAAGCATCAATCGCGGGCAAATCCCCGTTTTTAGAGCTCCCAAAACGCGCACCCAACCGCAGCCCGAAGCGCACAGCAGGTTGCTCTCAAGCAGGTTGTTTAAAGTTTGCTGACCCTATTAAAACGACGGTCTGTTGCGTGGAGCGTTGCATCTGCCAGCTTACAACCCGCCAGATTATTTTTCTTCGCGCCCACGGAACACCAGACGAATGGGCGTGCCTTCCAGGTAAAATCGCGACCGGAACTGTTTTTCAAGGTATCGCTGATACGCGGGCTTAATCAGACGGGCATCGTTGCAAAACAGCACAAACGTGGGCGGCTGAACGCCCGCCTGTGTTGCGTAGCGAATTTTTAGCGATCGACTCTTAATCGGCGGCGGCGCGTGCATCGTCAAAGCATCTTGCAGCACCTGATTCACCAAGGGCGTTTTAATCCGGCGTTTGGCGTTTTCCGCAACTTTTTGCGCAATTTCAAGCATTTTTGTCAGGCGCAACCCGGATTGCGCGGACACAAACACCATGGGCGCAAAATCCAGATGCGGTAGCGTACGGCGCAAATGCTTCTCGATTTTGCTGGTTGTCATCGCGCTTTTATCGGGCACCAAATCCCATTTGTTAATGGCCAGCACCAACGAGCGCCCCGCCTCGATAATCGCATCGGCAATTTTTTTATCCTGATCGCTCACGCCTTCGGCCAATGTGGCCTCGGCATCCAGCACCAAAACGGCAACTTCTGCTTCGCGCATCGCCTTTAAGGCTCTATCCACCGAAAACAGCTCGACGCCATAATCGACCTTCTTTTTGCGGCGGATGCCCGCGGTATCAACCAAAATATAATGATGCGCCTCGCCCGCTTTATCCACCACGGTCAAGGGCGCATCCAGCGCGTCGCGCGTCGTGCCCGCCACATCGCTCACCAGGGCGCGATCGGTTTTAAGCAACTTGTTTAAAATCGAGGATTTACCCACGTTGGGCCGCCCTAAAATCGCGATGCGCGTGCGCGCCTGCTGCGCTTCAGCGTCAGAATCCTCGGGTTGCGCGGCCGAAACCAGCACCTTGCGTGCCTCGGGCACTTGCGCCAAGGCTTTATCGAGCAGTTGCCCAACGCCGCCGCTGCCGTGCATGGCCGACATCGGCACCGGCTCGCCCAACCCCAGTTCGTAAAACGCGTGTTGTAGTGTCAGCTGCTCTGGCGTATCGATTTTGTTAGCTGCCACCAGGCAGGGTTTACCGGATTTTCTGATTTTTTGCGCCACAGCCAAATCCAGCGCCATAGGGCCTGCTTGTGCATCCACCACCAGAATCACAACATCCGCCTCCAGCAACGCGAGCATTACTTGCGCGTTAATGCCTTCGCCAAACGGGTCATCCGTCGAATCATCGGCGTGGCTAAGTTCTGGCACCAATCCGCCAGTGTCCATCAGGGTAATCGCCTGATTCTGCCACTGCGCCGCATAGTAGGCCCGGTCTCGGGTCACACCCGGCAAATCATCCACAATCGCCTTGCGCGCGCCCACAATGCGGTTAATTAATGTAGATTTACCCACGTTGGGGCGACCCACCACGGCAATTACGGGGCCGGCATAAAACCAGTGGCTCGTGCTTGCTGCAGGCAGCATCCGGTTGCTGGCTTCGGGCGCCAAAGCAGCGTCAGCGTAATGTTCCGTCATAAAGTAGGTACCGGGTTAATTGTATAGGAGCAAATAAATTTAAGGCAAACCAAAACGCTTAAGCAGCATACGCCCCGTTAAACACGTAAAGCATCAAAAGTCATCTTGCGTCTAAACGTATCTTACGCCAAATCAATTACAAATGTAACTGTTTGGCTTTATTTATAGGAGTAAACCCGATTAGCTGTTTAACGCGGCTTGCTGCGCCGCAAGCAACTGCGTGCAGCCCAACTTGGCAAGCGCCAGCATCTGGTCAAGCTCGGCGCGGCTAAACGGTGCGCTTTCGGCGGTGGCCTGCAACTCTAAAAAAGCGCCTTCGGCGTTCATTACCACGTTTGCATCCACATCCGCGGTCGAATCTTCGGCGTAACACAAGTCAAGCAAGGGCGTGCCTTGTAAAACCCCGACGCTGACGGCAGCCACAGGCGTTGTGACCGGCAGCGCGGGCAATTTGCCCTGCGCCACAAGCCAGCTAAGCGCGTCCACCAGCGCAACATAAGCACCGGTAATTGCGGTCACACGGGTGCCGCCATCGGCCTGAATCACATCGGCGTCAATGGTAATCGTTCGGGCTCCCAGAAGTTTTAAATCCATCGCGGCGCGCAAGCTTCGGCCAATCAGCCGCTGGATTTCCTGCGAGCGCCCCGAAGGATGATTCCGTTCGCGGTTGTTGCGCGTATTGGTTGCACCGGGCAACATGGCGTACTCGGCGGTAATCCAGCCGCGGGCAATGCCTGTCTCTTGGTTTTGAACGTGAATATGCCTCGGCACACGTTCTTCAACGCTGGCGGTAACCAGCACTTTGGTATGGCCCAGGCAAGCCAGCACGGCACCGGGCGCGTGCATCGTATACTTGCGAATTAGTTCGACGGGCCTGAGGGCATCCGGCTGCCGGGCGTCAGGCCGGGCGTATTGTTTAGGTTGGCTTTGAGTGGTCATAACCTGCATCATGACACAAAGATGCCGATGACAGGCGGCCCCAGCCGGCAAGGCGATTTAAACCATCAAATGGAACTTATCAAAAAAAACCCGCCTCGAGACTTTAGCCGGGCGTTACTGCAGCAAGGGCCACGGGTTCCGCAACAGCGTTCGCATTGGCTGCGACGCGCGGCGGCAACGCACGAATCGCAGCCGATAACACATCGGGGAGGTGCTCGCGATTGGCCGTGCTAAGCACCGTGACGCTTTGATGCCAAATATCCCGGCCGTCGGCTTTTTTACGCCACGCCGTCTGGTAATTGGTCGAGAGCAAATAGCCGTTCGCTCCAACCGCGCCGCAAAGCTCAATCATGGTTGTTGCCGGAGAAACCACCGCATCCAGCGCAACCATAAGCGCGGCCATGCCTTCAAAGTCATCTTTTAAATCCAGCTCGGGTAATTCAACCAGCTCAATGTTGGCCGCTTTAAACGTTTCGCGCTCTTCTGGCGATAATGCCACCTGCAGGTTAATAAAGCGCACGTGTTCATGCCCCTGAATTGCCTTGAGCATCTCGGGCATCGATAAATAATGAACGTTTCGGTTCACCGATTGTAAAAAACTACGCCAGGACAAGCCCACAAATCGTGTTTTACCCGCTTGCCCAGAGGCATCCCCAAATTTATTCAGGGCTTGCAACCTGGCTTTAAACGCTTCCACGCGTTCAGCATCTACTTTTAAAGCAGGCGGGCGCGCTTGGGCAAACTCAGCATCACTGGGCCACACAGCGCCAATCATGCTAATCACCGAGCCCACGGCCGATGCAGCCGTCAAACGCTGCCATACGGCAGAATCTGCCACCATGGCGCACAATTGCCCGCCCGTAACTGCCTTGCGTGCCGGGTACTGCCCAAACCGAGACTCATAGCGCCAGCGCTCCACCGGAAAAAATTCAAGCTCGGGGTAGCTGCGGCGCAGCAAAGAATGCAATCTGGGATCGCAGGTAATATACAGCGGCTGAACGGTTTTTGCCAGGTCGGCATAAATCGCGGCGTGACGAATCTCGTCGCCTATGCCGTAATTGGCCAGCAACCACTTTTCGCCCTCGGGGGCTTTTGCCAGTTCGGCCACATCTGCGCAAAATTTGTCGGGGAACGCTTTCTGAAGACTCTGCGTGCTTTTATCAAGACGGTATAGCTGGTAGGCCGCCGCAGGGCCTTGCGACTGTAAAACCAGATGATAATACACCGGGGCAAAAGAATCTGGCGCTACAGGGTTAATATATTGCGTATAAAACGCTTGCGCAGCTTGCAAACGGCCTAACTGCAACAGAGATGACACCACCAAGCCAGCCGAAGACTTGGCGATACCCTCGGGCATTTGTGCTAGTTGTTGCCCTAGTTGCGAAAGTTGCTCATAGTGCTCTTCGAGATACAAACATCGAAAATTTAAAATCGAAAGGCGTTCTAACTGCTTTTTTGAAAGCGACGAACGATTAAGCGCCGATTGATGAGCCGCTTTAAATTCGTCCAAATAACCTTCTTCGAGCAAAAGCTGAAGCAACACCAACAACTCCGATGTTTTTAACGTTTCTGGGCGCGTCGCAAGTAACGACGCCATAAAGTCGCACGGCAAGTTTAGTTGTGCCGCCGCCTGCTTAATTAACGAAACGTGTTTAACGTCAAACGGAGATTCGGCAAACGCTTTAACGGCGTTCTCGTGCAGCATCCGGGCATCGCCGTTTAACGCTGCAATATCGGCCAAAAGCCTAAACTTGCAAGCTTTTTCGGGTAATTTTCGGGCCAGGGCCTCGGCGTCATCAATCTGCCAATTATTTATCGCAGCTTTCGCATCCAGCACCTTTTGCGCCAGTTTTTTCCTGCGCCAACGCCGTATTGGGCTTAGGCAAAACGCTAAGATAGACCGCATCAAAGCCATAAAAACATCGTTACCATTTTCTCACCGCAAAAGGCGTCTCTGCGCACTTGCGCATTCAACCACCCTGCGTCAGTGTCATTATACTGCCACACAGACCAAAACTTAAGTCACCCGCGCCGCATTTTGCGCCGTATTTTTCATCGTCGCGGCCTTAACATCAGGCCACCAACCGTAACGCACACAAGCGGGCGTTTGCGATACAACACGTGCACCCAAAGCCGCGGCAATACGGTGGCTGGCCTGATTTTCGGTTAATACATCAAACTGGATGGGCAGCTTAAACTGCTGCGCGTATTGCAGCACCGCCGCCTTCCCCAGCCCCTGTCCGCGCAGTTCGGGATTGACGGTATACGATAAGTACCCATAGGGCCCGCCTTGGTCATCGGCCATTAACGCAAGCCGCAAAAAAACCGCAGGCACTAAACGTCCGTCAGGCTGGCAGCACTGGGCAATATGCATTAAATAGGCGGGCTCGGCCAGTTTACGCGTTAACCACCCCAGATGCTCTTCCCAACTGACGGCTGAGGTCTCCAGCGAATTTTGCCGCGTCTGCGGGTCGTTGCGCCAATCATACAGTAAGCGGGCATCTGCAACCGACGCCGTTCTAAACATCAACATATCGGTCGCGTTTAAATCAGTATTAATCACCATACATGCTCTTAAATAAAACGAGCTTCTGAAAAAAGTTCTTCAAACGCACCTAATTCGGTAAGACACGTAGGGTTCATTATGCAATTTAAATGCGAAAATAATATCCATACTAAACGATTAACTAGCCTCACTAGCTTGCATGCGCTCTGTTAATTTGAGCCCTGAGGCAGCCAACCGTATTGGTTTGATTCAAACACCAGCAAAAAATCAAAAATAAAACCGGCGTATTAAAAAACGTATTTAAAAAATGGCTTGCTAAAATACCAGGAAACCAATTGGCATCTTGAAGGTCATTATGCAGCATGACGTTGCGGATTTTACTGATTAACAATTTTTTTACCGCGCACGGCGGCGCGGAGGCCATGCTCGAAGGGCTCTACCACGGGCTGCAACAAGCGGGGCACAAGGTGTTTGCCTACGCGTGCCAACCTATGGAAGGCAATATTTCTCACGGTAAACCCTTGCTAGACCCCGACTATATTTACGCCAATTACTTTCCGCAAACCCCCGATCTCGAAAAACTCTCGCTGCCGCGACAAGTGCTCCAGATGCCGCACACGATTTACAATCAGCACGCGGCGCAAAACCTCGAAGCGTTTATTCGGCACGTTAAACCGCAAATCGCGCACGTGCATGGCATCAATCGCTACCTCACGCCCTCGGTCATGCAGGCGTGTAAAAACAACGCCCTGCCCGTGGTGATGACGGCGCACGATAGTTTTCTGGCGTGCCCTGCCTCGACGCTGATGCGCGGCAACCCCGGCACAGGCCAAACGTATTGCCAAGATGTCCTGTGCAGTACAGATAAGGCCCTTGGCGCGCTGCACGCGATTCAAAACCGCTGCCTGCGTGGCAGCCTGCCCAAAAGCGCTTATGCCGCCCTAGAATTTAGCGCTCGCAAGTGGCATCGCCTGTATCAGATTCCCAAGCTTTACAGCTGCCCAAGTCAGGCCCTTAAGCACGTCATGGTGCAAGCCGCTTTTCCTAAAGATCACATCCATGTGATCGAAAACTTTGTCGATAACCTTTACTTTACGCCGCAGGCTACCGAAGAAACCGCACAGGCCCTGTTAGCATTTGGCCTGACGCCCGGCTATTTTTTATACACTGGCCGGCTTGTCGCCGAAAAAGGTATTGCAGAGCTACTCGAGGCGTTTAAAGCCCTACCCGAACAACGACTGGTGCTGGTGGGCCACGGCACAATGGAACCTGAAGTGCAGGCCGCGTGCCAAGCCTCAAGCAACATTCGACTGATTCCGTTTCAGCCCAAACCGGTACTCAAGCAGCTTTACGCAGGTTGCAAAGCGTTGGTGTCGCCCGTTAATTGGTTCGAAGCCTTTGGCTTAACGCTCGCCGAAGCAGGCGCCCTAGGCAAACCTGTCATTGCCAGCCGAATGGGCGCCATTCCCGAGGTGATTACGGACGCGCACACCGGTCTGCTGATTCCGCCCGCAAACGCAGAAGCCCTGAAAGCAGCGATTTTAACTTTGGCGAACAACGACGCGCTATGCGAAACCCTTGGCCAGCAGGCTGCAGCAAAAACCCGCGAGCGCTACCAGTTGGCAACCTACGTGCAACGCCACGAAGCGCTTTATAGCGAAGCGTTTGCCATGCTGCGCACGCACGCCCGCTAATTTTGTGAGATGCTCTTGCCGTTGCGCCGAATGCGCGAACCGTGGCGTGATTATTTATGTAATAGTTCAAGCGCGTGATCGTTCACGCAAACGCCCGCTCGCCCAGGCGATGTTGCGTTTCTCTGTTTGTTGTTGCCTCAACATTAAGTTTAACTCTTATGCTTAAAGCCGGTATTGTAGGATTGCCAAACGTTGGCAAAAGTACGCTGTTTAACGCTCTAACCGCAACGTACGCGGCAGAAAGCGCCAATTATCCGTTTTGCACCATTGAGCCAACCAAGGGTGTGGTTTGGGTGCCCGATGCGCGCCTTTACAAGCTGCAAGCCATCGTCGAAACCGATAAAGTTGTGCCCGCCGCGTTTGAATTTGTTGATATTGCCGGCCTGGTGCGCGGGGCCAGCAAAGGCGAAGGTCTCGGTAACCAGTTTCTGGCCACCATCCGAGAAGTGGACGTGATTGTGCACGTGGTGCGCTGCTTTGATGACGAAAACATTACCCACGTCGAAGGTAGCGTCAGCCCGCTGCGCGACGTAGAAACCATCACCATCGAACTGTGCCTGGCCGACATGGCCTCGCTTGATAAACGCACCGAACGCCTGCAAAAAGCCCTTAAAGCGCAAGACAAAGACGCGCGCGCGTGGCTGGATCTGTTTGCCAAAATCCGGCCGGTGATCGAAGCGGGCCAATGGCTAAAGCTGAGCGATTACACCGACGAAGAGCAGCTTTTACTCAAGCAGTCTCAGTTATTGTGCGCCAAACCGGTGGTTTACGCCGCCAACGTCGCCGAAGGCGACCTGGCCAACCCAGACAAAAACGCGCATTACCAGGCGCTCAAAGCCTTTGCCAGCGCCCAAGGCGCCAACATTGTGGCAATCTCTGCGCAAATCGAATCCGAATTAAACACGCTGGGCGATGACGCCGAGAAGCAGGCCTATTTAGCCGAACTGGGCGTGGAAACCAGTGGCGTCGATAAATTAATCCGTGCAACGTTTAACCAATTGGGCCTTGCCACCTACTTTACCGCCGGCAAAATCGAGGTGCGGGCCTGGCCCTACACGCAAGGTCTCAAGGCTCCGGCGTGCGCAGCGGTGATTCACACCGATTTTGAGAAAGGCTTTATTAAAGCCGAAGTCATTGGTTATAACGACTACATTGCCTGCCAGGGCGAAGCGGGCGCAAAAGCCAAAGGCCTAATGCGGCTGGAAGGCAAAGAGTACGTGATGGCCGACGGCGACGTTGTGCATTTTAGATTTAACGTTTAGCGTTGATGCTTGTAAAGCACAATTTTGCTGCAACTATTGCCGGCCCGCTTGCGCTTGCACCCAGGTTATGGCTGCGCCATAATGCAAATGGATTGATGGTTGCCTGGCTCACCCAAGCTTGTGCACTCAGCCTTTTTTCTTTACGTTTTTTGTCCAGCTTCATCAGATTAAATCGGGCCGTAGCGCAGCTTGGTAGCGCACTTCCTTGGGGTGGAAGGGGTCGCAGGTTCAAATCCTGTCGGTCCGATTTAATTTGAACCCTGGCAAAGGTTTCAGGCGATTACGCCAGTCGCAAAAAACACCTGTGGGCAAACGTGGGCCAATCGATTTAAACAGGGGTGCGCAATACTGTTTGCAGTCGAATAAGTGCAGCTTGCAACAGGGTATCTGTTGGGCTGTGATTTATCACCCAAGGAGGTCCCATTTTATTGATTGAATGCCTTTGATTTTGCAAACAGGTCAAAACAACTGAATCTTAGAACCTTGAAAGTCTGCATAAATGCCTCGCAAGGGGCTTTTTTTACGCAAAAAAAACCCCCACCGGTTATTAAATCGATTGCTTAAAGCGCTGGGCGTACCCGGTCATTTCTACGTAGCCCAGGCCCGTTAATTTTTTACCGCCGCGCGTTCCGCTCACGCGAACAGCGCCTTCCCAGTAGGTTAGGCCCTGCGTCTGGTTCAGTACCAGCTCTTGCTGCTGCATTACAGGCGTCACCAACAAATTTAACGCCAGCTCGGGCACCAAAACCCGCCATTGCATCGGGTAGCGCCCGCGCGTGCTTGGGCTCTGCCAGTAAGCAAGCGGCGTAATGCTAAAACTTTGCCTGCGTAAATGCGTCACGCGGCCATCCGGGGCTACCCAGGAGCCGCTCGATTGCGCATCGTGCTGGCCGTTTTTAAGGCGCATGTTATACAGCATCAAGTCGCTTCCAATTGATTTGGCCCGTGCATGAGCGGGTGCCTTGTCGAGTGTTTTTGAACCTGCGTCGGCCTCCGAAAGCTGCAAGCTAAACCAGTCCCAGCCCACTTGCTCGCGCGTGAGCTGGTTGCTGCCAAACTCGTGATCCATCCACGACTGCCCCACAACTGGCTGCCGAGTGCCGCCAAGCGTCAGCGTACCCCGCGTTTGCATGCGCGTGTAAGAATAATAATGAGACGCGCACCCTAGGCAACTGGCCTTTTGGCTCACGCCGTTTTCGCCGTGGATGGCGGGCGGTTTAAGCGGTGCCAAGGTTAGCGCGAGCGCAAACGCGTCGGTTTTTGCGCGCAGTACGTGGTGCCCCGTTTTGGCCGATCGAACAACCGACCAATCCTTGAGCCAAACGTGATACTGATTGGTGCTGGCACCTGCCGAATACCCTGCGCGCGCAAGCGCCTGCTGATAATAAAACCGTTTGCCGCTAATATCGGTCAGCGCTAAATGCGCCATGATGCTGTTTTTGAGCGCCCATCGAGAAGCCCCTGGCAATCCGTGCGACGGGTTACCAATGCGAAAAAACGTGAGCTCGTAGCCGTACTGCCGCCCGGAAGCCGCACGCAAATGCCCCGTGTAGTACCACCATTCCGTTTTAAACGCCGGGTGCGAAGCATGATCAGCCGGAAACTGATAGCGATACCCAGGCAAGGCCTGCCGAAACTCGGATGTAGGCGTATTCGGCGCGTTTGCAGCCCAGCTTGCCACAGGTAAAAAATTCAAACCCAAAAACACTGCCATCAAAAACCCCAGAGCGCTTATACTCTGGCGACGCAACGTGTTTAACGCATTAAGGCTTAATATAACGGCTTTATTATTGGCAAACTTACGCATCGCGGAGTACCTCCTGCGGCAAGGTTCTGGCGGCCAGCCGTGCGGGTAATACGCCAGCCAGCAAGGCGCTTAACAAAACCATCACGCCCGATTGCGCCAAAAACCCCCAAGGCCATTGCGGGTATATGGTCCAGCCAAACGATTGCTTGTTAATCACCTCAATCAACACCTGCGAAAGCAACCAGCCCACACCCAGCCCCGCCACAAACCCGGTGAACCCTAAAATCACCGATTGCCAAAGCACCACGCCCGCCAACTGGCGCGCACTAAACCCCAGATATTTAAGCAGCGCAAATTCCTGGCGCGCCGCAATGACCAGCATAAACAGCGTGTTTAGTACGCTTAAAATCGCCACGGCAATGGCTATGCCGTGCAAGGCGTAAGTTACGGCAAACGTGGCATCAAAAATACGCATCACCTCGGCTTTTAAAGCCGCGTTGGTGCGCAGCGATAACCGGTACCCCTGCGGAATCAACCTGGCCTGCATGGCCCGAATCGTCGCTTCTGACGCGGTGCCCGGCTTTAAATAAATTGCGATGCTGCTATAGTTTTGCTGCGCCGTTCTGTTTTTGCTTAAGTGCGTGTCTGATTTTTCGGGGTTGTTTTGCTGGGCATAAGCTGCCAGATACTGCCGCACATCCATTACAATGTAGCCGGCATCGCTGGCGTAATCGGTGTAAACGCCCTCGATTTTCAATCGCAACCACGGCCCCGAAGGCACCGGCAGCGTAAGCCAATCGCCTACGGCGACGCGATGGCGCGTGGCAAAACTCTCGCTCACCAATGCGGCCGGCTTGCCGATACAACGCCCCAGCACGGCTTGCATCGATTCGCCGGATAAAAACTTGAGCGCGCCGTATCGCGCCAGTACGTTAAAATCGCCTGCGCCCAGTCGCGCCGGCTGGTTTCGATACATCAACGCAACATCAAAGAATCCATCTGCGGCAGCAACCCCCGGCTGTGCCTTAAACCAGGGCAATAACCCTGCGGGCACGCCGCCCAGCGTTTTGCTCAACTCACGATGCTCGGCCTCGACAAAAATATCGGCTTTAAGACTCTGGTTGACCCAATCCGTCACGGTTTGACGAAAACTGGCAATCATCACCGAAAGACTCACCATCATGGCAATGCCAATCGTCAGGCTCGCCACGGCAATAGAGGTTCGCCCCAGCGCACCCCTGAACATGGCCAACGCCAACGTGGGCAACGGATAGCGCAACTTGAGCAACCCGTGAAGCCACGTAAAACAGCACCCCAACGCCCACGGCAGCGCAAGCGAAACCGCAAAGAACGTTAAAAACGCCGCCATAAAGCCAAATAACGGGAATCCCCCGAGCTGACTGACCGGCGGCAACGCGGCCAACCCTAACGCCAACAAGCCCAAGGCCACCCCAAGTAAAAGCAGCTTGAACGCAACGCCGCCAACACGAGATTCAAACGAAGCTGTTCTTAAAGACAACGCCGGCGAGACAGAAATAGCCTCGTATAGCGGGTGCGCCGCCGCCATAAACGTCATCGCAACGCCAAGCAAAAATACAATCAGCACATCGCCCCACGGAATCACGAGCGCCGCCACCGGCTGGCCACTGTAAAGCGTTTGCACCGTCAGGGCCACCTGCTTTAAATTAAACTGCGCAAGCGCAACGCCTAACCCTATGCCTAACGCCGAACCCGCCACGCCCAGCATCAGGCACTCCGAGCCAAAGAGCGCCAAAAGCCCGTTTCGGCTCAAACCCAATGCGCGCAGCGTGGCGATTTCGGTACGGCGTTTTAAAACCGAAACCGCCATGGTGTTGTACATTAAAAACATCGCCACCAGCAGCGCAATAAAACTCAGCGCCTGTAAATTCAACCGAAACGATCGTGATAACTTTTCGAGCTGGCTGGCGCGCTCGCTTGCGGCCTGCACTGCAACCTGCCCGGGTAGGATACGGGTTAACTTTTGGGTAATCCGTTGCCCCAAGGGCGTCTGTAGCACCGCTTGCCCAGACGAAGCACTCGGAAAAATCAGTTCAATGCGGCTCACACGCCCCGGCATCAAGCTTGCCGCCTGCAGCACGCTAATATCAGCCACGATGATGCGTTGCTCGTAGGCTTTACCCACACCTTCGGGTGCCATCAACCCGGCCACTGTGAGTTTTACTGCACGGCTGCCCAGCTGCACCGTAAACATATCGCCCGGTTCAAGTTGATAGCTTTGGGCTAACGCGCGAGAAACCAGTACATGGCCTGCCTTAAACGCCGATAACGCCTCTGTCTGCGGTGCGGACGCCGAAGCCGCCGAAGTATCGTTCAGCCAGCCAAACGATTGCGCCTCGAATAAATCCAACCCGAGCAACTGAACCACTTGCGGCTGCGTGGGGTGCGGCATCAGCGCGGTTAACTCTAAAACCGGCGCAAACGAGACGCCCTCGGCCCAAAGCCATTGCATCCGGCTCAATACGCGCTCATCAAGCGTTTCGCCCAAAACAGGCACAATACTGGCGTTGGCCCGCCCGGCTACTTGCGTGACGCTCTGGTTAAACTGCTCGAGCACGGTGCGGTTGGCCAGATGAATCGAGAGCATCACGGCCACGCCAAGCGCAATGCCCAGCACGGTAAGCGCCGAGCGCCAGAGATTTTTTTTAAGATGCCGCCCGATAAACGGCCAAAAAAGTAAATGCGTACTCACAGCTAAAATCTATACTTCACTTGCTTGCGCAAAAACAGTCAGACCCGCTTGACGCAGATTAAGCGTCATTCGAGACCACCTGCCCGTCCTGCAGTTTAATGATGCGATCGGCGTACGCGGCGGCCTCGGGCGCGTGGGTGGCCATCACCAGCGTAATGCCCTGCGCCTGACACAAGGTTTTGAGCAGTTCCAGCACCGCTTGGCCGTTGGCCGTATCCAGGTTGCCCGTGGGCTCATCGGCCAAGAGCAGGGGCGGGCGATGAATGAGTGCGCGCGCAATGGCCACGCGCTGCATTTGCCCGCCCGAGAGCTGCGACGGGTAAAACGCCTGCCGCGCCTCGAGCCCGAGCGAGGCCAGCAAGGCGCTGGCTTGCGCCTGGGCCGGTTTGGGTGCGTACCCTTTATTAAGTTGCAACGGCAATAAAATATTCTCGAGCACGGTGAGCGTGGGCAGCAGATTAAAAAACTGAAACACAAACCCCACTTGATCCCGCCGGTATTGCGTGAGCGCCGTCTCATTGAGCGTATTTAAAACCTGATCATCAACCCGAATTTCGCCAGCGCTGGGTTTATCCAGGCCGCCCAGCAAATGGAGCAGGGTACTTTTACCGCACCCGCTAGCGCCCATCAGGGCCACAAACTGGCCCGCCGGAATCGACAGACTAACCCCGCTAAGGGCCTGCACCTGATGCTCGGCGTATTGCCGAGACACCGCGTTAAATTGTATTGAACAACCCAAAGCCAGGCTCCTGAACCAGATAAATTTTTAAAGCGTAACGTTTAAGCCGTATTAGACCTGCCTTAGACAGTGGCAGCGGTGATGATAAAAAAATTAAACGAATGAGCCACGACTGACAGCATGGACGCTGAAAGGCTTGCTCTGCCTGACGAAAATTTGCCCTGCTGCCAGTTACGAAATAATCGCCAAAATTATGCTTAAGCCCTGCGGCCCTTACGTGCTGCCGCGCCAGTATAACAAAAACGAGCCCGCTCATAAAAAAGCGCCCTGCTCGTAAAAACAGGGCGCTTACACATTTAAAGCCTGGCGTCTGGCGGCCTGCCGTTCACCTTGAGGCAAGACTGACAGAACTAGACCGCTGGGCGGTTAATCCAGTTGACTAAGTTATGCATTACTCGGCTTGCAGTCTTCGCAAAACGCGAATTTGCGAGCATCTTAGTATCGCGCTTAGCACGCTTGCTTAGTCTTTCAGATAGCGATGGCGGCACAACTCTGTATCCCTCTGTGCTAATAGATTTTTTTCCTGTTGAAGTTTTGACGCTAATTGTACGATCCCCATTATTTTTTTCAGCACCTAAATAATCGTCGACGACTTCCAGCTCCTCTCCTTTTGGTGAGTTTTTTACCTTTTTACCCTGCAAGCCGACTTAATGATTTGCTAGCGGCCATTTTTTAAAACCGCTAAATGATGCTGACGTGACGGTCATTATCAGTGACTCCTTATATAGATGAATTGACGATATCAACAGAGCGAATACCAAGGTGCGAGCGCACCCCGCGTATACATAAAATGCACACTAAGCGCATTAGAATGGCTTGCATTTTAAACAGAATATTCAAATTTGTCTAGCATTATAATTAACAGCCATTATCCCTTGCAACGCATGCCTTGCCTGCAGAGTCAACCAAGCTTAAAACGCTTGAAAACCCGACATGGCGCGGGTTGTTTATGCTTCAATACGATGCATGACGCTCCATACCTCCGACCCCTCTCACCTTGCCGCCTTAAATTCTGATGCATCCCGGACGGATGCCGCCCAGGTGCCAACAACGCAACTGCTAGCCAGCTTTGAGCCTAAAACCATCGAGGCCGAGCTTTACGCCTACTGGGAATCGCAAAATCTTTTTTCGCCTGCGCCAGCCGCGCCCGCGGACAAAAGCACGGGACGCTTTAGCTTAGTCATTCCGCCGCCCAACGTCACCGGCGTGCTGCACATGGGCCACGCGCTCGATAACACGCTGCAAGATATTCTGGTGCGCTGGCACCGCATGCGCGGTGACGATACGGTTTGGATTCCCGGCACGGATCACGCCGGCATCGCAACGCAAACGGTGGTCGAGCGCCAACTGCAAGCCGAAGGCAAAACCCGCGACGATCTGGGCCGCGAGGCGTTTTTAGCACGCGTCTACGATTGGTCGATGCAGTGCAAGGGCTCGATTCTGGGGCAGCTTAAGCGGCTTGGCGTTTCGCCCGATTGGCAGCGCGAAGCGTTTACCCTGGATGAGGCGCGCATGCTGGCCGTGCGCCAGGCATTTGCAGAACTCTACAAACGCGGCCTGATTTACCGGGGCGAATACATTGTAAACTGGTGCCCCCAAAGCGTCTCTGCTATTTCAGATATCGAAGTCGAGTACCGCGAAGAGCAGGGGATGCTCTACCATTTAAAGTATCGCTTAGCCGACGGCCCTGCGCCCGAGGCGGCCGCCTCGGATAGCGTGGGGCCTTATTTACTTGTCGCCACAACGCGGCCCGAAACCATTTTTGGCGACGTGGCCGTGGCCGTCCACCCGGATGATGCCACCCTTAAGCACTGGATTGGCAAAACCGTTCGTGTGCCCTTAAGCCATGCGCCAAACGCGTCAGCGGACGAAAGCGTGGGGCTTATAAAAGTCATCGCAGATGACGCCGTAGAACTGGGCTTTGGCACCGGCGCACTTAAGATTACGCCCGCGCACGATAAAAACGACTTTGAAATCGGCCAACGGCACAACCTGCCCCGCCCCGTGATTCTGGACTTGTACGGCCGTCTGGCCAATCACCCGCGGGTGCCGCAAGCGTTGCAAGGCGTCGATCGGTTTGAAGCGCGCAAGCAAGTCGTCGCGATGCTCGACGACGCCGGCTTACTGGCTGAGCAAACGCCGCACAAGCACCGCGTCGGGTACTCGCAGCGCCACGGCAGCGTGATTGAGCCGCTGCTCTCGAAGCAATGGTTTGTTAAAACCACACCGCTTGCGCAAGCGGCGCTTGAATCCCTGAAAAAAGGTGAGCTGCGGTTTATTCCCGAGCGCTGGACGAACGATTACACGCGCTGGCTAGAAAATATCCAGGACTGGTGCATTTCGCGCCAGTTGTGGTGGGGGCATCAAATTCCGGCGTGGTACGCCGCCGATGATATTTATCGCGAATTCCCGATTGTCAACGTCGATAATCCGCAAGAAAAACCCGCGTGCTGCCCGCGGACGGGCAGTACGGATTTAGTTCCCGACCCAGACGTGCTGGACACGTGGTTTTCGTCTGGTTTATGGCCTATGAGTACATTAAATTGGCCACAAAAAGACGCACCCGATTTTCATCGCTTTTACCCCACCAGCGTGCTCGTGACCGGCTTCGATATTATCTTTTTCTGGGTCGCGCGCATGACGATGATGGGCCTTGCGCTCACCGGCCAGTCGCCGTTTGAAACCGTCTACATTCATGGCCTGATTCGCGACGAAAAAGGCCAGAAAATGAGCAAATCCAAAGGCAACACCGTCGACCCCGTGCTGGCTATTGATCAATACGGCTGCGATGGATTCCGCTTTGGCCTGACCAGCCTGGTGACCTACGGCGGGCAGGATATTAAGCTTTCGCCCGCAAAACTGGAAGAAGGCAAGCTGTTTGCAAACAAACTCTGGAACGCGGCCCGCTTTGTGATGATGAATCTGCCGCAGCAAGCCGAGCCCTTAAACGACACAACACTCTGGGCGCTCCCGGCGGAAGCCCTTACGCCGCTCGATCGCTGGATTATGGCCCGCTATCAAGAAACCGTTGTGCAGGCTACGCAAGACCTTGCAGCCTACCGATTTGGCGAATACGCGGTGGGCGTGCAGCGCTTTGCCTGGGATGCCTTTTGTGACTGGTACGTCGAGATGGCCAAAGGGCAAATGCGAGACCCCGATACACCTGAGCGCGGCGCCACGACGCAACTGGTACTGCGCACCGTGCTTGATGGCTTGCTGCGGCTGCTGCACCCAGTGATGCCGTTCATCACCGAAAAACTCTGGCAAACCCTCCAGGCGCAATGGCCTGTGGCCTACGCCGAGCGCGCGACACACACGGCAAGCTCGATCGAATCCATTTCGCTTGTGCCGTTTCCGGGCGCAACCACCGAATGGCTCGCCCAGCATCAGGCGGTAGCTCACCAAACCCAGATTGTGCTCGAAGCGGTTCGCGAAATTCGGCATCTGCGGCAAAATTATAAAATTCCGCACGCAACCGCGCTAGAGGTTATTATTGTCGCGCCCGAAGCCGAAACCCTGGCGGCACTGCGCGACGGCGAGCGCATCCTGCGACATTTTATCCGCCTGGAGCGCCTTATGGTGACCCCCGCACTGAACGAAAAACCAGCGCAATCCGCGGCGGGCGTGGTAGGCTCCGCGCAAATTTTTGTGCCGCTGGCCGGATTGATTGATGTCGCGCTAGAGCGCGCGCGACTCGAAAAAGTCCTGACCAAAGCGCAAGCCGAGCATGCGCAACTTGAAAAACTGCTTGGCAACGCCGGCTTTACGCAAAAAGCAACGGACGCCGTCATCGCCGAGAAGCAATCTCAGCTCTCAGAGTTGGCCACGCAAGTGAGCAATTTACAGACGCAGGTGCAAGCATTAGCGTAAATTAGGCTATCATTTTTGTTAGACCTTGTGATAGGCTTTACAAAACTGTAGGGTGTTATTTACGCTGGGAATCGAGGATTTTGCATGCGTTTGGTACGCTTCGGGCAAGAACATTACACAGGGATGATGCGCGTTGTAAAACAGACGCATGACGAAAACTTATCCAAAAAAGTAAAAGCATTCAGAGAAAAAATAAGCAAATTGGACTTGGCAACCGACTCTATTGCTGATCCTTTGCATCCAGGTGATGTTGTCTGGATTGTTTATGGCAGAGCTGCCAACCCCCAAAAAACATTGACGCATGTGCGTCAATGTAAAATTAGTTTGATGCAGCCTTTAACGCTATTACCACCGTTTACAGTGCCCTCAGGCATTAAAGGTATTGAGCAAGACAGCTTTACCAGGCAAAAGAAAACCCCGTAATTGTTGCACATAAATTTTGGATGTTTGATTGATCGGATTTGCTGAAAACCAGTAGAATCCTTAATTCATAGGCCATTCTTGAGCAAAAAATGCATTAAAAGAAAAGGCTTGGAAGCGCCCTAAGCTTAAGCAAAAGCCCAACGATACTTAAAAGCGCCTCCTGGGTTTTCAAGAGGCGCTTTGCGTATTTTTTTTGGTTGTCTGGGAGCTAGGCCGCCGAGAGTTTCTTGGCTTTCTCGAGCACTTCGGCGATACCGCCCACCATGTAGAACGCCTGTTCGGGCAAGTCATCGTACTTGCCTTCCAGAATTTCGGCAAAGCTGCGAATGGTTTCTTCGAGCTTGACGTATTTGCCCGGCGTACCGGTAAACACTTCGGCCACGAAGAATGGCTGACTAAGGAACCGTTGCATTTTACGGGCGCGGCTCACGATCAGTTTATCTTCGGCCGAAAGCTCGTCCATCCCCAGAATCGCAATAATATCCTGAAGTTCTTTATACCGTTGCAGGGTTTGCTGCACGCCACGGGCCACGCGGTAATGCTCTTCGCCCACCACGCGCGGGTCAAGCGCACGACTGGTCGAGGTCAACGGATCCACCGCAGGATAAATGCCAAGTTCGGCAATCTGACGCGATAACACCGTCGTCGCATCCAGGTGAGCAAACGTGGTGGCAGGCGCCGGGTCGGTCAAGTCATCGGCGGGCACGTACACCGCTTGAATCGAGGTAATCGATCCGTTTTTGGTCGACGTAATGCGCTCTTGCAATTCGCCCATCTCGGTGGCAAGCGTTGGCTGGTAGCCCACGGCGCTTGGCATACGGCCCAACAGCGCCGAAACCTCGGAGCCTGCTTGCGTAAACCGGAAGATATTATCTACAAACAGCAGCACGTCCTGATTGGCGCTATCGCGGAAGTATTCTGCAACGGTCAGCGCGGTTAGGCCCACGCGTAAACGCGCACCGGGCGGCTCGTTCATCTGCCCGTACACCAGCGCCACTTTATCCAACACGCCCGAATCTTTCATCTCGTGCCACAAGTCATTGCCTTCGCGCGTGCGCTCGCCCACGCCGCCAAACACCGACACGCCGCCGTGCTCTTGCGCAATGTTGTGAATGAGTTCCATGATAATAACGGTTTTACCCACGCCCGCGCCGCCGAACAGGCCGACTTTACCGCCTTTGGAGTAAGGGGCCAGCAAGTCAACCACTTTAATGCCGGTTTCAAAAATTTCGGTGGCGGTGTTTTGCTCGCTCAGCGCCGGGGCCTTGCGGTGGATGGGCCAACGCTCTTCGGTGGCCACAGGGCCTTGCTCGTCCACGGGGTCGCCTAGCACGTTGAGAATCCGGCCCAACGTGGCGTTACCCACCGGCACCGCGATTGGCGCGCCTGTGTTAAACACTTTCATGCCGCGGGTTAAGCCATCCGTGCCATCCATGGCAACCGAGCGCACACGGTTATCGCCCAGCAATTGTTGCACCTCGGTAGTCAGGCGGATTTTATCGCCGTTGGGTGCGGTGTCTTCAATCACCAGGGCGTTGTAAATGTTGGGTAGTTCGCCGGGCGCAAATTCAACGTCGACGACGGGGCCGATGATTTGCGTGACTTGACCGATGGAGGTTTGAGGCTTATCGAGCGTTGCAGGGGTCATAGCAAAAGGGTTCCTGAATTCAGTGAGCAATTAAACATTAAAAAACCAGTGTTACTACCATACCAAAAACGTACGGGCAAGGCATGTCATCAACTGATTCTATTTACGTTCAGCGTGCAGTTTTTAAAGACAACAGCCTTAAAAAGCAAGCCAAGGACTTTGAGACGAAAGAAACACTGCCATAAACTGCATTTTTTTGCAGAACAGGTTTGAAATAGGGTAAGAACGCGAGGGCGCCATCCCATCCATTGCTCAAGGAAATTCAATAAACTCTTTTGCCTGAACTCCGGCATTCGCAGGAGTGACGCTCCTACATTCGATATAGAGTATGAACTTTAAAACGTGCTTCGCGCTTGACGAAATAGAGCCCTGCCTATCCGTTACGGGGCACCTAACTTATTTGGCCCCCAGCTTACCCAGCTTGGCGCGGGCCTGCGCCGCACGCTCGCCCGAGGCTTCGCGAGCCAAAAACGCGCTCAGCAACTGTTTACCACTGCGCGTATCGCCCAGTTCGCTGAGTAACATGCCCACCGTGTATTGCACATCCAGATTATCCGGCGCAATCACCCGCGCGGCATTGGCCACGGCCAAGGCTTGCTCTTTTTGGCCCTGCTGCCGAAGCACCAACGCGTAATTGGCCAATAAATCCGGCTTAAGCGCGCGCTTGTAATACCCGGCGGCCTTATCCAGGCGGCCCTGGCGTTGGGCGATAATCCCCATAGCCTTGAGCGCTTCGGCGTCATCCGGACGACGCTGCAGCACCTCGCCCAGCTCCCAGAGCGCTTCATCGAGTCGGTTTTGCTTGAGCGCCACCATGGCCATACGATAATGCGCTAAAAAATGCTCGCTATTGTTACTCAACGCCTGCAAATACTGCTTGCGCGCCGACGCCAGATTCCCGCTGGATTCGGACAGCATGCCCTGCAGATAATTCACCTCTGCCGAGCGCGGCAATTTTTGATTCAAGCCAGACAACACCTGACTGGCGGCATCCAGCTTGCCGCTGGCCACAAAGGTCCGCACCAGCATCATGGCGGCCTCGGTACTGGCCGATGGACTGTTGTCAGTCATCGCCTGCAACTGGTGCTCGTAAAGCTGCTGGCTGGCAAGCGCCCCCTGCAAGGGGTTATCGTCAGCGTTAGCCATCATCAGCGCTAGCGTGTGCCCTGCGCCATCTTCCGGGTGCGCGGCCCGGTAATCATCAAGTTGCTGGCGCGCCTGCTGGGCGTTACCGTTACGGTACTGCTGCCAGGCATCGGCCAAATGCGGCACCATTACACCCGCCATGGCCTCGGGCTCAAGCTCTTGGGCATACAACGGGGTAGGCGAATACTGCAACAGGCTACTTGCGCCGCTGCTTAATACCGGGCTGGACAATTGCGGAATTGATAATATTGGGCTGGTCATCGCCATTTGCGCAGCCTGGGCAGCGCTATCGCTCTGGCTAGCTGTATCTGACGAAGCTGATTTGGCATCTGAAGGCGTGGCACCCGTGCGCAAACGATCAAACAACGAGCTAATCGGCACAGCTACCTGCTGCGTTACAGCACTCGCCGCCTGCGTTGCGGCTTGTGCAACCTGCTGCGCGGGGCTTTTTTCGGGCGTCGGGGTTGGCCCGCTAGCGCCCGTTGCAACAGAGGAAACTGTTGTAGCTGGCGCTGGCACCTGCGCAGGCACTTGGGACAACGTTACGCCCTCGGGTTGAATTTGACCTGCCGCAATCGGCTCGGGCGCTTTAGCGGCCAATTTGGAGGCCGGTGCTTTTGCGTTAGCTTTAGCGGGCGTTTTTTGCGCAACGCGCGCCTCGTCCTTATTAGCCTTATCAGAGGCCTTGGCGTTGGCCTGGGTCTCGCTTTGATCGGCTTTTGGGGCCTTAGTCGGAATATTGCGCAGCGCAATCACGATTTGCGAACCTTTATGCTGCAGTACAATTGGCCGAATGGGCTGGCGACTTTCGATGCGCAGCACCAGCTGGCCGTCCAGATTATCGAGCGTGGCATCATCGACGCCCGGCTGCTGCTTAAGCGTGTACAGCAAGGTTGCCAGACGAGACCACAGCGCGTCATCGACTTTGACTTTTTCGCCCAGAATCGTGGTGCGATACCCCGGGCTGACCGTTCGGCCGCTGTTGGCCCCTTCGCCGCTCAGGTTTTTACCAATCTTGATTTGCGTCGCCAGCGCCTCGACGCTAAAGGCAGGGTCAAAGGTGCCTTCGGCCATGTTAAACGTTAGGGTTTGCGCCGTCGGATTAAACTGCGCGTTGGTTAGCCGTGCCGCCCAGGCCGCAGGCATTGTCGCCACCGTCATCAGCAGGGTTAACGCCGCTAAAACGCTTGCTGTAGGTAATCGCCGGTTCATAAAAGCAGGAATCCCCATGTTCAAGGTAAGGCCAAAGGGTTAAAAATTACGTGGTGCATGCGTGGTGCATCGGTGCGCACGATGCGATTAAAAAAGTACAGTTTAAAGAGGCAAATCAGACATTTGGGTTAGCGAACAATTGCCGAGAGGGGATTTTGGAGGCCATTGCATTGCAGCCTAAAAGTTGACTTGCGTATAACATTCAGGGTGTTAAATTAATGCAGAGTCGCCAAATTAAAACTGTATTTAAAAAAAACTGCATTTAAAAAATATCGTTTAAACCCAGTTAGGTCAGTATAAAGCAAATATGCCTGACGCGCCCGCCCACATTTTATGCACCTACCCTGCTCACGGTCATCAAACGGCCGAGGCCAGCACCTTTGTGATGGGACATTGCCAGGGCGCACGGCCCAACGGTGCCACCTTAAACGTGTTGAACCACAATGATGATAGGCATACCGGTGCAACACAAGCTTGCCGTGTAGATCTTTTGGATGCTGCAAGCGGCTTTTTTTGCCATAAGGTCGTGCTTAAGCCGGGCCTAAACCGGGTTGAACTCACACTTGCAGCTGCCGATGAAACGGCCCTGGCTAGCACGCAGATTGCGATTTACCGAAGCCCGGTGACGCCCGAGCCAGCAACCTTAAGCTGGTTATGGCCAACGCCAGATACCTCTGGCCTTGCCGCCTGTGCGGGCGAAACACTGGATATATTGGTGCTAGGCCCTGCACACCAAGCGCTTGTGGCGACTTTAAACGGCCCGCAACTCGATCACAAAATCAGACTGAATGCGCTGGCCAGCTCGCAAAATGCATTAGCAAACGCGCAGGAATCTTTTTGGGATAACCGCAGCGGTATTTTTGCCCACCTGCATCACGCACAGCCGCTGATTCACGCGGCGTGCGTATATCACGCCTCGATAAAACTGCCAGCAATGGCGCATTTACCTGAATTTAATACGACTCCAGAGCAAACTATTGACCTAACCCTGAGCATTGGCCCAGAAACACAGGCGTTAAGCTTACCGCCGCTCACGCGAGAGCTTACCTTATGGCGCGCGCCCAGAACACTCATCGTAAAGGCTCCGGCAGCCACTTGCCGCGTGGCCCCAAGCCCGGCTGCCGCCAGACAAACCGCGCAACCCGCAGGCGCTATTTTACACGCGCGCGCCTTGTGCAACGGGTATTATCAGGTTTCGGCTACGCCGCCTGTGTGGGTCGCGCAAGCTGAATGCACACCAGAGAAAAGCCTGAAGCAGAGCCTGAATGCGTCGCCCGAATTTATCCCCGCCAATGGCCTCAAGCCCTTGCGCGTGATTAACGTAACGCACGAACCGAACCGCATTACGCTTACGTTTGACGCGTTCGGCGCGCCCGTGATTTGGCACCTTATCGCGCAACCGTGTAATTTTGCTGAAGCCTACACGCTCGAGCTGACGGCCTGCAACACGGCGCATCACTGCGATTTTATCCGTTACGCGCCCGACCTGCCCGATACAATTGGCCCTATAACCTGCCAACAACTGACGCCCGAAAACGTTAAGATTACGGTGCCGGTTTATGGCGCGCTCAAAGGCATTGCCATGCAACAACAGGGCGAGCGCACCACGATCGCGTTACTGCGACTGCCCGCAAAGCCGACAGACTGGCTCATCGGGTTAGATGCAGGCCACGGTGGCGAGGAAACCGGCGCGCTTGCGCCAGACGGCACGCCCGAAAAAACGCTGAATCTTGTGCTGGCGCGGGCATGCCAAACCGCCTTGCAGGCCGCGGGGTTTAAGACGTGCATGAGCCGTGATTCAGATGAGTTTGTGTCGCTCGCGGAGCGCGCCGAGCGCCTGGCCCACTGCGATGTGATTTTTAGCCTGCACCACAACGCGCTGCCCGATGGCCGAGACCCGGCATTGGAGCGCGGCCTGAGTACGTACTATTACCACCCTTGGGCGCAGCCGCTGGCCCGCAAGTTGCTACAAACCCTGCCGCAAGCGTGCGATTTACCCGCGTATGGCGTTTTGTTTGATTCGCTTGCAATGACGCGCATTGACCGTAACGTTGCGATTTTAATTGAAGCCGGCTTTTTAACGCACCCCGCAGAGGCTGCGCAGCTGCTTGACCCGGCATTTGCGGAAACCTTTGCGCAAGGGCTTGTACAAGCCCTGCTTACAGCCTGATAGCGCAACTCTATTTACGAATCCCAGTCTCGGTTTTTAAGTTGGCGGCCACCTGTCGCGACGCCAACTTACCCCGCCACTCAAGGCGAACAGAAGCGACACTACAGAAGCAACACGGTAGTTCTTAAACTATATATTCGCCTATTAGTTTTTACTAACGCCTGCTAGCGCCCTGTGGTTGCAGGGTCTGCCGAATCGCGCACCGCGTCGCCCAGAATATTATAAGCCAGCACCGCAATGGCAATCAGCAGGCCAGGGGCCAGCATCCACGGGCGTTGCAGAATATTGGTTAACGATTGCGCCTCCTTGAGCAAGTTTCCCCAACTGGCATCGGGCTGCTGAATGCCCAACCCCAGAAAACTCAGGCCAGATTCTGCCAGAATATAGCCCGGCACGCCGATTGAAACCGCAACAATCACGTAACTCAGCGTTTGCGGCAGCACGTGCCGAATTAACAGACGCAACCGGCTAAAGCCCATCACGCGCCCGGCATCTAAAAACGGTTGCTGCTTAATGCTAAGCACCATACCGCGTATCACGCGCGATAAACCGGGCCAGCCAATAAACGCCAAAATAACGGTGACCCAGGCAAACCGGGCCGTGCTGCTAAGTTCTGCAGGCAACGAGGCCGCAAGCGCCAGCAATAAAAACAAACTGGGGATGGCCATAAAAACTTCTGCCAGGCGCATCAGTAAAAAATCAATCCAGCCGCCCGCAAACCCGGCAATGCCACCAATCAAAAGCGCCATCGGAATCGCGACCAGCAAGCTTAAAAAGCCCACCGTGAGCGACACCCGGCCGCCGTAGAGTAATCGAGAAAACCAATCGCGCCCATTGGTATCGGTACCTAACAAAAACAGCCGTCCCGGCGAATCAACACCTATAAAATGCCATTGCGCATTTTGCTCGCCTAAAAATTGTCCAAGCCGCAACGGAAAAAGCCGTCCACCCGGCTTGGGCACAATCTGTACCGAGAACCGCTCGGGATAAACCGTGCGCGTAAGCTCGGGCACGCTGGGCCAAATCAATGCGCCTGTTTGCGGATGCCGCCAGTAAATCGGCGTCGGCGGCGCGCTGGCAAAACGGGCATCTGCCCAATGCTCGGGGTAGGGGGCAAGCCACGGGGCCAAAAATACCGCCGCGTACAAAAGACCCAAGACCACCACCGCCAGACGCGTCATGGGCTGTTGGAGCATTTTTTTTAGCATGGGCAAAGTTTAACCGACAAAAACAGGGACATCAACGCGTTTATATTTTAACGATACGCTTCAAAAAAGGGCACGTTAACCACGCTTTAAATTTTTCCACACGCAAAATTTTAAGGCTTACGCGAAGGCTCACGCGGGCCAGGCTCTGTTTTGATTAGAGGGCAGGCACAAGAGCAAAACAGCCACTATACTTACGCCGCTGGATTTTTTGCTTAAGGCGTATACGGCAAGTCTTTAATTTGTCATATAGATGTCACACGGTTTTGTGACAACAATACCTACTAGCGCACACACACCTTTTACAGGAACGCTTTAAAACCGTATGTCGATGTTACTCACCCCTGCCGTTCAAGCCTCTGCAGCAGCCATGCTCAGTCGCATGCCGGGCTCTGCGTTTCGGCTCACCGCCGATCAAACATCGCACGTTAACGCTGTACCGGTAAGCACCATGGCCAAACGAGAAGGCGCCATGTTAGGCCTGACCGGCGTGCTGAGCCTGGGGATGCAGCAGGTTTTAAAATTACCGTTCTCTAAATTACTCACGCAAAGCACCGCTTGGAAAAAATATGAACCCCTGCTCCGGGTAGCCGTGGCAATGCCCGGCATGTTGGCCGCAGAATGGCTGAGCCGCAAAGTAGCCTACGGCGATAAACCTGTCGCGCACGTTATAGCAACAACCACGCGTTCGCAAGCGACGTTGCCCTTAAACCGCGCCGACAACGTTCAAACGGCGCAAGCGCCTGCTTACCGGCCCGTGCAGCCCGCCCTTAACACAACGGACGCAAACGAGAATCCATTTAAATTAACGGACGCCTCGCAACCCTTGTTTATGGCCGCAGCCGCCGCCACGCCGTTTGTTTTGGCGCACATTGCCCGCCCTGCCGCTATCCCGTTTAACCCGCTGGCCGCAGCCGATTTGGGCGGACCTCGATACAATTAAGCCATGAGCCGGCGCGTACTTTTAGTCGATGATGAACAGGACATTGTCCGGCTGGTGCGGTATAACCTGGAACATGCGGGCTACCACGTGTTTTGCGCGTTTGATGGCAAAACCGCCATTGAGGCCTACCGGCAGCACGCGCCCGAGTTAATTATTCTGGATTTAATGTTACCCGACAAACCGGGCAAAGTGATTTGCGAAGAAATCCGGACGCACGAAAAAACCCTGAAGCAGCCAACCCGCGTACCCATTATGATGCTGACGGCACGCGCCAGCGAACACGACCGGGTCTCGGGGTTTGAAGCCGGCGCCGACGACTATATTACCAAACCGTTTAGCCCCCGAGAATTGGTGCTGCGCGTCAAAGCCATGTTTGAACGGATTGGCATTCAGCAAAAGCCCGCCGTTTTTGAAACGGGCCCCCTGAGACTGGACACGCTGCAAGTGCAGGCCTGGATTGCGAACGAACCGGTTGCGCTCACGCCGATAGAATTCAGGATTTTGGCGACGCTTGCGCAATACGCGGGTGTGGTGCGCACACGCGAACAACTGCTTAATGACGTTTGGCCAGATACCGCCGATGAGATTCTGGACCGAACCGTGGACGCCCACGTAAAACGGCTCCGGGCAAAATTGGGCAAGGCGCGCGACATGCTCGAGACGATTCGTGGCGTGGGCTACCGGCTTAAACCACAAGCCAATACGCTTTAACCAAAAAAATCAATACCCCGCAAATCAATGCGCCAGGTGTTTGTTGTCTGGGGCGTGGGCTAATTGGCCTCGTTTAACAACGGTTAACGACGGGGACGAACGGCGGGCACAAAAAAAGCCTCTTCCCACTAATCGAAGAGGCTGGTTCGCTCTGTTTAAACTAAATTTAAAAACTTAGCCCATTAAGTTCAGCACTTTACCTGTGGGATCGCTGGGCAACAGGGCTTGAACTTCTGACAAGTAATGCTGAACGGGACTTGTTGGTATTGACGGGATTTTGTGGCCAAACGAGGGCGTTTGCAACGAAGCGCCACAGCCAAAGCGGCTGGGGGCAGCGACCCGGGGAACAGGGGGTTGGCAGCAGGCCGAAGCAAAAGAAACGGACGAAAGGCTCATAATCGCAAACTCTTTAATGTGGAATTTAAGGAACGCGGGTGGGGTTCGTGTTCACTAAACATTATCTTTGATATGTATTATCAACACGAAGGGTTTGTGTGTCAAGCACACAATTTAAATATTACTTTTTGTGTCAAAGCAACACAAAACTACAGCCATAAGGGTTTTAGCGATTTTAGACGAATTCTCTCTTTTTTAACGTTTAAAATCGCGATTTACCCCGAGCAATCCCCCAACTGGCCTATTAAATTCGGCTGCACACGCTTTTATTGCTACGGGCGTACAACTGGGTTTTTGCTTAAAACGCTGCGTAATTTAACTAGCCTAAATCATTTGCCCTTCAGCCCGGCAGTCGTGGCATAATCGCTTTGATTATTACAACGGACAAACAAACCTTATGAGCATTGAACTTAACGCAGCCGATGCGATTGCCACCGTCACGTTCTCTCACGGCATGGATGCTAAATCGCATCAAGCTGTTGAAGGCGAAGCAACCCTGCTAAGCACGCTCGACGCGATACTTGAGCCGCATCAATTGGCGTGGCCGCTAGGGTATACCTTACCCAAGGCCACGCTGAGACAGGTTTTAACCGAAAACCTTTGGCCTACAGATAATCTGAACGGCTGGCAAGGCGATTTAAAAGCCCTGCCCAAGGACTGGGTGCTGGGCGGTAAAGTAAGGCATGCCGATGGACAAGTCACAAAATGGGGCGGCAAGGTGGTTAAAAACGTGTCCGGGTATGACATGCGCCAGCTATACATTGGCGGACACGGGCGTTACGGCACGCTCTGCGAGGTCACGCTCCTGCTGGTGAGCCGCCCCGAGGCGCAACGCAGCTATGAAGCGTGGTTTAACACACCAGACGCCGCGTTAAACCGCGCACAACAGCTGGAATCCGCGCTGGCGCCGTGGCTGACACGTTTGCTTATCTTGTACCGACAAGCGTCCGGCGCTGGGCGGTATTTACTCCAGACGACACTATGCGGTGATTTAGACACGTTAAACAACCTTGAGCAAACTTATGACTTGCAGCCGTTAGCAAATCAAAACGACGATCTGCAAGTAATCACTCACGCCGACTTTGACCTAGAAAACAGCACCCGACTTACGCTACCGCTAGGGTGCCCGCAAGCACTAACGCGATTGATTAACAAACTGGCCCCGGCGGCGTTTACGCTTTGGCCGCAGGCGGGCTGGCTCTGGATTCATTCGCCGTTGCCCACGGGGCAAGGCGTGCTGGACGCACAAACGCTCAGCGCATTTGCAGGCGTGCCAGTCAACGTACTGGCGAGCCCGCAAGCAGACAATCCGGTGGCACAAGGGCTGCGCGCTCAACTAGCGCAAGCTTTGGCTTAAGCGTTAAGCAATTTGGTCTCCAGCGCCAGGCAAGTGGGGCTTGACACGAAAAACACGCACCCAACTATATGAATCCTGGGCAATCGGGCGAATAAAATCGCTAACCCCTTGGCCTTTACTGTTTACGACCTCAATATGGCCGTGCTTGGCGTTGGCATCATTGCCCGATCGTGGCCCGTAAACAATCACATCGCCAGGTTGGTAGGAACCATCTTTGACTTCTTCAAATCGACCATCACCTGCTAGCTGATCTGCGCCCATGTAAGCTGACTGGCCCGCGAGTTTACTACCAAGGCCCAACTGATCAAGCATCGCAGCCACGTGCCTGAAGCATTTGCCGCCTGAAGTTGTAGCACTAGTATGGTTATCCGCAATTTGCGCTAATCTGTTGGCCGTTGGATTATTAGAAGCACTAAAATTGGCTGGAGGCGCCCCCGATACTTGCGCAGCCGATTGCGTGCCCGAGGTTGAATTACCATTGCCCTGCGCGGCACTAACCTGGGCATTGGTTAACAACGGTAGCTTAGCAAGGTTCATCACTTGCCCAAAAATAGTATCCCAATTACCTTGCATCGAGGCAAACGTGGGATCAATCAAGCCACCGTTTTTTAAAGCGGCCATTTCGTAAGAATTATCAATAGACCCAAGCAGGCCTGGACTCGGTGCAAGCATACTGCTTAAATCCGCGCCCAATCCAAAGCCGTTCCCCCCAAAGCCAAACGCGTTTCCGCCACCGCCTGTAAGCCCCAACGTGCTAAAATCCATCGAAAAATCGGGCAACCCCACTGAACTAGCGCCACTACCAAACGGGCTCCCAAAAACAGACTCCAGGCCCGTCCCTACCCCCGCGCCATTCGACGGCATCGGCGGCGACGCCAGCGGGACTTGCCCCGGTAACGGCGCGTAGGCCATTAAGTTAGCGCTGTTAAAATCCCACACCATCCAGAATCACGCCACCCCAAAAATCGTGCCACACAGAGTAAATTTGGTGACTTAATCGCTTAAGTCCACACTCACTGCACCCACCACAATTTGAATTTTTCTGTATTTATATTTATAAAAACGGTTAATTTGTTTTTTGTGCGCTCTTTAAAACGTCAACCCGTTTAAAAAGTTGTTCAGGCCGTATAAATTATCGCGCGCGCCGTTTAAAAACGCCTGGTAATCGCCGCCGCCGCTATACGGATCGCCCGAAAAGCTGCCAAAGTTCTGGCCCAGCCGCACGCCGTTAAACACGCCAG
>JAYKHY010000010.1:0-4911 GCA_035285025.1 Vampirovibrionales bacterium | reverse complement strand
AAGAGGGCAAACTGCTGAAGGCGCTTGAAACCTTCCGCGATAGCGCGTTTGGAGGGTAGTCGTGATTAGCGCCTTGCCGCTTAAGCCAAAATTTGGTGTGCTGGTGTTAAAGCCTATTGATAACTGTTAAGAAGGTAACTTAACAGCTTTCAGACCCTCCGAAAAGATTCGGGCTGTTTTGGATCGATATCGGAGTGTTGCAATTGAGGAACGCAGAAATGGTGGAGGATGGACAATTATGTCCGTCTCTAAAAATCCTTTATTAAGCGAACGAAAAGCATTAGCGGCCTTCCTTGATGTTTCAGACACAGCAAACATGATTGAAGCCTTGAAAGATAAAGGATGGCTTGTGCTTCAAACACGTAATAACTATCGAGAAAAGCGTAAAAAAGCTACCCCCAACGCTCAATCCTCTACAGCTTTAACTTTAATTTCTTGATCTAACTAATGGACAACTTACACGCGTTATTCAACCAGCCCCTGCTCGAGCTTGGCCTGATGGCCGAGGCGGCTAAAGCAATCCATATTCCTGCAGATGCACCGGTGACGTTTGTCATCGATCGCACGGTCAACTACACCAACATCTGCAATGTTGATTGCCTGTTTTGCGCGTTTTACCGCCACGAGGGCGAATCAGACGCCTACACGCTAGATTACGACATCATCGCATCGAAGGCGCAAGGGCTACTCAATGCCGGCGGTACGCAACTGTTGCTCCAGGGCGGCGTAAATCCGGGGCTGCCCATGGGCTACTACACCGATTTGGTCAAACGCCTGCGCGCGGATTTTCCGGCACTAACGCTGCACTGTTTTTCGCCCGCCGAAATTGAAGGTATGGCCGAAATCTCGGGCCAATCGCTTAAAGCCGTCATCGCGCAACTCATCGAAGCCGGTATCGATTCAATTCCGGGGGGCGGGGCCGAAATTTTACACGATGATGTGCGCCGGAAAATCAGCCCCAAAAAAACCCGCACCGATGGCTGGCTAGACGTTATGCGCGCCGCCCACGAGCTGGGCCTTAAAACCACCGCCACCATGATGTACGGCAGCGTCGAAACGCCCGAACATATTCTGGCGCACCTCGAAAAAATCAGAGCCCTGCAAGCGCAAACCGGTGGCTTTACCGCGTTTATTCCGTGGCCGCTGCAAAAAGCGCACACCAAATTGCAAAAACTGCCGCGAGAAACCACAGGGCAGGATTTTTTGCGCATTATTGCGCTGAGCCGTATTGTGCTCGATAACGTGCCGCATATTCAAAGCTCGTGGCTAACCGTGGGCGAAAAACTGTGCCAAACCGCGCTCTGGTTTGGTGCCGATGACATTGGCGGCCTGATTCTGGAAGAGAGCGTCGTGACCGAAGCCGGCGTAACCTACCAGCCCAAATCCGTCGAAGATGCGCTCAAGCTCATCCACGCCACCGGCAAAGACGCCGCGCAGCGCGATACGCAATATAACTTGCTTAAAACGCATCCCCACTCGGCACGCACCCCAGTGTTTTGCTAAACGCTTGAACCAAACGCCGGATTGCGGCACAATAAAGTTGCACATGGGCGGTTGGCGCAGTTGGTAGCGCACCACATTGACATTGTGGTGGTCATGTGTTCGAGTCACATACCGCCCACCATTTTTGCATTCAGGCTTTAGATCTGCTCTCACAGCACTAGATTTGCTTTAAGCTTGAACGCACCCAATGAGCACGTCATAAATCCTGCGTGTTTTAGCGTTTAACACTAGCTTATACGCTTAATACGCCTGCTCAAACTGTGTTTTTGGCTCTGATAAGCCTTTGCCTAAAGTTAAATTGCGCAATCCATAATTCGTCATATTTTTAACGGGAACGGTTTGTTATAATAAACGTCTAGCAAACTACGCGTAATACGTCATTACGTTAACCTTGCAAAATCCGAGAAAAGGAGATGTTCTCTGATGCATAACAATCTTAAATCCGTCCAAAACGCAGCCCTCTTAGCGTTGCTCGCAGCGGGTACGGCCAGCGTCAGCGCCATGGCCGCTCCGTTAACCGTCTCCGAAGCGTCCTCGATGTCCGGCGCAGCATCCTCGATGCTTGTGGCCTCTAAATGCGGCGCAGGCAGCTGCGGCGGTAAAACTGAAGCCGAGCACAAATGCGGCGGTAAAGAAGGCGATCACCATTGCGGTGCCGACCATACCCATAAAGATGGCGAGCACCAATGCGGACACGATGATAAAGACAGCGAACACCACTGCGGTGCCGACCACAAGCACGATTAATCTCGCTTGAGCTCCTTGCCGTAAACGCTTAATAATAAACAGGCTGAGGCAATTGCTTCAGCCTGTTTGCTCAAGTTGTTGGTGCTTATAACTAAGCTCAATAAGCTCGTTCCTTCTTAGAGCGAATTATCTTCAAGATTCGAGCCCCTACTTGATGAAAAAATATGCTCAAAGTGGCTTAGCTTTAAAGCCGATTTGCATAGCTGATATTTGCCGCCCACGGTTTATATTCAAGCAACGTTCAATTTGAACTTTAAGGATTTTAAAAAGTCTCGTAATACAATCTGGATAAGCGCCTACCTCTCCCAGCGTGGTTCATTTGTTTTCTAGTTTTTTTTTGAGTTGCGCTTTTATTAGCCACCAGCCTGATTTAAAGCACGATGTTTCAAACACGCATCACAGAAATCCCCACCCTGGGCTTTGGCCTGGGGCTAAAGGATAAGCTGGCACAAGGACTACTACAAAGGGGCCCTGATAATACCCTGCCGGTGGATTGGCTTGAACTTATCCCTGAAAACTATGTGCGTAAGGGTGGTAACGCCGCCCAGAACCTAGATGCCCTGATTCAGGCGGGGTATCCGTTTGCGTCTCACGGAGTAAATTTGTCATTAGGTCAGCCCGGCGCGCGCCAAGCCGATTATATTCGTGATTTACACGCCCTGTTTGCAAAACTCAAGCCCGTTTGGTTTAGCGAGCATTTATGCTTTGCCGCGCACGGTAATACGTATTTTAACGACTTGCTCCCCATGCCGTTTACGCAAGCCAGTCAAAAACGCTGCATTGAGAGCATTAAAAGCATTCAGGCTGAATTTGAACAGCCGTTCTTAGTCGAGAACGTGTCGTATTATCTCTCGATGAACGAAGACGGCCTGAGCGAGACGCAGTGGACGCATGATCTTGTAGAAGCCTCAGATTGCGGGCTGCTGCTAGATGTAAATAACGTATTTGTCAACGCGCAAAACCACGGCTACGATCCGTACGCGTTTATTGAGGCGTTGCCTCTTTCGCGCGTTGTCGAAATCCACATGGCGGGGCATAAAGAAACGCCCGATTTGATTATTGATACCCACGGCGAGCCGGTTCGCGCCGAGGTGCTTGCGCTATTTGCCTGGACGGTGCCCCAGTGCAGCAACTTAAAAGGCGTGCTGCTAGAGCGTGATAGCAACGTGCCGCCCCTGCAAACCCTGCTCGATGAACTCCAGACGCTTAAAACCGCAGCCGGTGGCTGGGGCGCAACGCCTGCAATCAAGCAACAACCGGTATTAACCGGGGTTACGACCCATTAGCCCGGACTCAAAACGATTCGATATGTCTTTAAAAACGCCTTTAACCTCGCAACCACAGTTTACGCCCCCGTCAACACCAGCAACGCCAGATGCGCTTGACGCATACCAGGCCACACTGGGCCAGTTGCTTCTGCAACCCGACGCCGAAAACGCGCTGACTTCGGCAGAGGCGCTAAGCGCGTTTTTAGAGAACACCGCAACGCAGGTATTTTCTAACGAAACGATGCCTGCGGAAGCGCTTGCGCAGGTTAAACACTGGCTGACGCAGCAGCCGCTTAACCGGTTGCAGCAATACCGAATCATGGTACGCGGCAACCTGAACGATACGCTTAAAACGATTTTTCCGTTTAGCACCACGGTGCTAAAAACACAATGGCCGCAGGTGTTCGATCGCTATTTGCAGGCGCATCCGCCGCAAAGCTATTTACTGTTTGAATGCGCCGCCGCACTGCCCGCCTACCTGGCAACCGATTCGGCAGCCGAGCCTTATCCGTTTTTACCCGAGCTGGCCAACATTGAATATATCGAGGCAAAATTACTCCGCGCCGAATCTCGCGCTGAAACGCCTGAATCCGCGCAAGCCCCGGGTGAGCAGCGCGCCGAAAGCGATACGCCAGCCGTAAGATTAACACTGAATCCCGTCGCACAGGGCATTCAATGCCGCTGGCCGGTGCAGGGCGTTGTAGAGGCCATTAAAGCCGAAGCGCCAGCCGCGTTTTTTAACGCCATTAAACCCGAAGCCGCGTGCATATGGGTATTTAGAGACGCCCAGTTTAAATGCCGGTTTTTTAACGTCTCGCCGGTGATACACGCTGCCCTGATTTTATTGCAGGGCGCACCCACGCCCGTTACGCTAGCGCAACTCACTCTGCAACTCACGCAACTGATGCAGCAGGCAAACTTCAAGGCGCATCCACCCTCTGAGGATGATTTGGCCGAAGCGCTCGCGCCGCTTCAATCCGCTGGGCTGGTGATCACGACCCTCACACGCTGACTGACGCGGCGTAATCGCTTTTTAAAAACGCGTGTCTCGGCTACCCTTAAAGGTATGACTCACCTGACTTTTGCGCACGATGCTTGCGCCCCCAATACGCCGCTAAACGCCGCACTTGCCATGCTAAACCGCCACGGCCTGATTGCAGGCGCAACCGGCACGGGCAAAACCGTCACGCTGCAAACCATTGCAGAACAACTCAGCGAAGCCGGCGTCACCGTGTTTTTGGCTGATGTTAAAGGCGATTTGTCTGGCCTGGCGAAACCCGGTGAGCCCAAACCCGCCTTTGAAAAACGATTGGCGCAACTGAAGGTCAATCATCACGCCTTTAAAGCGTATCCCACCGTCTTTTGGGATATCGCGGGCGAGCAAGGCCACCCG
>JAYKHY010000009.1:0-11567 GCA_035285025.1 Vampirovibrionales bacterium | reverse complement strand
TGCTCAAATACGGCATTATTTGGCTCGCTGCAAACGAAAAAGCTTCTGTTACTCAAAATCTCTAGAAATGCTCAAGCTCAGCCTGGCTTTGCTCTTTCAAAAACTCTCAGTTGCTTAGCAATGCCATTTTTTTTATGATTCAGTTGCGATGAAAGCCTTTTATCTATGCCCGATATTGCTGCCAGCCCTACGCTTTTAATCGATACGCCAGCGCCATCTGTCGCCTTGCTGACGCTGAACCGCCCTGAGGCCTTAAATGCGCTGAATCGCGAAATGACGCAGCAGTTAGCGCAGACGCTTGAGACGCTTGCAAACGATGATCATGTGCGGGTGGTGATTTTAACCGGTGCGGGGCGCGCGTTTGCCGCCGGCGGCGATATTAGCGAGATGGTGGACTTAAAGCCCGAAATGGGTAATGCCGATGACTTTATTGCAACATGGGAAGCCGTCGCGCGGTTTAAAAAGCCAATAATTGCCGCGATTAACGGGTATGCGCTGGGCGGCGGATGCGAGATTGCGATGATGTGCGATTGCGTGATTGCGAGCGAAACCGCCGTGTTTGGCCAGCCCGAGGCGCAAATAGGTGTGATCCCGGGGGCGGGCGGTACGCAACGCCTGACGCGAGCCGTGGGCAAGGCGCTGGCCATGGATATGATTTTGACGGGTCGGCGGCTGAGTGCGCCAGAGGCGCTGCAGGCCGGTTTGGTGAGCCGTGTGGTTGCGCCAGAGCATTTACTCATTGAGGCTATTAAGATGGCGGAGGCCATTGCCCAGGCGCGGCCAGAGATTCAGGCGTTAAACAAGGCGATGGTGAACCTGGCGATGGAGAAAAAATTGCACAAAGGCATTATTGCTGAGCGCGAGGCGTTTTACGGGTTGTTTGGCGGCGAGGCTCAGCAATCCGGCATGCGCGGGTTTTTGGATCGCAAAAAATAAACGCAATTATTTACCTTGGGGTAAAAAGAGTTTGCCTATAAGCTGGCGTTGCTCAGTGTTAGCGGATTGTGCAATTTTGGTGATGTAGCGCAGGCCCAAGGCTTCGATTTTATCCAGTAAGCCAGTTCTTTTCGCCTCCTCCAGCACTTTACGGTCTTCAGTAGCAAAAGGATATTTTTGAACAGATACTGTTTTAAATTGTGGGGTGCGTTTATATGTAAGAATATTGGGCCATTCTTCATTAGTACCTGCGCTGTATCTACTGTATTTCAAGCTGATATTATCGGCTACATCATTAAGCATAAAAACACAATCAGCCCTGTCTGCGTGAGTCATGGTTTTTATAGAAAATAGTTCGTTTCCAAGTTTGAATTTGATTTCGGGATACGTAGCGTAGCGATTCCTGCGGAGCTCCGGTAATAAATCTTTGGCTTCAAGTACTTGAGCTGGGGCACTATCAAGCTTTTGGCCAAAAATATCGACTATTTCGTTAATAAAATCACATCTTTTCAGATTCAGAGTTTCCTCATCTGGCGCAGGCGTTAGGCCAGAAGTAGGTAAACTCTTACGGGGGGGGGGGGGGCTGCAAAGTGCGGCTGAAGAGAAATCATGACAATACAAACCCTTACTTGAAAGACGTCAATACAGAGATTTATGAGTAACAATGCCAGTAAAAGAAAAAAGTTGCCTATTTCCTTAAAGCCTTTAATTGCCTATGCAATACTGCAGCGTATCAGCTTACTCACTAGCAGCCTGCTTTAAACTGACGGCAACCTTGGTAATGCCCGCCAGCTGCGCAGCGTCCATGGCCCGTGTTAAGGCTTCGTGGCTGGCTTTGGGGTCGGCTTGAATCATTACGCCATCGGGCTTATCAAGCTTCAGCTTGCGCAGTTCAACCGCCAGTTGAAACGACGGCGTCGCCTTGTCATCAATCGTAAATTCGCCCGCGGGGTTAATGGCAAGCGTAATGGTTTTGGGCGCTTCGGTTTGTGTTGACGCCTCGCCCACGGTGGGCACCGCTAGCTTAATGCCGCTGTAATTGAGCATCGGCGCGACAACCATCATGATAATGAGCAGCACCAGAAAAATATCGGTGAGCGGCGTGATGTTAATGTCTGAAAACGTTTGGACGCGTTGGGCTTTCATCGGTCAATCTCAATCAATTAAGGGCTTGCGGCGGTCGCCGATTGCGCTGCTTGAGCAGGCACGCCTGCAACGGTTAGTTTTTTAAATCCAGCGTCACGCGCAGCCTCGAACACGGCCATTACAGCCTCGGATTTGGTTTGCTTGTCGGCGCGCAGCACCAAGGTGTAAGGCGCAGGCTCGGCTACCGTAACACTTGCATCGCGAGATTCGGTTGATTTTGGCTCGGCGGGGTGGGTTGTGACCCAGTTTTTCAGGCCATCCGTCAATGCTTCTTTGGGCGTGGCCTCGCCATTGATAAAATAAGCGCCTTGGGCGTTCACCTCGACGGTCGCTTTTTCAGGCTCAAGGGGTTGGCCGGCTTCCAGGTCAGGTGTTTTGATATCTTGCTGTTGCGTGTTCATCATGGGGGCAACAACCATCATGATAATGAGCAGCACCAGAAAAATATCGGTGAGCGGCGTGATGTTGATTTCATCAAAGACGGCGGTTACGCGGGCCATAATATAAGAGTCGACGTTTTACTTTCAAAAAGATCTAAAACTCGTCATTCCCACGAAAGTTTGCATTTCTATTTTTTGAGTGCTGGAATGAACGATTTGAGCGCCATTAATTTAACAGGCATCGCTTACCGGTAGCGATCCGTAATGCTGCTGCCGGTTGCGGGCGCATGCGGCAGTTCAACCCCTTGAATTCCGGCCGTATACCCCGCAGGAGCCGTCGGGCGATTGCCATAAATGCCAGGATTGCTGTTCATCTGCGTCGCGGTAGCTTCAGGCTGGCCTTCGGCAGGGAAGACGCTCAGGAAGAGCAGTTTCAGGAGCTGGAAGTCATCTTCGTAACGGGCCACGATGCTTCTGAAGTAGTTGTTAAAGGTTACGGCCAAAATCGCAACGCCCAAACCAAACGCGGTGGCAATCAGGGCAGACCCGATCCCGAACATAATCTCGGGGGCATTGGTGCTACCAGATGCTTTGGAAAGTTCGCCGAAGGTCAACAGAATCCGGACGACCGTGCCAAAAAGGCCCAAATATGGGGCGATTGTGCCGATGGTACCCAGAATTGACAGGTTTTTTTCGAGCTTGCGAGTGGCCAGGCTGGTTGTAATATCAAAGGCGCGGCTAAAATTGTCGCGTTGTTCGCTTAAAATGCGCAACCCTTCTTCAGAGACCTCGCCGATGACGCCGCCAAGCTGCGCGCTGATGACTTGTGCCGTATCGAGGCTGCCGCGTTGCAACTCGCGTTGCAGGCGCGTAACAAATTGCACAACGTCGCGTTTGTTCTGGTTATAGAAGAACAGGCGATCGAAGAAGACGTAGAGCGTCCCGAGCGAGGCAAGAACGATAGGGGTTAAGACATGCCAGTCGTTCTGTATGGTAAACCAGATTAAATTTGTGTTTACGGCATCCATGGGGGCTAAGCTCCGTTCATCGATTCAGAAAAAAGTCGGAAAAACCTAAAGTTAAAGATTACTTGAATTGGTGATTAGGCGATTAAAAGGTAAAGGATATCAGAAGGATTTAAAAACGACTACATACTGTTATAAAGAAAAATGTAAAAAAAGAGTTTTGCGGTTGGATAGCAAGGATGTTTACAGCGCCCTATTGAGTTTACAGCGAATTTAAAACGAATTAACTTGAGTGCGCACGCGCTAAGGTAGATTAAAAATAACAGCGCTGATAATTAAAAATTGCTTTTGACAATAGCTTTTAGCAGTCACAGTGGCTACTTATGTATTCTTTTGGCCAGCATGCTAGACAGTTTAATACTCTGCGGCTTATAAAACCACACATTGCAGGTTAAAAACAAGCCTAAACCCGCGCTTATTCTGCCTTGACGTTCAAATCTGTTACAGTTCCCAAATCAAAATTATTTGCTTTATATATCGTTGCTTTATCAAGTTTTTTTACAGCATTGGCATTTAGTCTTGAGCTAAGCAATTCCCTTTGCGTATAACCCTAGAAGTCAACTGGTTAAATTATCATGCTAATTATTGCTTAGTTATATCTTTTTTATTGCTGACCATTACTGTCAGTTAAGGCTGTCTGGATGTTTTGCTGTTCGCTTTAAAACAGCCACCCGTGCAGCTTATCCCCCCGCTTTAATCTGGTTTACGCCAGATGCTGGCTATTTTCCGCATTTTTTTGTTTGTCGGGCGTTTAATCCAAATAGTTTCTATTTGTTTTGCTGAACTTGTTCAGCTTGATAGCAACATTTTTACGCCAGAACCGTTATTCAAGTTTATCGATTAAACACCACGACAAAAATTTCAGGGATGCTTTATTGAGTATGCGAAACAGAAAACATAGACGCTCTAGTTTACAAAACTCGCAAGTCACGTCTTCACAAGTTCACCGTTTCGATCTCGAACCTCGTCAAGCAGGTGTAGCGGTCGCGCTTAAGAGCACGTTAGCCGCCGGTCAGCATTCTGTTTTACCCGTGGGTGTTTCAAATGTCGCGCACGCCCCCAATGGCCCGCGAGCCGGATTAAAAGGCCGTAGCCGAGCCCAAACCGGCTTTAATACCGATACGCTGGTGGCCCTGGAGCGCGCGTATACTTTACCCAGCTTTACCCCAGAACACGAAGCGTTAAACACTGGCCGCCGCCCGTTGCGGCCCACAAAAGCGTCCGCCACTCAGTCAACTAATCACGCCTCGCACAAATCGCCAAAATTAAAGGCGGTTCACGTTAATCCACCGTGGCAGGTGATTGGCGAAAGCCCGGCGTTTAATCAGGCGGCGTCTCTACAAGATAAAATTTTAGAGGGCTCGGGCAACGCTACAGAAACTGCTTTAGCGCTGGATGCGCTGTATGCAGGTTCGGGTAATGCGCTGGCGCAATCTGTCCCAACGGCTGGCGCTGTGCTGCTGAGTGATGATTATTTTGAACTGAGCGCGCCCGAACAGCTTGAGCGGTTGCGTTCTAAAAAAGTGCGCCGCAGTCGTTCCAAGCGGTCTTTGTCGGAGCGGTTACTTTCGGGTAACACAACGGCGCTGCGCGCCGGGTTGATGCTGGCTTGCGTTGCGTTTGCCGAGTGCGTGGGGTCGTTTGTGCTGTTTAACGCCTCGCAGCAAAACTTGCAGCCGGTCACTGTTGCCAGCGCCTCTGCGCAAAAGCTGGCCGTGGTGGCGCAACCCGATGAAACATTGACCAAAATGTTTCCGCTGGCCAAACAAGAATCCGAAGCGTATAAAAACGCGATAGCCGCTGTGCCTCAGGTGATTCAGCCGCAGGTAGTGCCTGCGCCTAAAAAGCGCCCATTGCCCCCGGTTCGCCGACATGTTGCGGGCCTGATGACGCCGATGCACCGGTTTGTGTTCTCATCGCCGTTTGGGATGCGCTCTGGCCGGATGCACCGCGGCGTAGATTTTGCAGCCCCTGTGGGCACGCCGATATATGCGGCAGGCGATGGCGTGATTACCGCCGCCGGCTGGGATAGCGGCTATGGCCAGGCGATTTTGGTTAAGCACGCCAATGGCACGGTTACGCGTTACGCGCACTGCTCGCAGATTTATGTTTCTCGGGGGCAACGCGTGCTGCAAGGGCAGCGTATTGCGGCTGTTGGTAACACCGGGCATTCTACGGGTGCGCATTTGCACTTTGAAGTGCTTGAAAACGGCGTAGCCCAAAACCCGATGAAGCGCCTGGGCGCGTTTAACGCAACCGTGGTGCAGGCAAACGGCAAGCACGCCTCGGGCGTTTAATTGCTGCTACTGGTACCTTGCGCAAGCAAAACCCTGTTTAAATTTAAACAGATGCAACAGATGCTGTTGGGTGTTTGAGGCCTTGTTGCATCTCTGCGGTTGTTTGGGGTTTTAAATAATGCGCGCCAACACTTTCGGGGAGTGCGATGGCGGCTTGCGTTATGCGCTGTGCAACGTTTAATTGCTGCTTTAGGCTGGTTAAGCGCGGATGAATGCCGGGGTTGGCCAGGCAAATTGTCTCTGCTGAGTGATTTAGCGTGGCAATGCTGCTTAACGCGCTTGCCATACCCTGCGGTGTTCTCACGATGCCTACATGCTGCCACATGGTTGCATAGAGTTGGTGCAACAGCTTGTTAATTAAAATGCGCTGAGACGTATGGATGGGCGTTGGCGAAAGTTCCGGCCCCAGCGTTTGCATCAAGGGTGCTACCGCGATTGCATCATCGGCGCCTGAGCCCAGCGCTTGCGTGGTTAACGCCTCTGCAATGCCGCGTGCGCTGCGGCGGGCCAGCACAAGGCACTCTAGCAACGAGTTGCTTGCTAAGCGGTTTGCGCCATGCAACCTTGTGCAGGCGGCTTCTCCCACGGCCCACAAGCCTTGCACCGGGGTTTGTCCGTAAGGGGTCACCTGTATGCCGCCCATGGCGTAATGCGCAGCTGGCGCTACCGGTATCGCCTGTTGCGCCGGGTTAATATTGTATTTTAAGCAGGCAGCGGTAATGGTCGGGAAGCGCGTTTGAATCCCAGAGCCCATGTGGGTTGCGTTTAAATACACGCAAGGCTGTTGCGTGACTTGCATATGCGAGAATATCGCGCGCGTTACGACATCGCGCGGCGCAAGCTCGGCATCCGGATGGTACTGGTGCGCAAAGCGCTCACCTGCAGCGTCTTGCAGCACAGCGCCTTCGCCGCGCAAGGCCTCGGAGACCAAAAACCGGACGCGCCCCTGATGATAAAACGCGGTTGGATGAAACTGAATATACGCCAAATCCTGCAACGGTGCACCGGCGTCGCTTGCCAGCGCCCAGCCATCGCCCGTGGCAACGGTGGGGTTGGTGGTCTGCGCAAACAGCCGGCCTACACCGCCGGTAGCCAGCACGGTGTGCGGCGCCAGGATTTTAATCAGCTTGAGCGTACGTAGGTCTTGCGCGAGCGCACCGATGCAGGCGTTTTGCGCGTTGCGTAAAACCGCGTGCGCCGCCGTGTACTCCAGCGCAATCACGTCGTTGCCCATCGAGGCGCATTTGTCAATGAGGGCTTGTTCAATGGTGCGGCCGGTGGCGTCGCCGCCTGCGTGTAAAATGCGTTTTTGACTGTGGGCGGCTTCGCGCGTAAGGGCAATTTCTTGCTTGTCGGTTACATCAAACACCACGCCGGTTGCAATTAAATCCTCAATGGCGTCTGCAGACTCACTCAGAATCGAGCGTACGGCGTCTTCGTTGCATTGGCCCGCGCCTGCAACAAGCGTATCGGCTACGTGGGCTTCCAGAGAATCGCTGCTGTTGGTGGGCAAAACCGCAGCAATGCCCCCCTGGGCGTAGCGCGAGTTGTTTTCAATCAGGCGGGATTTGGTGACTACAATCACTGGTTTGACGCCGGATTCGACCAGCTTGATTGCGGTGAGGAGACCGGAGATGCCGCTGCCTATAATCAGCGCGCGCGCGTTTAGCGTTTGGCAGTTATCTAAAGCGATAATAGCGGCTTCTTGAGCGTTCACATGAGCTTTCATAGGGGTATCATAACGCAAAGCCCGTTATTTCGTGTCCGGTTGGCATGCGCAAACTCTACCCTCAGGAAATTCATTCCCGGACGCTTTCTTGCAAGGGCGTGCCCCCTGAAGTTTGTTTGATGCAGGCGCGTGCATTGCAATTAACCCTCGATTTCATCCGATTTTTTTAGTCCTGCTCTTAAAAAGCCAGCACAAAAGGGCTCACTTAAAAGCTCATTCAAAAGCTCACTTTAATAAAGCCCTTGCTGGCGATGCTTATGATTGGGCGTGCGCGGCGTGCAGATTGTGCTATGCTTTTACTGCCGTTTTTAAGCCTTTTTAGCTCCCGACGAATTGTTATGCTCACCGAATTGCGTGTAATGGGCATTGCCCTAGATACCCGAACTGGCACCCCGATTGTGGTGTTAAACGATGCCGATAATCGGCGCGCGTTGCCTATTTGGATTGGTACCGCCGAGGCCAGTGCGATTATCCGGATTCTTGAGAATATTAAATCTGCGCGGCCCATGACGCATGATTTGATGCAGGTGATGCTTGATAAACTGGGCTACGTGCTTAAGCACGTCGAAATTAACGATATGAGCGCCGATACGTATTTTGCGACGCTGTGCCTGGCGCGGGTGGGATCTTCGAGTCGGCCAATTGCCGAAGATTTTAACGAGACCTCGGTGCGGGAGCCTTCGGCCGAAGTGAGCGATTTGGCGAGCAAGGGCAAATTGCCGCCCGATGAGATTTTTATTGATGCCCGCCCTTCGGATGCGATTGCACTGGCGTTAAGATCGGATGCGCCGATTTTTGCGACTGCAAACGTGATGGCCGAAGGAACGATTTCGACGGATCTGGAGCGCGATGAGCAAGAGCAGGAAGCGTTTCGGGATTTCTTGAAAAACGTGAAAGCCTCGGATTTTGGCGACTTTAAATTCGATCGCGAAATTGAATCCGATCAGTAAAAATGCTGTTTGATGTTTTGATTCACCAGACTCGATAAAGTGTCATTGCTTGCCAAAGCATCTCGCGAACGCACCTCGCAAACGTACTAGCTGTGTCACGTCAATTGTGTCTAAAAAAGGTGTTGTATCCACCGGTTAGCAAGATTGCTGTGTCAGACTGATTATCAACCCACTAAGTCTTACCGACTTATAAGTTAAAGTTGATTTGTGCGAGCAACCCCAGTAAAAAGCCATTATGTTCAGGAAGACTCTAGCCCATGCGAATTGCCCATAACATTACCGAATTAATTGGTAAAACGCCACTGGTGTATTTAAACCGGGTTATCAGTACGCCCAACAGCCGGTGTGTGGCGCGCATAGCCGTCAAGCTCGAATCCATGAACCCCTGCAGCAGTGTTAAAGATCGTATTGCGCTAAACATGATTGAGCAGGCGGAGCGCAAAGGGCAAATTCTGCCTGGGCAAACCACTCTGGTTGAGCCCACCAGCGGGAATACGGGCATTGGCCTTGCGTTTGTGGCTGCGGTTAAAGGCTATAAGTTGATTTTGACCATGCCCGACACGATGAGCATGGAGCGCCGGGTGTTATTGCGCGCATTTGGCGCAGATTTAGTGCTGACGCCGGGCGCCAAGGGCATGACGGGTGCGGTGAACAAGGCGCAGGAAATCGTCGATCAGACGCCGGGCGCGGTGATGCTGCAACAATTTGAAAACCCGGATAACCCCAAGGTGCATACCGAAACCACCGGGCCAGAAATCTGGCAGGATACCGACGGACACGTGGATGCCGTGATTGCGGGCGTTGGCACGGGCGGCACGATTACGGGCACGGCCGAATTTATTAAGCCGCTCAAGCCGCAATGCCAGTTTATTGCCGTTGAGCCCGCAGAAAGCCCTGTACTGAGTGGCGGTGCAGCCGGGCCGCATAAAATCCAGGGGATTGGCGCAGGGTTTATTCCTAAAATTTATCGCGCTGATTTGGTGGATGAAGTGATCCAGGTCGATAGTGCCGCTGCGATGACGATGGGTCGTCGGCTTGCGCAAGAAGAGGGCCTGCTCGTGGGGATATCTTCGGGCGCTGTAATTGAGGCTGCGTTGCAGGTGGCGAGCCGCCCGCAAATGCAGGGCAAGCTGATTGTTGCCGTGCTGGCCAGTTTTGGCGAGCGGTATTTAAGTTCGGCGATGTTTGATGCTTACCGCCACGAAGCCGAAACCATGGCCTCTGTGTAAATAAGCTTTCAAAATGCCATATTGCATAGTTGTACAGATACTGTGGATGCTGAAACCTTGCGGAGACCCGCAGTAAGGTTATAGTGCTAAATACAATTTGAGGTAAAGCGCAATTATTTTCTTGAGTGCCATTGTAACAGTATGAGGATTACGACGACTACTTTTTCAGGAATTCACCCGATAGGCGCTAAAAAAAAGTTGTATAAAAAGCTAAAAAGCCTTTCGGAATCTAAACAAACTGACCCTCCACTCAAGCAAAATGATTTTACATCTATACAAACTAATTTTGCGTCTATACAAACTGAGCCTGCATCTGAGCAAACTGATTTAGCTATGCGAGTTGTGACGCGTGGTTTTGTGAAAGCGAAAAAAAAATACAATCACGTCTTGCTTGTGCCGCAGGATGTTTTTAATCAAACGACTTTTGCAAACACGCCTGAAATTTTTGGACTGGTCTTGTCTCGCAAGCACGTGAATAAATACCTAGCTTTGGCTGACACTAAAGAGCGCGTGACGTTTTTAGAGAGTTTAACTGATAAAAAAAGCACTTCGAATCGTAAAAAATGGCTGAAAGTGTCACCTGACAAGCTTTAGCGTCGTCTGCGGCGTTGCGTGGTGCTAAGCCCCAGGCTGCCCAGAATACTGCGCGTCATCTGGCGGCCTAACTCGCTGCCCACGCTGCGCATCACGTTTTTAAACATCAACTCAACGCCGCTTGCCTGCTGGCGCGCTTCGCGCGGCTTGGCCTTTTCGGGCGCGTCTACGGGCGCTAACGTTTGCGCAACGCGCTGCTGGAGTTGCTCGTAGGCAGAATCGCGATCGATGCGCGTATCGTAACGGCCAGCAAAAGGCGAACGCGCGATGACGGCCTGACGCTCTTGCGGCGTAAGTGGCCCGACGTAACTGCAAGGCGGTAAAATCAGCGCATGCTGCGTGGGCGTGGGCGCACCGTTATTGGTTAGCGTGCTAACCAGCGCTTCGCCAATCCCCAGCGTGGTCAATTTAGTTTCCAGCGTATCCGCGTCGCCCAATGCAGGGTTGCTCGGCAGGCTTTGGGCCAGCGCACGAATCACTTTTTGATCTTTGGGCGAAAACGCGCGCAAGGCGTGTAGCACCCGGTTGCCAAGCTGGCCGCGCACCGTCTCGGGGATATCAGACGGGTTTTGCGTAATAAAAAACACGCCCACGCCTTTTGAGCGAATCAATCGCGCGACCTGCGTAATTTTATCGAGCAGTATTTCGGGCGCGTCCTCAAACAGCAGATGGGCTTCATCCAGCATGAGCACCAGTTTAGGCTGCGTTAAATCGCCCGCCTCGGGGAGTTGTTCGTACCACTCAGAAAGTAACCAGAGCATCACGGCGGCATAAAGCCTGGGTTGCTGAATCAGGGCATCCGCGCGCAATACGTGAATTCGCCCGCGCCCATCGTCTGCGCTTTGTAGCCAACTGGGCAAGTCCAGTGCAGGTTCTCCAAAAAACGCCTCGCCGCCTTGGCCCGCCAGCGCGCTGAGCTGCCGCTGAATCGCCCCCAGGCTGGCTTTGGGGAGCGCACCGAATTCGGCTTCGTACGCTTTACCCTCGGTGCTAAGGTGCGTCAGCAGCGCCTGAATATCTTCGAGCTCTACAAGTAAGTAACCTTGCGCGTCTGCAATCTGAAAAGCCAGCTCGAGTACGCTTTGTTGCGTGGCGTTTAAATTCAGCAAACGGCCCATCAAAATCGGGCCCAATTCGCTCACGGTCGTGCGCAGCGGGTGGCCTTGCTCGCCCGCGATATCCCAAAAGACGGTGGGATACGCTTTAAAGGCGTGATGATTGACCTTCAGTTGCGCCAATCGTTTTTCAAAGGCGGGTTTGGGCTCACCGGGTTTCGCCAGG
>JAYKHY010000008.1:0-42022 GCA_035285025.1 Vampirovibrionales bacterium | reverse complement strand
CTTCACGAAGTTCTTATCCAATACGCCTTCACGAATTAGATACTTCGAGAACGCCAGAATCGCCCGGTAGATATTCATTTGTTTACCGGAATGTTCTGGGAATTGAGAAAGGTAAGTCACAAAGTGCTTAAAGCTGACCGAAGGGTATATTTCCAGATACCGTTCTACCTGTTTTTTGTACAGGCCGATGGTTGTCTTGGCAAACTTCCCTGTTTTACCAATGAGTCCCGCTTCCATCGCCCGAACAAATCCCGCCACATACGGCGCATGCTCGGTCATCTGTTTTTTTCGATCTTTCGCTTTTTCGGCCAGCAATTCTTTTTGCTTTTGCTGGTCGAGATATAGCATCACCGCCTGAAGCGGGATTTCATACGTGACGGTGCTGCCATAGTCCTTAGGGATTGAGGTTAGCTCTCCCCGATCACACATGGACGTCACCGTTTTGCGGGTTTTGCCTAAAAGCTCGGCTGCTTCCTTGACGCTGACGAAGTTTCCGGGCAAATTACCAAGTTTTTTACATTTTTTTGAGGGACTACTCACTTTTTCCCAGGTTTGGGAATTTTTTTTCCGTGTCATGACTGGTTCTCCACGATCGGCTAAAACCCGGAGATCGAGGCCAGAACGGGAAAACCCTTGACTAGACTTGCTTTCGGCTATAATGGGCTCACTGCTGATAAGGGTGAGGTCCGGTGTTCGAGTCACCGATGGCCCACCATTTTGCGAAGGCTTTCAGCCGACCTGAGTGTAAGATAAGCCCATAATGCTTGGGGTGTATAAAGCTAGTCTAAGGCTAAAAATCGCCCGAAAGTCCCTACTCCTTTGGCACCTGCTATACTTTGTTACGGTGATTCTAATACGTGGGGTTATATCCCAGGTAGCGGCGAAAGATTGCCGAGTAAGCTGCGTTGGCCTGGGGTGCTTAAAACGGCGCTTGGAGACACTGTTGAAGTGCTCGAAAATGGCGTGAATGGCAGAACCGTAAACACACCAGACGCCCAAAAACCCTGGCGAAATGGCTTAACAACCCTCGCGGCTACCTTTCAGGCCCATAAGCCCCTCGATTGGGTCATTGTTATGTTGGGGATTAACGACCTCAAGCCTGCTTACAAAAATAACGTTTCTGGCGTGATAGAGCACTTTCGAAGCTTGTTAACACAGATTTTAAAAAGTGACTGTGGCCCTAAGATAAAGGGCAACGCCCAAGCGCCCAAAGTACTTGTTGTTGCACCTGCCGATCTAAATCTTGATGGGTAAGCCCACAATGAGGCGTTTTCTCCCGAGGCGGCGAAAGCAGCTCGCGCGCTTTCGGCAAAGCTGGAAGCACTCGCGCAAGCGCTTGGTTTTGCTTACCTAAAAATTCCGGGTTTAAAAGCGAGTGCTCAAGATGGTATTCATCTTGAGCCGTCAGCGCACACAATCTTGGGCAAGGCGATTGCAGAGTGGTTTAAACGATGATCGATGATCTATGAAAAAAAGTATTTCAGCGTGAAAAACACCCAAGATTGAGACTGACGTTTTTCGTTTTTGTCGGCCTATGCGCAACCAGATGCGAGCTTATTCCGCTTACTGCCCGCTGTTGTGCCAATGAAGTGCTTGCTTGGCTAAAGCGCGACCGTAAGGTTAGATTACAACCATGGAGAATCACTTGGCTTTGATGAGTCATTACGCCAGGCAGTGTCGACAATTAAATTGTGCTAGAGTTTCTCCATAGACTCTGGAGGAATTTTTACATGGCTGAATTGTCAGATGTAAAGTGGGAAAGGATTAAAGATGCATTACCCGGTAAAAAATCAGACAGAGGCCGAACAGCAGCCGACAACCGACTGTTTGTTGAAGCGGTTTACTGGATAGGCCGAAACGGCGGACGTTGGCGAGCACTGCCAAAGCGCTTTGGCAAATGGGCCAGTGTTCACAAACGTTTCATTCGATGGGCGAAAGCCGGTGTTTGGCAGATGATTTTCAACACGTTGGCTGTTTCTGCCGATACGAAGTGGTTGATGATTGATTCAACGATTGTTCGAGCACACCAGCCTGCGGCGGGGGCAAAAAAACACACGGACCACAGGCTTTAGGACGGAGTCGCGGCGGGTTTGGTACCAAAATTCATGCCCTGCACGATTCCTTGGGGACTTCGCTGAAATTTGTTTTGACGGCAGGAGCAACAGCTGACTGCACGAAGGCAATTTCTTTGCTAGAGGGCTTTTCAGTAAAAGCTGTGCTGGCGGATAAAGGCTAAGACACAAATGTGATTGTTGAATGGGTAGAAAAAACTGGTGCTGAAACGGTAATCCCACCCAAGAAAAATCGATTGATTCAACGAGAATACGACAAGGTTTTGTAAAAAGAGCGCAATCTTGTGGAGCGGTTATTCAACCAGCTCAAGCAATTCAGACGCGTTGCAACCCGCTACGGCAAACTGGACGTAACTTTCATGGCATTTGTGTATCTGGCTAGCATTTTTATTCTCTTGTAGTAATTATATGTCGACACAGCCTAGCAAAAAGCCAAGCATTGAACGCCGAAAGAGAAAAGCTGATTAAAGAGTTGAGCCAAAGCTAAACAATCAAAGTAATCCCAATACGTGCGAACGAATCGCTTGCGGGTAAAGCAGGTGCTCTTGCGCCAACACGCGCGCAGCCAACGCTTCGGGCGTATCGCCTAGCACTACGGGCACGCGCGCCTGCCCCAGTACGCGGCCTGCATCTACGTCTGCAATCACTTCGTGAACAGTACACCCCGATTCTTGTTCTGCGGCGGCAAGCACGGCCTGATGCACGGCCTGCCCCACCATGCCTTTCCCGCCAAACTTGGGCAGCAAACTGGGATGCATATTTAAAATCCGACCTGGGAACGCGCTGAGCAGGGGCTCGCCTAAAATGCGGTCAAAGCCTGCTAGCGCAATCCAGTCGATTTGTGCCTGCTGCAATACGGCCGTTAGTGCGGCATCATAATCAGAACGTGAGCTGAACGCGGGTTTTTCGAGCACTGCCCGCGGCTTGCCAAACGCTTTGGCGATTTGAAGCCCGCCAGCCTCGGCGTGATTACTCAAAACCAGCGCAATCGCGAGCGAGTTGAGCGACTTAGCGGAGGCATCAAACTGTCCTGCCGCTTCGGCTTTAAGCAACGCCTCCAGGTTACTCCCCCGGCCCGAAATTAGCACGGCAAGGCGGAGCGGGGTCATTGTAAAAACACCCGAGGCGTGCCCTCGTGCGCAATCAATTCGCCAATAACAAAGGCTTCAGGAGCCTCCGCCATCGCCTGCCAGGCCTGTAACACGGTGTCCGCTTGCGCTTTAGAGACAATCAGCACGTAGCCCACGCCCCAGTTAAACGTGTGCGCCATGGCGGCGTCGGTTAGCGGTTCGCAGCCCGGGGTGGTTTGCAGCCATTGCCACACCGGCGCTTTGGGCCAGCTCTGCGGGTTAATGTTAGCGCTCAAGCCTTCGGGGAGCACGCGCGGCACGTTATCAATCAGGCCGCCGCCGGTAATGTGCGCCATGGCACCAATGGCCTCGGGGAGCTGCTTTAGTAACGCCAGCACAGGCTTGACGTAGATTTGCGTGGGGGCCAGCAACGCGGGCATCAGCCAATCAGGTTGTGCTGTTGTGGCCTGCAGGCGTTGTCGAATCAGGCTGTAGCCGTTGCTATGCGGCCCGGTACTCGCCAGCCCAATCAGCACGTCACCGGCCTGTAAGCGATCCTGTTTAGGGTAAAGCCGGGCTTCTTCGGCAACGCCGATGCAGAACCCGGCGACATCGAAGCGGCCTTGCGGATAAAACCCCGGCATTTCGGCGGTTTCGCCACCCATTAAAGCGCAACCCGCCTGCACGCACCCTTGGGCAATACTGTTTAACAACGCCTCTAGCCAGACTTGTTCGAGAAGGCCCGCGGCAATGTAATCGAGAAACCCCACGGGCTCGCCGCCTTGTGCCAGCAAATCGTTCACGCTCATGGCAACCAAATCGATGCCGATGGAAGAATAATCGCCCTCTGATTGCGCTAGCTCCAGCTTAGTGCCCACGCCGTCGCAGGCGGCGAGCAGGACTGGGGCTTGATAACCTGTGGGGAGTTTAAACGCGGCGCTGAAGCCGCCAATGCCCGAGCGTTGTTCGGGGCGGCGGGTTTGGGCGGCTGCCGCCTTGGCCCAGCCAACCAGGGCGTCTGCCATGTGCAGGTTTACTCCCGCTTGCGCGTAGGCTTGTGCAGAGGGGGGGAGGGGTGAGGGGGGCATTTGCTTATTATGGCACAGCGTTAGATTTCATGTCAGGCTTCGAGAATTTTTGAAGGCCCATGAGGCTGTTGCGTAAATTCAATACGATGGGCAGGAGAAAAATTTATATTTTTAAAAAGTATAGGGAATGTACTCTCACAGGTGAGGCTTCCATGCGGTCCTTTTTGCCCTGTCATATTTACTGCAACGTACAGGCGGCGGCCTAGCTTAGGGTCAAAAACGCCTATACACGAAGTTTCGTAGGGGTTGTCGGGTCTTTCAATCAAACGCATTTCTGTTAGTTGTACGCCATGACTTTTCAACAGCTTGGCCAACCTATCAGAAAGCTTTCTGCTGGGCCGTTTATGCCCCCAAGCACCGCCTAAAAAGCCATCCAAAGGAGTACTTGTTTCTTGAAGTCCGGATAACGTTTTTTTGACAACGGATTTTGCACGCTTCCACGGCACAAGTGAGCTATCCAAATGAATCATTGTAGATTTTTCTGGTTGCCCGTTGGTTAAATACAAAATAGAGCAATTTCGAGCATCGTCAGAGCGCAAATTTGGTCCGCTGATGGTCTTGTTTGCCAGAAAAGGGGGCGTTTGAGCCTTGGGGGAGTGACGCTTAGTTAATGTTTCTAGTGCTTTTGTAGGCACGATGTAAATTTGCATAAAAACCTTTCAAAATTGCTCATTCAAAATGGAGTGTTTGCCAAATACCAAACACTTAAAACCCTAGCAATGGCATTCGTTGCTAGTTTGGTCTTGCCTTACGCCCCTTGATGATGCCATACGCCACGGGCACCAGGTATAGGGTTAACAGCGTGCTAAAAATCATACCGCCCACCACGGCCAGGCCCATGCTCTGACGACTCGCCCCGCCCACGCCCCACCCGGTGGCGAGCGGCATGGTGCCTACCGCGGTCGTAATGGCGGTCATCATAATCGGGCGTAACCGAATGCGCGCCGCCTCAATCGCGGCCTGCGCCGACGTCCAAGCTGGGTTTTCTTCGAGCATTCGGTTGGCCACTTCCACAATTAGAATGCCGTTTTTAGTTACCAACCCAATCAGCAGAATCGTGCCAATCTGGCTGTATACGTTCCAGCTATTACCCAGGCTAAACAGCGTTAAAATGGCGCCGCACACGGCCAAAGGCACCGTCAGCAAAATAATAAACGGATCCCTAAAACTCTCGAACTGTGCGGCTAGCACCAAATACACAACAAGAACAGCAATTAAAAAGAAGCTGGTGGTGGTGTTGCGCGCATCAATAAATTCTCGCGATTCACCGGCCCAGCGGGTTTTTGCCTCGGGCGGCAGGATTTTCTTGGCCTCGGCTTCGGTTTTTTCCATGGCCTGGCCCAGCTTTAAAAACGGCAGCAAACTGGCCGACACCGTCGCCGAACGGTAGCGATCGTAGTGGTTTAACGCCTTGGGCGACACGGTCTCCGTCCAGCGCGCAACGCTTGCCAGCGGTACCAGGGTTTGATTCCCGCCGGTGCGGCCCGGCACATACAGCAAACTTAACGCGTCAGGGGTAACTCTAAAATTGGGCAGCAGGCGCACCATCACATCGTAGCGCTTGCTGTCGCGCTCAAACGTACCAACATCCAGGCCGCCTAGTAGCACTTGCAGCGTTTGGCCAATATCGCGCGCGCTTACGCCCAGGGCGGCAGCACGCTCGCGATCGATGTCGATTTCGAGCTGCGGCTTATTGAGCTTAAGATTCGTATCCACGTTAATCAGCCCCGGAATTTTACGCATGGCCGCGGCCAGCTGTTCGCTTTGCTGGGCCAACTGGGTTACATCCGTGCCCTGAATCACAAACTCCAGCGGTTTGTTAAACCCGCGCACCGGCCCCGAGGGTGGGTTAATGGCAAACACAAACGCTTCAGGAATCGCGAGCAGCTTGGGAAACAGTCCGGCTACAATATCTTGCTGTTTGACGCTACGATCTTCCCAGTCTTTTAGGCGCGTAAACATTATGCCGTTGTTCGGGCCAAAAATCGCCGAAAACTGGCTTTTAAGTTCAGGGATTTGATTAAAAATCACCTCGGCCTGTTTAAAGGCTTTATCGGTGTAATTGACGGTGCTGCCTTCGGGTGCCGTCACGATGGCCCAAATCCCTGCAGAATCTTCGGTTGGTAAAAAATCTTGCGCCAAAAACAGATAACTGCCCGCGGTTAATACCATGGACACCACCAGCATTAGGCCTATCCACAACGGATGCCGCATCGAAAACGCCAGGGAATCCTCGTAACGCGTTTCGAGCCATAACGCCAAGCGCCCAACGGGGGCTAAAAACTGATTCAATTTTGCTTTAAACCCTTGTTTTGCATCGCTCTGCATCGACTTTTTAGGATCTGCTTTAGGCTTAAGAATACGCGAGCACAGCATGGGGGTTAACGTGAGCGCAACCACCATCGAGACTGCCACGGACGCCGCCATGGCAAATGCAAATTCGCCAAACAGGCGGCCGACCGCGCCCGTCATGTAGCCTAGCGGTAAAAATACCGCAATGAGCGAGACAGTGGTTGCAATCACAGGCAGCGCGACCTCTTGCGTGCCTTTTAGAGCGGCTTCCATGGGCGATTCGCCCAGCTCATCAATGTGCCTGAACACGTTTTCGAGCACAACAATGGCATCATCCACCACCAGGCCAATCGCAAGAATCAGTGCCAGCAGCGTGAGCGTGTTAATCGTAAAGCCCATCGCATCGAGCACGGCAAACGTGGCAACAATCGAGACCGGAATCGCCACGCTGGGGATGATGGTCGCGCGCACTGTACGTAAAAAGCCCCACACCACCAGCAGTACCAACAACACCGCCTGGTACAGCGTATTATTAATTTCGTGAATGGTGCGATCGATAAACGTTGAACTGTCAAAGGCGACCGTCATTTTTATGCCAGGCGGAAGCTCTTTTCCGATTTCGGGCAGACGAGCTTTGACCAATTTGGCGACCTCGAGCGGGTTGGCCTTGGATTGCTTGACGACGCCTAGCCCCACAGCCGGCTTCCCGTTATAGCGCACCCGCGTGCGATCGTCTTTAGGGCCATATTCGGCAAGGCCCACATCGCGCAAATAAATAGGCGCGCTTGCGCTGAGCCCCTGAGCGCCCACCAACTGGCCGTTTTTAATAATTAGCGCGTTCATGGCCTCGGGGGTATTAAGCGCCCCAAGCGTGCGCACGGTAAACTCTCGGAGTTGGCCCTCGACGCGGCCCGCAGGAATCTCGATGTTTTCGGCCAGCAGCGCGGCACGAACATCCTGCATCGTGACGCCCAATGCCTGAAGCTTGACCGGATCGAGCCAAATCCGCATCGAAAATTCGCGCTCGCCACCGATAATGACACGTGCCACGCCCGCAATGCTTTGCAAGCGATCGATCACGACGCGATCGGCCAGGTCGCTGATATCGAGGGTACTGTAGCCTTTGCCCGAGAGGCTTAGCCAGAGGATGGGCTGCGCGTCCGCGTCTTCTTTACTAACGACAGGCTCGTCGATATCTTCGGGGAGTTTTCCGCGGATGCGGGCCACGCGGTCGCGGGCGTCTTGCGTGCCGACGTCGATATCTTTCGATAAATCGTACTCGATAATAATATTGCTCTGGCCTTCGCTGCTCTCAGACGTCATGGACTTGATGCCGTCGATGGTCGTCAGCTCGTCTTCCAGCACCTCGGTCACGGTACGTTCGACGACCTGCGCGTTGGCACCGGGGTAGATGGTTTTAACCGAAACGATGGGCGCATCGATATCGGGGAATTGCCGCACCGGGAGCCGAGACAGGCTGATGGCCCCAAACAGGAGCATCATGAGCGAAATCACAATCGCCAGCACCGGGCGCTTGATGCAGAGTTGCCAAATATTCATGCGAAAAGCGTCGGTTAAAGGCTCAGGCAAGTCAATGGTTGATGCCTTGCGCGCAAAACTCCGTAAACGATACCGCAGAGAGCTTAAATTTTATCAAGTCTCGACTTTTGAGTCAGTTTGACTCACGAAGGGCGCGCGATAAGTCGGGGAGGGGGAAGGAACGGCCCTCGCTTTTGGCTATGCAGTGCGCCGAAGCAAGCCAAGCGTTACCCAGAAGTAACCTTACTTACCAAAGCGGCGGTGGCGCTGGGCCAGCTCATTGAGCGTGGCGGCAAAGCAGGCCGGGGTAAATTCCGGCCAAAGCACGGGCGTGCAAATAAATTCGGCGTAGGCGCATTGCCAAAGCAAAAAATTACTCCAGCGCTGCTCGCCCCCGGTGCGAATCAAGACATCGGGCTCGGGCAACTGGTTTTGCGTGGCCAGGTGCTGGGCAAACACCGATTCATCAATCGCATCCGCAGATAGCTCGCCGGCCTGCACCTTACGCGCCAACTGCGTTGCAGCCGCAAGAATTTCGGCGCGGCCGCCGTAATTGGTGGCCACCTGAAGCGTTAACCCGGTGTTGTTTGCCGTATGGGCCATACCTTTGGCAAGCGTTGCCTGAACCGTTTTAGGGAGCCCATCAAGTTGGCCCACAAAAACAATGCGCACGTTTTTCTCGTGCAATTCGTTCAGTTCGGCCAGCAACGCCTCGATGAACAGCGCCATCAGGCCGCCGACTTCTTCGGCGCTGCGCTGCCAGTTTTCGGTCGAGAACGCATACACCGTCAGGGCTTTTAGGCCAACATCGGAGGCAAAGCGCACCACGTTTTTAAGCGATTGCACGCCCTGCTTATGACCCATCAGCGTGGGCAGGCCCTTGCTTTTAGCCCATCGGCGGTTGCCATCCATAATAATCGCGGCGTGCTGCAGCCCGCCCGCTAAAATCAGCGCTTGCGCCTCGGGCGAGAGCAAAGCCAACGCCTTTGCCTGCTCTGTGGTTTGGGGTGTTTGAGTCATAAACGTTTGTATCCGGGTTAACCGGGCGGCCATTCAAACGCGCGGCCCGCAAGCAAATGCGCGTGCCAGTGGAACACGGTTTGCCCTGCGCCCGCGCCGGTGTTACAGATAACGCGGTAATGCGCAATGCCGTTGGCGCTTGCAAAGTCTCTGATGGCCGAAAATACCTGGGCGTAGAGCGCGTCGTCTTGCACGTGCGCCAGACTCTCGACGTGTTGCCTGGGAATAAACAGCAGGTGCGTGGGCGCTTTGGGCGCAATGTCGGTAAACGCCAGTACGTGATCGTTCTGGAAAACAATGTTGGCAGGGATTTGGCCTGCAATTAACTTGCAAAACAGGCAATCTGCGGGCGATTGAGTATGAATGGCGTTGGCGGAAGAAGGGTCATGAGACGTCATGCGTTCTAAAGTAGCGCGTTAGGCCGAATCTGTAAAATCGCGTAAACATTTTTAACATGGTATCAACAAACACCTTAGTTTTGTTTTTATGCCATTAAGAAAATCTTAAGGTTGCTGGCAACGGTCACTTTAAACCCGGAAAAATTAAAAAGGCAGGAAAATTAAAAAGGTAGGTATAGGCAGGTTATTAACGCGCAAGACGCGCAAGGGGTGACTTTATGGGATCTGTATTACTTCGCGGTGGGTTAGCACTAGCGAGCGTTGCCGTAGGCGGCGCATTTTTAGCGAGCTGTAACGATAAAAAAGCGCAAAACGGCGGCAACGGCCCAGAATCCGGCACGAGTGCCTTTAGTAATAGTGAGCAGCTGCGGCGCGAGCAAAGCCCCATGCCCAAAAACGACTATGCTGAGCCCCGCTTTGGCACTATTGCGCCTAGCAATCAGGGAGCCCGTTCTCAAGCGCCAGATTACACCATGCCGCAAGGTGCAGTGCGTGAGAATACTGAGAGCGCTCAAGCAGATCCGCCACTAAGTTTAGAACGCAGCAATGCCTTTGTGAGCGAAGAGCAACTAATCCGACTACAAGAACTGGTTAACTATGGTGGCTCAGAACTTAAAGGCGGCTCGGTGCTGCCAGGCACACGAGATAACATAGGAAAATTAAAGACTATCCAGGTGAATGAAAATAATAATTTCAGAGGAACGAACAATCAAACCGAAGGATTCACCGTAGACGCTCAAACGGGAAACATTCTGCACAGGACAGACGCGTTTGGCGAAACACTACGGCTTGAATCTGAAACTGCTATGCGAGCCGAAATAGAGACTGTACTTGACGAAAGTAAAGCCATACAGCAAGAGGGAGGCTGGACATCAGACCCTGATATGTGCAGCCGAATCCCGAACGGTAGCACAAACCCCTGTACGCAGCAGGAGTTACCCGATTTTCCGCAAAACTAAGGTTTGTTTGCTTTAAAGCAACGTCAACATTGCATCGTCAAAACTCACGTTGGCGTGTACCGCCTGAACATCCTCCAACGCCTCGAGCGCGTTGAGCAGCTTAAGTAACAACTTGGCCTGCGCCGGATCGTTCATCGCAATCGTCAACTCCGCAGATTGCGAGCGCCGGGTCACCTCGGCGCTTTGCTCATGCACGTTCAGGCGCTCACTTAGCACCTGGCACACCGCGTTTAGCGCCTCGGGCGGGGTCACAACCTCGTAAAACGTCGCGCCGGGCTCGGCATCATCTAGCGTTAAATCCAGCCCGCCTGCCGCCAGCATCGCCTCAATCAACTGGGTTTCGTCCAGGCCCTGCGCCGGCAGCCGAATCAGCCCCACAGCCTCGAATTGCCATAGTACGCAGCCTTCTGCGCCCAAGTTACCGCCGTATTTGCTAAACAAACTGCGCACATCGCCCGCCGTGCGGTTGCGGTTTTCGCTCAGCGCCTCAACTAGAATCGGGACGCCGCCCGCCCCGTAACCCTCGTAGGTTAATGCCTCTAGCGCATCTGCGCCGCCCGCGCCCTGGCCCTTTTCGATGGCGCGCGCAATGTTGTCGTTGGGTAATCCGGCGGCTTTGGCGTGCGCAATGGCGGTGCGCAGTCTAAAATTTCCAGCCGGATCGGGGCCGCCCATGCGGCTTGCCACCATAATCTCGCGGGCGTAACGCGCAAACGTCTGGCCCTTTTTGTAGTCTTTAACCGCTTTTTGGCGCTTAATTTGCGCCCACTTGGAATGCCCGGCCATGGTGAAGACAACGCTACCTTAACGACGATGCTGGCAATGCCTAAAATAAACCTCTGCCCCAACGCCTTACAACGCAAACGGCAGCCAAGGCACATAATTGGGTGCAGCACCCTGTTTTACCCCAAAAAAACCCGAACATGAACGCCTGAAATCGCCCTTGAGTCAGTCTCTTAGCGCGTTATTATCCAGATAATATCTGGCGGATACCAGTTAAATCGCTGTTATAACGCAAATGCATATACAGTTAATGCCAACCTGATGCGCATTTAATGCAAGCTTGATACAGATTTAAGAATCATTTTAGATTTACATGATTGTTTTTTTATCCTAGTCGATCATAATGAAGATATGAAAAGCGGTTGGCGATTCGGCCCGCCAGACACGCTTTTAGAGTTCAGTTCCAGAGAGCAGCAACAGGTTATATGCCGTTGGCAAACCACCGCCGGAGCCAACAGGCCCAATTTTTGATTGCGTAAAGCAATTGACAGACTTTAAACAGGGAAGAGAGAGAGACAAAGGCGGTTTGCTTGGCTACAAGGGTCCTATCTCACGATAGGACTTTTTTTTGCGAAAAATTATCTGAAGGGCTATAAACCAAGTGCCTAAACGGGGCCTAAACGTGAACGGCCGGCATTGATGCATCGCCTGGTAATGCAACAGATGAAACAACGTCAGACGATTCTGGCGCCTGATTAGGCTGCGCAAACGCCGTTGCACGGCCAATGCTAACGTAATTAAAGCCCAAATCTGCCATGCGCTGCGGGTTGTAAAGGTTACGGCCGTCTACAATCAGCCGCGTCTGCGTGACTTCTCGCAGGCGTTTAAAGTTGATCTCTTTAAATTCGTCCCATTCGGTTACTATGGCAATCACGTCGGCTCCTTGCGCCGCCTCGTAGGGCGAATCGCAAAAAGTGATCTTGGGCAGTTGCGACTTAGCCACGGGCATCGCCAGCGGATCATAAGCGCGCACGTGCGCACCCCGATTCTGAAGCCCCCAGATAATGCTGATGCTGGGCGCATCGCGTAAATCGTTGGTATGCGGCTTGTAAGCCAACCCCCATATCGCAATGGTTTTACCGTGTAAATCGTGGCTCAGGGCAGCGCGTTGCATTTCGGGCGAATGATACTGATTAGCGGCATTGGGCAAAAACAGCGCCGGGTTTTCTTGCTGGGCCAGGGCTTGCTCAATGCGTTCGATGAACTGAATGCGCTGGTAACGGTTAATCACCGTGGTTGCCTTAAGCAGATCAAGGTTAATATGGTATTGGCTGCCAATATCAATGAGCGACGCAATATCCTTCTGGAAGAATATTCCGCCGTAGCCAATGCCTGCATTTAAAAATTCGGCTCCAATGCGGTGGTCCATTCCCAAGCCTTTGGCCACCTGAGTAACATCTGCGCCGGTTTTTTCGCAAAGTTGCGCAATGGCATTCATAAACGAGAGCTTTGTGGCTAAAAACGCACTGGTGGCGTGCTTAATAATCTCGGCGCTGTTGATGTCGGTTACTAAAATCACGCCGTTCAGCGGCGCAAACAGCTCGACCAACACATCGGCCACCTGGGGTTTATCGACGCCGATAATGGTTCGGTCTGGATTAAAAAAGTCTTTAACCGCGGTACCTTCTCTTAAAAACTGCGGCACGGCAGCAATATCAAACGAGCCGCCGGCGGGCAATTTTTCGCGTAGCAAACCGGCCAACCATTCGGCAGACTGGATGGGCAGCGTGCTTTTTTCGACGATGATTTTATAGCCATCAATGGCGCTGGCAATGTCGCTGGTGGCGCGCAACATGGGCGTCATGTCCGGGCGGCCATCGGGCAGGGGCTTGGTCCCGATGCATAAAAACACCACGTCACCGTGTTTCACGGCATCGGCAATGCTGGTGGTAAATTTTAAGCGCCCGTTAGCCAGGTTATTTTTAAGCAGGGGCTCAAGGTCGTTCTCAAAAAACGGAGGCTCGCCACGTTGTAGCTGCATAATGCGGTCTTCGCTCAGGTCAGCACACAAAACATCGTGACCCAACTCGGCCAGGCAGCTCCCCGTCACCGATCCGACATAGCCCGTACCAACAATACCAATACGCATGGGCTTAATCTCCGTTTTGGGCTTAAAATATGACGTCACGATAGTGCATTACCTTAACTTTATTCAAAAACTCTTGTTATAAACGCTGTTCGGGGCCTAAAAGCCACCACAATGCTCGCTGCATTGCGGCCTAAAATATTCAAGTTTGCCTTGGATTAAATAGCACGGCTTCATTCAGGAATCGATGATCTTTAGAAATACGACCTTTAAAATACAGTCTGCATAAGCGTTTGAATCGCCTAACGTAATTGATTTGACTTTTTTGAGACGCTATACCCCTTAGTTTAACGAGTTTGAATGCGTGCGCAAGCCAAGGTGTTGAAATGACACGCCTGATTTTCAATCAGATGAAGAAGTCGGGCATGCGCAACACACACAATAAACCTCCTCTGCAGGGCAGCGTGCCCTTAAGGCGCTTGGCAGGCGCTAACGTGCCAATCCGGTAGATCAAGGGCCTCTGGATATGCGGTGAATATCGGCTAAAACACTTTAAACTTGAGCGAAAACGCCTGTTTTTTGACCGGCCGTAACTGACAGGATCGCCCTAAAGCTGCCGGCCAATCACCAACCGCTGCACCTGACTGGTACCCTCAACAATCGTCATGGCCTTGGCGTCGCGCAGCAGCCGCTCCAGGGCGTAGCCGGGCGTAGTGTTACAATGCGGCGCAAGGGCAAATTCGCTCCGGTAAGCCGCAAGGCCAACCCGATTTAAAGCGCCGCTGGCGGCCTCGACGGCAGCCTCGGAAGCGAATAGTTTGGCTTGGGCGGCGGCCAGCGCAAAAGGCACGCCGGCATCTTTTAGCGCTGCCGCGTGATACACCAGCAGCCGGGCAGCCTCGAGCCGGGTTGCGGTTTGCGCAAAATAAGCCTCAAAAGCGCTGGTTTGACGCTGCGAAGGATTTTCGCCAATGTAGCGCAAACATTCATCCAGGCAGGCCTGAATAATGCCCACAGAAATCGCTGCAATGCTAATGCGCCCCGCATCCAGACACGCAAGAAACAGCTTAAACCCTTGATTGATAGCACCCAATTGCTGAGACGCAGATACGATACACCGCTCAAACTGCAGTTCGCCCCAGTCAGAACCGCGCAGGCCAAGCTTGGCATCGCCCGGCAGTACCTTAAACCCTGGGGTATCGCGTTCAATAATAAACGCGGTCAGTTTTCCGGGGGCGGTTTTAGCGGTAACCACAAATATTTGTGCGGTTTGCGCGTTGGTAATAAACACCTTGGCGCCGTTCAGCTCAAACTGCGCTGCGTTGTTATTTTCGGTATAGTCTAAAGGCGTTGCCGTTGTAAGGCAGCTGCCCGCCGCATCGCTACCGGCACCAGGCTCTGTTAGGCCAAAAGCGGCAATTTTTTCACCGTTAGCCAGTGCGGCTAGATACTGAGCTTTTTGCTGCACAGTACCCGCCAGAATAATCGGTAAGATGCCGACCGTATTATGCACCGACAGCGCGGTAGCCACCGAGGCATTGACGGCAGCCAGCGCTTCCATGACAACGGCGTTGCTCAGGCTCCCTTCGCCCAGGCCGCCATCGGCCACGGGCACGGTTAACCGACACAAATCGGCGTGCGCAAGGGCCTGCCAAACGGCTTCAAACGCGGCGCGATCGCCGGATTCGATAAGCTGCAAGCGGGGCCGAATCACTTTTTCGGCCAACGCAGAGGTTGATGACTTTAATACACAATGATGCGAGCCCAGCATCGTTGTTCTTCCCGTGAAACCTGTTTCAATTAAATTAAAACGACTATACTGCCAAAAAACCTCAACCACTTTAAGTTTAGCTAAACGCTTGCGGACTGGGCTTTGACGCCCCAGAGCCCTAATTTAAGGCTTAATTTGAAGACTTGATTTGGAAGTTTAGCTTTGGTGCGTAATAAGTTTTATCCTTAAATTGATTTTATTTTGGCGTTAATTTACCCAATCTTAATTACTGGATTGAATCTCAGTTATTGAATCTCGGTTCGGGTTCCGCCCTCAAGGCGAATCGTGGAAAAATCCATCGCAAACCGGCATCGGCCCGCAGTAGTTTGGCCAAACCCCTGCGTCGAAAGCTTTACGTTGCCGCTTGCGGTAATCAGCGGGTCGCGCTCGCGCCAGTTTAAGGTATCTGCATGGAGTTCTGGACCTTGGCCGCTGCCCTGCTTGCTCGCTGATTTAACCGTAATCCCACCGGTCAGCTCCAGGACTTTATTGCGTTGATCGTAACGCCCCGCTTTTGCCTCAAAAGTCGCCAACGGCTGCGGCGGAGTGGCCGGCGCGCCAGGCTTTGCAGCGGTCTGCGCGTTTAAATCATAATACGTGCCACGAATACCGGTAATGGTCGCAACATCAACCGCCTCATCCTGCGCGTCAGCCGCATCTGGTGTGTTACTGGCGGCTGGCTTGGCAGGGTCTTGCGCCTGGGCTGGGGCGGCAGCTTTGGCATAGGTTGCGTTTTCTGCGGTAAATTGCCACGCAAGTTTACCGCCTTGCGTCACGGTAAACGTTACGTCTTTACCCGAAACCCCCGCCTGCGTATCGCCTGCCTCAGCGGGCATCTCAGTCGTTTTTTTTGTTTGATGGGTATCGATACGGCGATTTGCGTTGAGCACCGCAAGCGTAATGCCGCCGACCAGCATCACCACGAATGCAATTAACAGATAAGGGGTTTGGCGTTTCATCGGTAGATCCCGTAACCCTATAACAACGCAATCAGTTAATTAATGGCTCAGCGCGCCTTTAAATTTATCGAGCAGCGAACTATGTGACGCATTCGGCGGACCCTCTGATGCGTTGGCGCCCGGATGATAAATCGCCTCGAGTTGCTTGAGCAATTTTTTCTCTTCGGGCGTGGGCTGCTTTGGCACCTGTAATTCGAGCGTTACTAATAAGTCCCCGCGATGTTTTGGATTTTGAAGATGAGGCACCCCAAAATCGCGGACCCGAACCACGTGGCCGCTATTAGTACCTGGGGCCACTTTAATTGTTTGCCGAATGGGCTTCGCTTTTTCGCCCTGCTTATCGGGCGGCTGCAGGGCATCAACAAATAATTCTGCGCCCAGTACTAACTGCGGATAACTGACCCCAAGGGTACAGCACAAATTATAGCCTTCACGGCGCATAACAGGATGCGACGTGACATTGAGCATAACGTACAAATCGCCGGGTGGGCCGCCCATTAAACCGCTATCGCCTTCGCCCGCTACGCGCAAGCGCGTGCCATCATCCACGCCAGCCGGAATCGTGAGTTCGATCTGGTTTGTTTTCTGGCTTCGGCCATAGCCATGGCACCCCTGACAGGGCGTCGCAATGGTGTAGCCAAGCCCCTGACACTGCCCGCACGTAGTGACCTGTGTAAAATGGCCAATGATGGTTTGCGTGGTTTGCCGAACTTGACCGTTACCGCCGCAAGTGGGACAGGTGACGGGTTGCGTCCCTGGTTCAGCGCCGCTGCCCGCGCAACGCTCGCATTGGCAAAGGCGCGTCACGTCCAGCTTTTTCTCGACCCCAAACAGCGCCTCATCAAAAGTCAGATTCAATCCGCTTCGAATATCTTCGCCACGGGCGGCACGACTACGGCCGCCAGAGCCTTGGCTCGCAAACCCGCCAAAAAACGACGCAAACACATCGCTTAAATCCGGGAAGCCATCCATAAAGCCCCAGTCGCCAGTGCTATAACCGCCGCTTTGCAGGCCCTGGTGTCCGTACGTATCGTAAACCCTTCGTTTTTCGGGATCGCTTAACACCCCGTAGGCTTCGCCCAGCGTTTTAAATTCCGCCTCGGCCTCGGGTGTAGGGTTACGATCGGGGTGAACATCCTTGGCGCGCTTTCGGAACGCTTTTTTAATTTCTTCGGGGCTTGCACCGCGAGAAACACCCAATACATCGTAATAATCTTGTGGCATAAAATACTAAGGTCACTTTAAAAAAGCTGAAAATATACGATTTAAAAAAACAAATTGTACGCTGTTAAGTTGCGATAAAAATCATTAACGCACAAAGCAGCCAAGACGCACTGACCAAAAACTATTGCGAAAGAGACAAACAGCAGGCAGGCACCATAGTTAACTTAAACTGGATTGCGTGAAGGGATTAACGCCGGGCTGGCTTAAATCAGATGCAGTACCCGCGTCGGGCGAAGCGGTTTTAGCTTGCCCGGTAGAGACCTTAACCGAGGCCGGACGAATCACGCGATCGTAGAGTAGATAGCCCGCCAGCTCTTCAGCAATCACGTAGCCTTCGGGTACCTCCGGGCTTTCGGCCTGAGACACCGCATCGTGCTGCATTGGGTCAAACGGCTGGCCCACCGGCTGCATGCGCTTAACGCCAATCGTTTCCAGTGTGCTGGTCAGCTGGCTAGACATCATCCGCAGGCTTTGATGCAGTAATTTAGGCTCCGAGGCTTCTGACAGCGTCGAGCCAGCACGGTCCAGATTATCCAGAACCGGAATCAGCGCCGAGATTGTGCCCTCGGCGGCGTATTTACGCCACGAGAGCTGCTCTTGCGCGTTGCGCTTGCGAAAGTTATCAAAATCCGCCGCCATCCGCACGTATTGGTCGTAAAGCGCGTCGTATTTTTCTTTAGTAGAAGCTTCAGCATCGGACTCGACAGCGGTTTCATCCAAAAGAGCTTCTTGCGCTTGCGTATCAGCGGAACGTGAATCAAAAAAAGCCATGCAATTTGCCTCGGAAAAAATTTAGTGAAAGAACAATAAACGAGAAACTTTAAAAAACTGAATCTGTCTTGAGTGCGCAAGTTCACATCAAGGCATCATACCATTTGAGATCGATAAATCCCGGAATTAAAGAATAAATTTGCGTTCAGCGACCTAGCGATTAACGACCTGAACTCTATGCAGCGTGCATAGTAAACTAAGGTAAAACAGTGCATTTAAAAAATCGTAAGCTGCTAGAAAGCGTCATGGAGTCTCTATTTAAATCCAGGGCTCAACGTTACGCCATTACGGCAAATTGAGGCATTAGCCGCTAGGCAGCCTTTTTTAAGCTACCTGCTAGCCTACAAAAAAGACGCGGCAGATGCCAGTTACCCTCTAAAAGGGCCGTGGGTCAGCTTGGCCGTATAGAGTCGCGTACATAAAGGCTTTTACCCTAAGCGCTTTATGTTAAGCATACAAATTGACCCGCTGCCAACAAGCTAAAAACGTTAATCGGCCTGGATCCGCATATCACGGCTTTTAGCATCGGTTTTGGTGTGCCCCAAACCATCTTCAGTAATCTGCCCGGGGCGCTTGGCCTGGGGCAATTTGGTTAACGCAACACTCTGGATAAACTTACCGCGCACCGCCGCCAGAAACTGCCGAACTTCGGCCTCGCCCTGACGGACGTAAGTATTGGTAATTACGCCAACCTCGTCCAGATCGACCATTTGTTGATACTGCATGCAGGATTCGTGATAATTCTGGATAAACTCAATCAGCTGCAAAATTTGACGGTTCATCTGCGAGCGACCTTGCGGGCTAAGAACCATCATGTAATTCACGATTTTATGCATGGGCGGACACGCATCCGGTTGTCTCATTTTTTTTTGCGACTTATAGAGCGCAAGAATTAAATGGGTCCCAAGGCTTTTAAAATTTTTAATTTGCTCGGTTACTTTAAGCTCACGTTCGGCGTAATCGTTCAAGCCTTCGGCCACAATGGCTAAAACCTCGAACGGAAATTCTGAAAGTAATCCTACAGACTTGGCAGAAGCCTTATCGCGGTCATACCAACGACTTCCTGTGTTATTTTGCAACGCAGCGTCTGTCATTATTCTACCCGACCTGTAAACAAAACCTCCCGGTTTTAGAACGCACAATATCCGCAAGCGCGCATTGCGCATACGGAGAACCATGCAGTTTATAGCCTGATTGAAGCGTATTGGAACTCAAATAGGTAAATTTTCAATTTTACAAAAATATTTCTTAACGATGCGCAAAGCTGTCAGAAAAAACGTGCTCGCCGATAGCAAAACATCCCAAAATTTACCCGCTAAACCTCGCTTCGCGACAGGCAAGCACGCATCAGGCTTTATATCCTGGATTATTTATGAAGACAGCCCAAGGCGATTTAAAAAAGCCGAGTCTTTTCGCCAATTGCGTTGCGTTTTAACCCGCAAATCCAGATAAACTGGCCCTTCAACCAACGCCTCAAGCGATTGACGCGCGCGAGAGCCAATCTGTTTAATCATCTGGCCGCCTGCACCGATTAAAATTTCCTGCCGAGACGGATGATCCACATACAGCACTGCGCGAATCACTGTTTTCTCGTCGCGTAATTGCGCCTCCTCAAAGGCCTCAATGGCCACGGCGACGCTATGCGGCAAATCATCGCGCGTTAATTGCATCGCCTGCTCGCGTATCAGCTCTGCGGCAACGGCGCGCATGGGCTGGTCGCTGAGCGTATCTGTGGGATACATTGGCTCGCCCGAGGGTAATCGCCTGAATAACGTGCGTAACAACGCAGCCTGATTTTTTTTGGTTTTCGCCGAGACCACCAAAGCGTCGGCCTGCGGAAAACGACTCATCATGGTTGCGTAGGCCTCTAGCCGAGAGGGGCCTGTTCCGGTTGCAAGCGCCGGGATTTTATCCCAGTGATTAAGCGCCAGCACAACGGGCTTCCCGGTTTTTGCCAGCTCGCCAAGCAGCCATGCATCGCCTTTACCCGGCACTTGGGTCGCGTCTACGACCCACAGCAGCACGTCGGCCTCGTCCAACCCGGCGCGTGCTTCTTGCACTAAATGCTCGCCCAGTTTATCCAGTGCCTTGCTAAAGCCGGGCGTATCCAGAAACACGACCTGCCCGCGCGCTTCGGACAATACGCCACGAATGCGGTGCCGAGTGGTTTGCGCAACCGGCGTCGTAATCGCGATTTTATCGCCCACCAACGCGTTAACCAACGTTGACTTACCCGCATTAGGCCGCCCAATAACCGCTACAAAGCCAAATTTAGCCATGATTGAGCTGCTTTGAGTGTGATGGCGATAACACAGGCGAGAGCGATGACGATGACGATGACGAGGACGCGGACGAAGCCGAGAACGACGGCGACGGCAACTGATTTAAATCTAGCAGGCTGGCGCTGGCCTTTGCAATTTCGTTAAACACGGGCAGTGCCACGGTACTGCCCCAGGATTCCGCAATTTTAGGGCTATCGATTACAACCAACACCAGTATTTTAGGCGACTGAGCCGGGAAAAACCCCGCAAACGAGGTGTATAAATCGTTCGAGTATCCTGGTTTCCCGTCGGCATTGGGCTTACGAGAAGTGCCTGTTTTACCCGCCACGCGCAAGCCCTGAATAATTTTATCCTTCGGTTTGCCCGCTGCAAAACTGGCCTCGAGCAAGGCGCGGGTTTCTCGCGCGTTCTGCGAAGATAACGCCCGGTAAGGACGCTTTTGCGCTTGCGCCTGGCCGCCCGAAACACCCCTGGTTTTAATTAACTGAGGACGCACCCAGACTCCGTTATTGGCAATGGTGTTTACTGCCGCCGCCATTTGCACAGGCGTTGCGCCCAAGCCGTACCCAAACGCCAGGTTGGCCTGCGTCGAGGGGCTCCAGCGTTCGGGTTTGGGCAGAATGCCTGCGGTTTCTCCCGGTAACGCAATGCCGGTTTGCTGCCCCATGCCAAAGCGTCTGAGCTGGTTATAATACGCCAGTTTTGGCATGGCCAGGCCAATTTTGGCGCTACCGATATTACTGGAATGTTGCAGCAGGTACTTGAGCGAAATATACCCCGGATTCGGAAACTTGTGATAATCGTAATTCTGGATAGGCCAGCCGCCGATGGTCATACGGCCCGTATCCAGAATTTTGGTGTCTGGGTTAATCGCCCCTGTTTCTAAGCCGGCGGCCACGGTGAGAATTTTCATCGTGGACCCTGGCGGGTAAATATCACTGAGTGCCCAGTTTTTAAGCCGGGCCTGCTCGGTTTGCCAGAATTTTTCGGGCTCGTAATCGGGCAGCGTGGCAAACGCAAGAATTTCGCCGGTTTTTGGGATCATCACAATCGCCGTACCCGCTTTGGCTTTGCTACGCTCCAGGCCGGATTTAAGCGCAACTTCGACCTCGTATTGCAGACGTGCATCCAGCGTTAATTGCAGGGTCTGGCCTTCGGGGATACTCGCGAGCGCGCGCGCCGACATTAAATCTGTTTTAGCCAGCCCTACTTGTGCCGTCGGTACTTGCGCCAACTGGATCGGTGTTTGAAGAAACGTGTCGGCATAAGCCTCGATGCCGCTGAGCACGTCTTTTTCATCGTTGGCAAACCCCAGTACGTGCGCAGCCAACGACCCTTGCGGATACTTACGAATCCAGCGCGGCACAAAATCGAGTCCGATGATTTCTGAAACCTTGAGCGTTTCGCTGAGCGTCTCGCCGGACGATGCTGATGCGTTTTCTGGCGCAACCTCACTGACAGTCAGCGCCTTTAATTGCGCCACACGATCTTTAGGCAGTTTGCGCGCCAATGTAACCGTAGGCTGTGTTCCGGCAAGTTCTGCCTGCAACGATTTAAGCCGCACCTCGGAGGGTTCGCCTTCTGAAGTATCAACAAAGGGTAGCAGCAACCGCGCCAGCGCACGCGTCGGAACGCCTTGCTTGGCCAACGTTTCGGGGTGCGCGTAGACTTCGTAGGTTAAGGTATCCTGCGCCAGCATCACGCCATTACGGTCCGTAATATCGCCGCGCCGCACACGCTGATGCGAAACGCCGCGCGCTTTTGCCGATTTTTTTGCTAGATCTGGCGCTTCAAAAATCTGAATCGCAAGCACCCGCGCGGTGACGGTTGCAAACAAGGCGAACATAAACAGCAGTACAATCGAGAGTCGCCAGGGCGCGAAAACCGTTCTTCGCTTGGCTTGTACGCGCGCCGCATCAGGCTTCAACAAGTCTGGCGCTAAAGGTGATCGACGCTTGAGAAAACGTTTTTTTTGCAACGACATAACTTTAAAAGCTTAATATTGATTACTGGCAGACCATAACGGAACAAGCGGCTGCGGCGCACGCGCCTGCGTGGCCTCGGGATTACCGGCAAAAAAAATAGCGTTATAGAGCTTTTCCCATAGTGGGTCTTTCGGTTCAGACCGCGTTTTAACAGGCACCTCGACCCAACGGGTATTGCGTTTTAGCTCAGGGAATTGACTCATGAGCCGACTGGTTGCCTGAAACGATTCAAGGCGACTGATGACGGTTTGTTTGATTTGATTATCAATTTGCTCGGCCTTGGTCGCCTCGGCAAGCCCCTGAATATAGGATTCGACCTGGACGCGCAACCCGTAAATAATGGGCGTCGCCAGTAAAAACACCACGCCCAGCACACCCAAAATGCGCTGTGAACGCGCCATATTTTGCCAGAACGGTGGATTAGGGCGCGAGGGGAATCGGCCATAAGCAATGTTGGTCGCCGTGCCGACTTTAGGCTCAACTGGAGCCTTTTTTGAACGCATGAAGAAAAACTGCTTTAAACCCATTGCCCTATTGTGACAGATAAGCCCCTTGGAGCATAGCGGTTTGCGCACCAGAATTAATATCAACCAGCGCCCACCGGATCAGCTGCTTGGGGCGTTGTATATTAAGCGCCCTAAGCAGGCAGGCTTCCAGCGCGTTGGGCCACTCTGGCGTCAGCGATAATTGCTCGGCCAGCTCGGCTTGCGTGAGGGTACAGGTAAAAGGGCGGATGCTCATTGCTGAAGCTGCCTTTGAGGATAGTTTGAGCTTAAACCCCAAGTAAAAACCAACAAAAAAAGCCTATTTGCCATTAGGGCGATTGACCCAGATTAAGCACTCGTTTTCAAGGGTTTGGTTAAAGACGGCAATCTCTCTTCGTTCAACAGGGCCGGTAAATACGACCTGATCACCTTGAATTTTGATCGGACGAACCGCCACCTTGTAATACGTGTGGTCTGGCTGATATTCCAAACGTTTAGCGCTTTTTACGGCACTTCGGATTTCAAAGAGGTCGTTTGGTTGGTTTGGATAGTAAAACAAAGTACCTTTTTTGAATTGGTGCCACTTTAAACCAAAGTGAGCAGGGTTCGTGCGGGTTTTAGGCTGAATGGTTTGCATAAGAGACCTCATTTCCAGTTTATCAGTTGAGTGAACAACCATTATTCCACCGTGACGCTTTTGGCCAGGTTGCGGGGTTGATCGACATCTTTACCCAGCAGCATCGCCATGTAATAAGCCAAAAACTGCAGGGGGATCGACGTCAGCAGCGGAGAAAGCAACTCGTGCGTTTCGGGGAAGTACACCACGTGGTTAAATACGCGTGCAATCAAGCCGGCTTGCTCGGGCGGCAACTGCGCCGAACCTTCAAACACGGCGTACGGCACCCCGATCACGCTAATCACGTCGGTATCGCGCGCCCGGACTTCCTGACAGTTGCTGATCATTTTATCAAACGTGGGGCCTGGCGTTAAAATCGCGACCACTGGCATCGTTGCATCCAGCATCGCAATTGGCCCGTGCTTAAGCTCACTGCCGGAATAGCCTTCGGCGTGCAGGTAACTGACTTCTTTAAGCTTGAGCGCGCCTTCCATCGCCACCGGATAATTAAGCGTGCGGCCCATAAAAATCATGTTTTGCTGATTTAGGTAATGTTTGGCAATCGCCTGCATGCCGCTGGGATCACTCAAAATGGATTCCATCAGGCTAGGCACTTTAAAAAATGCCTGCTTAAGCTCATCAAGCATGGCTTTGGGTGCCGATGTTTTGGGGCGACCTTCTGCAATTGCAAGCCCCAGCAGGTACAGCGCAACCACTTGCGCCGTAAAGCTTTTGGTAGCGCACACGCTGACTTCGACACCGGCGCGCACCGGCATCACAAAGTCGGCTTCGCGAGCCATTGTGGCATCTTCGCGGTTAGTGACCACCAGCGTAGGCGCACCCATTGCGCGGGCCTGACGCAATGCTTCGAGCGTATCTGCGGTTTCACCCGATTGCGACAAGCCAATCACCAGCGTTTTTGCGGTAATCAGCTTGGGCGATTTTGAAAAACTGGGCCGATACCGGAATTCTCCGGCGCTATCAACGCTAACGGGTAAACCCGTCAGCGCTTCGATGAAATACTTCCCGACCAGCGACGCGTGATACGACGATCCACAGCCGACAAACACCAAGCGTTCTGCTTTTTCGAGCATTTGCGCAAAGGCTTCTGCCTGCGTTTTTTTCTCGAAGAGCTTGACGGGCGTTTCGGCGCTGACCAACCGCCCTGATAATGCCAGACGAACAACGTCGGGCTGCTCGTAGATCTCCTTCAGCATAAAATGCTTGTAGCCCTTTTTATCAATAAAGAGTGGGCCTTGCTGAATATCCTCGATCACGGGCGAAACAGGATCGCCGCTGGTAGTGATGATGCGGACGCCTTTGGGGGTAATCTCTGCGATTTCTCGGTCTTTTAAAAAGATAATCCGCTGGGTAATATGGGCAATTGCTACGGCATCGCTCGAGATTAAATACTCGCCTTGCTCAGAGACGCCAATCACCAGTGGGGCGTGTTGCCGCACGGCAATCATACGATCCGGAAATTTTTTAAACATTAAGGCCAGTGCATAGGCGCCGCGCAAATGCCCAACAGCCTCGCGGACGGTTTCCAGCAAATCATCTGCTTTTTTAACGCCCTTGATTTTTTGGGCCAGCAATTGGGCCACGCACTCGCTGTCGGTATCCGAGGCAAACACTATGCCGTCGTTGCTTAGGGCGCTGCGGATTTCCTGATCGTTTTCGATAATCCCGTTATGCACCACGGCCACTTCGGCATCGTGGCTCAGGTGCGGGTGTGCGTTGCGATCGGTGGGCGCGCCGTGGGTGGCCCAGCGAATGTGCCCGATGCCCATGGCCAGCTTGCCCGCTGATTTTGCAGCAGACTTTTTGCCGTTCAGCGCTTCGGGGAGGATTTTTTGGAGGTTCTCGAGTTTACCCGAGGCTTTGTAGACCGTTAAGTCCTGGTCCGCGCCCAAGGTTGCAACGCCGGATGAATCGTAGCCGCGATACTCGAGGAGCTTGAGACTTTCGAGTAAGAGGGGAACGACGGGCTTTTTACCCAAATAACCCACAATGCCGCACATAGGCCGAGTGTCCTTCACTGAAAAAAGCTTTTAAGCCAAAGTGTCTTTAAAAAGCGAATTGCCATTTACAAACAGGTAACGCACTTTGTTACAATACGGCAAATTGGCGCAAATTGGAATCTTGAGAGAGCTTTTAAAGCGTACCGTTTAAACGGTCGTGTATTTCGCGAAAAGTGTAGGAGTCACTGACACATGAAACTGTTCACAAAAACTACCCCCCCCCCCCCCGTTACATCCAACGCTAAAGTTGGCGCGGATCAATAGCCCGGCAGCAGAGACGCTCGCCAAAGCCGCTGTTGGAAACTTGAGAGGTCGACAAATAACGGAGGTCATGCGGAGGGGAATGATAGATACTTCGTTAAGTCGATTTGCCGTCCAAGGTGTTGTTTTACCTGCTGCTCAGCACGATTTTTTCACATTAGGCACTAGTGCGGGTACGATTATAGGGCTACTTGGAGCATTTAGCCTTGTAAAGCTGACAAAAAAAGGCTTGGCTCTCATTAAAAGCAAATAAGTTTAGCAATCTCTTTGGTAAGTTGTGCAAATTCGTCTCTGGATTCCCGCTTTCACGGGAATGACGTTTTGGTAAGAACCCCTCTTTAAAAGCAACTAAACCCAGTTGAATCCCCACGCCCAAACGTGCTTTAATAGCCCTTATGCTCCCCTCTGTTTTGACCATGCTTGGGCTGATTAGCGCCCTGATTATTGCCCACGAACTTGGCCATTTTTGGGTGGCAAAATGGTGCGGCGTCCGTGTAGAACGGTTTGGTTTTGGCCTGCCGATGGGCCCTACGCTGTGGCGCAAAAAATTTGGCGAAACCGAATACTGCCTGCATTTACTGCTATTTGGCGGTTACGTGGCCTTCCCCGATGATTCGCCAGACTCCGACGTGCCGCCGGATTCCAAGGAGCGCTTTGAGAACCAGTCCATTTTAAACCGCGCCGCCATTGCTGTGGCCGGCATTACGGTGAACGCCATTATGGGCTGGGCCATTATGATTTGGGTGCTGCTCGGCTGGGGCGTGCCCAGCTTGCAAATTGGCATTGATAGCGCATCGCCCCTACTGCAAGCCGAAGCACCGTTAGAGCGCGCTTACACTCAAAAACTAGAGGTCTCAAACGCCTCTGCGCCTTCGCTTTGGGTTAACGGACAACCGGCGTTAACGTGGCAAGCACAAACGCACACCCCGTTGGCCGCGCAAATGCTAACGCCACCGGATATCCAAACACTCGCTCTCATTAACCCGTCTAACCGGACTCAACAGACGATTTTACCCAGTCCGGCGCAGCGCGCAGGCTTAACCGGCGGTAACATCAAGATTCTGGCGATTAATGATGCCTCGGTTAAGGGCTATTTTTCGGAGCCTTTACTAAAAACCACCGAGCTGATTGGTAAATCCGGTAAAATGATCAAATTGGATGTTGCACCTACCGGAAGCACCGAGCCACGAACGCTCTGGGTTGAAACCAGCGTACCGGGCAAACTCGGGATTCAGCTAAGCAGCCAAGAGATTACCTCGCCCGCGCCCAACGCAATGTGGGCCGTGACGCGCTCGGCCAGCTTACTGGGCAACGTGGTGGTGCAAAACTTTGTTGCGCTCGGCGGCATGTTAACCGGGCAAATTGATGCTAGCCAGTTAGCAGGCCCCGTAAAAATCATTGATGCGGGCGCCAAGCTCATTCAGAACGATGGGATTCAGAAGGGCCTGATTCTCACCTCGATTATCAGCGTAATTCTGGCGGTGATGAATTTGCTGCCGATTCCGCCGCTAGATGGCAGCCACCTGCTTTATTTGCTCATCGAAGCCATCAAAGGCTCGCCGCTCAATCGCAAGGTTCAGGAGCGCCTGAGCCAAGCCGGCTTTATTGGCATGATGGCCTTGATGGTGTTTATTTTATGGAATGATCTGAAATCGATTTTCTTTTAAAGCGCTAGCTCGCCGTTAAAAGTTCTATTCCGGTTTCTGTCACCAAAAGTGTCTCGGCCCAGTGCGCGCTTAGCTCGCCAGACTGCGTGACGAGCGTCCAGCCATCCTCGTGCGCTTTAGTTTTAGCATCTGTGCCTAACGCCATCATCGGCATTAAAACCAGGGGCGTACCCGCCAGCAAGGGCACCTTAAAATAATCGTCGGTGGGTTGGTTTGGCGTCTCCGGGGGTTCGTGCAAACGTTTACCCGTGCCGCAACCGCCCACGTTTTCGAGCACAACGACGCCGTGAGCCTTGGCCGCATCTGGAATCACCTGCAACAGCTCCCCCAACGAGGCTGGCGCTTCCGGCAACGCCTTAAGGGTATCAAACCCCGAGCGTACGCCGCGAATCAACGGACGAATGGTTTCGGGCATTTGGGCAGGGTCTGTTGTAACGCCAGTAGGCAATAGGTAGCCCGTGCGCGCCGCCTTCGCGTGCATGCCGCCAATTTCTGCCCCCAGCGCAATGCTTATCAAATCACCCGTTTGTAACACAACCTCTGACGAGGGCGGACGATTGACCACCTCATCATTGAGCGAGATACAGCTGGCAAACCCAAAGCGGCGTGCGCCCTCTTGGTATTGCTTAAACGGGGCGCTACTGCGTGCGCTTGCAAGCGTTTGATTCACCAAAGCATCGATGGCAAGCGTGTTAACGCCGGGCAAGCATGCGGCAATCGCGGTATCGCACGTTTGCCCGGCAATGCGGGCAGCAGCACGCAGGTGCTTAAGATCGCTTCGGCTGGTGTATCGCATTAAAGGGCCGTTATTGAGACTCGACCCAAAGCAGCGTAAGCGGCTTTTTAACGCCCAGCTTAAGCGATTGCGACAGTTTGGCTGTTTGCATATCCAGCACCGCTAACTGGCCGTTGGCGTCTTCGTCAGCGTTCAGTACACCAATGTAGCCGTAGCGTTTATCTGCGCTAAGCGTAACCCGAGACGGAAACAGCCCCGCCTCGAAGGCGATGGGAGCTTGCAAACTTGCGTTAGGCAGGCTAGCTGCATCAATCACATCGACGAGCCCAGCTTGAGACGCAAGCACATACAGCTTACCGTCTGCGCCAAACGCCATATCAGTCGGTTTTTGGCCAACAGCAAGCGTTTGCAGAACTTTGCCAGTTGCAACCGAAACCGCTTGAACCTCGTGACTGGCACGGCTGGAGACCCAAAGCACGCCCTCGGGCTCATCGGGCGTATTACGCCAAAGTACAGCCGACATGCTTTGCAGGCCGGGTAAAATTCGGCTAATGCGCCAGGTTTCGAGCGAGAGCTCGTAAATTTTGCCTAACGAATGATCGGCAACAAACACTTTTTTAAGATCGGGCACCCAAGTGAGTATCGAGCTACCTTGCCCTTTAGGCAGCGGCACGTTTGCCAAAGGCGCAAGCGTAACCGCGTCAATCACACTCAGTTGCGCGCTGTGGCGATTACTGACAATGAGCTGCGGATTAGCATCGGCGGCGGGAGTTTGTGCCGTGTTGGCCGCGTTGGCGGTATTAGCCGAGGGCAATTTTGGACGCGGCGTCACAAAAAGCCTTTTAAGCCACCCCAGAACGCTATCGGGTTTGCGAGCGACGATGGGCTCACCGGTTAATTCATCCACGGCCGCTGGTTGCGGCGCAACCGTTAGCGCCGATTTTAAAGCGAACGTTCCTGGCAGCCAGAGCATGGCATCCGGGCGAGCGCCTACCGGGACGCGCGCTTTAATCAGTTGCGCCGCCGGATCAACGACCAGCACCTCATCGGTGTTCAGACAACTCACAAACACCATGCTGGCATCGGGCGGGGCAGCCAGTCCAGAAGGCAAACAGCCTAACGGAAGTTGCCAAGCCAATTGCCCCGTCTCGGGCTGAAGCGCCTCAAGCGATTGCGTGTTGAGATCGGTTAAAAACAGTTGACGGCGCGGCATCAGGCTAGCGAGCGAAAACGCCATGGGCGACGCAGGCGCATTACCCGAATTCAGCGGCGCAGGCGCATCGGCAAGTGGCGGCGGCTCCAGAGTGCCCAGGGTGACTTTAAGTTCTGCCGGAATATTCAGGCCGGCGGGCAGGATTAAATCTTGCGGCAGTAAGCCAGACTTAAGCGCGATGGGGTAACTTTCTCGCTCGGGCAAGCTAAGCTTACCACCCGGTTTAGGCACCAGACGCAGTAAAAACGCGTTATTATCAAAGGCAATAATATCCGGGAACGGCGGCTTTAGCGGCGTCATCGCGTTTGCAGGATCAAGCCTCAGGGGGCGCGGCGCGGTATCGACCTCGGCCGTTAAGGCGTCTGGCGCGGGTAGCACCGGAATATACCGTTCGCCATTGCTAAAGGTAATCATGCCATCAAAGCGAACGCTGACCTTGGGGTCGACGCCGGCCAGGTAGCTAATCAAGCCGCGCGGTAATTCTGTCGCGTAGGCCGAGGCAGGCGCAAGCAAAAGTAAGCTCGCTAATAGCAGACTAAAAAAACGTACCATCGTTGAACCCGTTACTTTGGGAATAACCTCTGATATAAGCTTCGAGTATATTATCGCCCAAACGCACAATTTTTTGCTTAATTTTTGATGCGAGCAATTGAATACGCTGAAAACTGGTAAGGGGCTGGACTATTTTTTTTAATTGCTTTTGGTACCTTATCTCAAATTTTTTGCGTAATTGTTCCACATCATCAGAACGTCCAAGCGCAGCGAGCATTTTGTGCTCAGTCAAGTAAGGTGCCATTTTTTTTGCGTCAGGCCCACTGAGCGCATAGAGTCGATTTTGAAACAATACCGCGCGTTCAGTCGGCTTTAACTTCAGGTCGGCTGTATCAACAGCGGGCACTAAACGTGTTGTCGAAAAAAAGACGCTACGAAAACGCATTAAACGTTTCGCCTTTTGAGTCTCGGTTAGTAATACATTAACTAAATTTGTTAGGGGGCTCGTCATTTTTGCCAGGAATAAACCACGACGATGCATTTTTTCGAGCACGCTTTGATGTTGTTCAACAGGCGTAAACGCTAATTGCGCTAATACTTTATTTGGAACTAAGTAGTCTATTTTTCCATACGTCACAATTGAGGCATTATCGGGAATGTTCGCATTTTGTGTAGGGTCAATCTTTTTAACTCTTCTAAGCCGGCCATTATTATTAATATTAAATACCATGGCTTTATCCCATTGAGCGTAGTAGCCCTTGCAGCAGCCCAATGACGAAAAACACCACGATTGGGGATAAATCTATTCCGCCAATTGGCGGAATAAGCGTTCTGAACGGTTTCATCACAGGCTCTGTAATGTCATTAAGGATGCTCAACGGAGGTTGTTGCCAATTAAGGCCCGGCAGCCAGCTTAAAGCGATACGCGCAAACATCAGCCATTTATAAAGCTCGAGAAAATTATATAAAAACAGTTTTATCGTCTCTACAGGCATAAGGGTCTTAGGCTCCGGAGCATCGCAACAGGCACTTTAAAATCTGGCAAGCCAACCTGTTATATTAATTGTAACTTTTTATAAAGCCGAATGAAGTATTTGTCGCTCAGGTTCATCGAGGCCAGCGCTGTAAACGATATCCTCAAAGGGTCGTTTGGGCGCGATTAACCCATGCGCGCCCCAGAAAGCGCCTTGCCGCAACCGCAATGCAGTCGCGCCGCAGGAATCTGCTCGATTAAGCCAAACAGCAGGTTTTTAAGCTTGGCGTTATTTTGGGTAAACACCTCGACTACGGCTTCGTGACTAACGGGTGCAATCCCCTCGACGCCGGTGTCGTAATCGGTCATTAAAGAGATGTTCAAAGGGCACATTTCAAGCTCTTTGACCAGATGCACTTCGGGGTACTGGGTCATGTTAATCACCTCCCAGCCTTGATCTTTAAACCAGCGGGATTCCGATCGCGTACTGAAGCGCGGCCCCTGAATCACCACCACGGTCCCCGTTTCGTGGACCTCGATGGCTTCTTTTTTGGCAACATCAATCGCCAACGTGCGTAATTCGGGGCAAAACGGGTCGGCGGCGCTCACGTGGGTAGTGACCGGGCCATCGTAAAACGTATCAGGGCGGCCACTAGTGCGATCGACAAACTGATCACAAATTACAAAGCTGCCTGGGGCCACGTGCTTTTGCAAACTGCCGGCGGCACAGGGCGAAATCACCCGGGTAATGCCCAGGCGCTTGAAGGCCCAAACATTGGCGCGGTAGTTAATTTTATGCGGCGGCAGCGCATGGCTGGCCCCATGGCGGGGTAAAAACGCAACCTTTTTGCCGCCTATCGTGCCCAGTGTAATTACATCGCTAGGCATGCCGTAGGGCGTTTCGACCACCACTTGTTGCGCATCGGGCAGTAAATTGTAAAACCCCGAGCCGCCAAATACGCCAATGTCGGCAAGAGGTTCGCTTAACGCACCAGTAAGGGTAACAATGGTTGGCACGGCCATAGAAAAAAATCTCCTTAAAACTTAAAAAACTTGCTTAAACGCGTTTATAAAGACCAAAGGTACAAACAATATGTTTACACTGAGCAGCGGGACAAGCTTCAGGGGCTATCTTAGGCAGAAGTGTTCTGCCTGCCGTGTGTTAGTTGCCACGAGCGCACGCTCTAAATCATCATAACTTACCTCAATGTAAAGAAAGCCCGCGCATTGCACAAGTCGAGATGCATCAGCAAAAAAAAAGACACGCGACAGGAAAGCCCTGGCAACGCTTGAGGGCAAGCCGTTTCTAATCAACTGAACCGCTGTGTTAGACGCCACAAAGGCTTTAAACAGGTGATTTACCCAGCGCCCTAAGCACCGCCTTTGCGCACAACCGACCGGAGGCGAGCGCGCCCTGCATGGAAGGGGACGCCATATAATCGCCGCAGGCAAACAAACCCGGTGCAAGCAAAAAGCGGGCTTCGCCCGTGGCATAGTCCGGGTTCATCCGCGGAAGCGCGTAGGGAATCCGGTAGTGCCGTAGCGCCTGCCAACCCTTAACTTGCGAGCCAAACCACCCCGCAAGTTCGGTGCGCACCTGCTGCTCAAGATCACCCAAGGCGCGCCCTTCGGGCTGACCAATCACAGAGACCGAAATCAACGTCTGTCCGCTTGGGGCGTATTGGGATGAAATCAAGCTGGGCACGCACAGGCTATTAATAACCCCCTGGCCGCTTCCGTTAAGCACCAGCACAGGTTCATCCAACGGGGCCGCGCTTGCGGCAAAGTAAAAACAGGTGGTTGCGTTAAAACTGGGAGCTTCGTGATTTAGCGGGAACAGGCGTGCACGCTCTTGCCAACTGGTGGCCAGCACAATTGCACGGGTGGCTTGCAGCGTTTGACCCGTCGTCAGCGTCACCTGTTTTAAAGCAGGATCTAACGAGGCTACACCCGCCCCCAGAACAATGGCATTGGGTGGCAGCGGTGCGGCAATGGCCTGGGGAATTTGAGCAATACCCGCCTCGGGCAGGCACACACGTCCGCGCTGCATCATTTGCAGCGTATAGGCGGCAAACCACGCAGGGCCAGACAATCCGGCATCAAGCATGATGCCACCTAAAAAAGGTTGCCAAAAGCGCGTGCGCATCGCCTCGGAATAAGCGTCGAACAGGCTATGCATGGGCCGCCAAGGGTTGACGCGTTTGGTGCTACTTGCACCCGGCGGAACATCGTCCTCGTTAAATGGCGGCGCAATTCCGTCCTTGGGCGCGCACGCTTGCCAGTCTGGCGCATCTCGCAGCACGCGCCATTTATCCGCAAACCCGCCCACCGGACTCATCAGCGTGCTTAAGGCCATCCAGGGCATCCGGCGCGGATCGTGAACGCTGTGGAATTTCCCGTTAAACCAGCTTAGCGCGCCGGGTAAAAACGGCTTAAGCTTCAGCGCGGCGTAGGCCTGCGGACTTATCAGCCGCTTGGGTTCGGTGTAACTCTCCAGAAACACCTGGAATCCGCGATCGAGCAAAAAACCCTCGTGAACATCGGTTTGCACCCGGCCGCCAATGTCCGGGGCGCCATCGAGCACCACAACCGAGGTCCCGGGTTCAAGCCCGGCGGCTTGCAACGCGCGCGCGCAAGAGAGCCCCGACAACCCAGCCCCAATAATCAGCACCTCTGGCGAGGCCTCTGGCAGACGAGATGTAAACGACGTACGTTGAGGCATGGCAGAACAACAACCTAAAACGATTTAATAAACTTTAAAATTAGTTAATCATATACTTTAGACTAGAAAAATGAACTTAAAATCCTGCGACACGCGGACAGCGCAAACTTAAATAAAACAAACGCAATTTGACTAATCATACCCCGAACGAACAGCTGAAATTAAAGTTAAAGTTTAATCTAAGCTTGCAAGGGAGCACTTGTTAAGGAACTTATCTGGCGGCTGCCTGAACTTTATACGCCCTTAACGTCTGTGGATGGCTCTTTTATTTTGGCCGCGATTTACATACGATACAATCAACTTTTAGCACGCATGTGCATACCAAAAAGCTAAAGCACATTTTGTTTTTTGTAATACAGCCAAAACGAATCTTATGGACGCTTAAAGGCTGATGCTGCCTGACAAGAATTTGTTCCAGGATTCGTTACAGGATACTCGCTTTATTGTTTACGTTAGCCCAATTCAAATTAACGCAGACTGACCCCTACAGGACTTGGCTATGGACGAACAGACTTTATTAGACGATTGCAAACAGCGCATGCAAAAAGCCATTGCCGCGCTTGAAAACGAATTAGCAACCCTGCGCACCGGCCGCGCGAACCCGGCGTTACTAGACCGCGTGCAAGCGGATTATTACGGCACGCCCACCCCAATTAAACAAATGGCCAATATCGCGATTCAGGAAGGCAGCGTGCTGGTGATACAGCCCTACGATAAAGGGCAACTGGCCGCGATTGAAAAAGCCATTGCAAAATCCGAGCTGGGCCTGACGCCCACCAGCGATGGCAGCGTTCTGAGAATCTCGGTGCCCCCGCTGTCGGAAGAGCGCCGCAAGGAGTTTGTGAAACTGGCCAAAAAAAGTGGCGAAGATACCAAAATCGCCATTCGGAATGTTCGCCGGGATGCCAGCAACAGCGCAGAAAAATGGACTAAAGCCCAAAACATGCCCGAAGACGCTATCCATGGCATCGAAGAGCAAATCCAGAAACTAACCAACAAGTTTGTGGCCGAAGTTGATAGCCACGTTGCGGCAAAAGAAAAAGAAATCCTGACCATTTAGGCTCCGATCACGTCCATGGCCTCCGAGCACATTGCCCCTGCGTGGCGTTCGTTAAAATCCAGGCTGATTGTTGGCTTTAGTCTTTTTGGCGTCTTTCTTGCGGCTTTGTGGCTTGGCGGTTTAGCTTGGGCGTTTTTAATGGCGTTTGCCAGTTTTTTAGCCGCCCGAGAACTGGTGCTGATGATGCATCAGGCACGGCTGGCGCGTCCGTTGCTGCCAGTGTTGATTGTGTTTGGCATGGCCCTGATGCTGGCCGGTCTGCGCGGTAAAACCAGTTGGTTTATGCCGACTTTAACACTGGCCGTTGTGGGTACATTTTTAGGCGTGCTGCTGCGCGGCCTGGCGATGCCCAAAACAAAGCTACCGCAAAGCGGCGCGCTGGCCGATATTGGCGCAACGCTGGTGGTGCTGTTTTATCTGGCGTTTTTACCGGCGCACTATTTATTGTTGCGTTTATTGGGCGGGCAAAGCCTTGGCCTGGGCTACGTACTATTTACCGCACTAGTTGTAATGGCCAGCGATATTGGCGCTTACGCGTTTGGCAAATGGCTGGGTCGAACCCCACTATTAAGCGCAATTAGCCCAAAAAAAACCCGAGAAGGCGCGCTGGGCGGATTATTTTTTGCCCTGCTGGTAGGCCTGACGGCGGGGCCTGCATGCGGCATTAAAACAACCCATGTACTGATTTTAGGCAGCCTGCTGGTGCTGGCGGCGCAACTGGGCGATTTGGTAGAATCCATGATGAAACGCGACGCAGGCGTTAAAGACACCGGCGTTTTGCTAAAGGCGCACGGCGGCGTGCTCGATCGCATTGATAGCTGGTTATTTGCCGCGCCACTTGCTTATTACTACATTGAATGGGTTGTCTTGCGCCAGGGCTGGCTTTGGAACGAGGCGATTCCGTTTTTGCAAAAGCAATTTTAATCGTTAGGTGCCTGTTAACAGGCATGCATTGAATGAACAGACCATGACTGCGTTTGACGAAACCCTTGAGCCTGAAGACACGCCACCCGCTAACCCCATAAGCCAATGGGAACAGCAGATTATTGCGTTTTTAGTAAATCACGGGCTACCCAAACCCATCCGTAGTGGCTATTACATGCAGGCGCTTACGCACAGCTCGTATTCTCACGAGGGCAAACGCTCGGCGCTGGATAACTACGAGCGGCTGGAATTTTTGGGCGATGCTGTGCTTAAACTGGCCGTTAGCCAACTGGTGTACGAGCGATTTCCGTATTACCGCGAAGGCGAACTCACCAAAATCCGATCGGTGGTGGTGAGCGATGCTGTGCTTGCGCCGTTTGCCGTGCAACTTGGCCTGGGCGAGGTCATGCGCTTTGGGCCCGCCGAAAAACGCTCGGGCGGTGCGAACAAACCCAGCAACCTGGCGTGCGGCTTTGAGGCGCTGCTTGGCGCGCTGTATTTAGATGGATTTTTTAACGAGACCGTCAGTTGGCTCAAAAAACTGCTCGAGAACGTGGTGGATGACGTTGATCAAAATAAAACGAAGGATAACTACAAAGCCGCCCTTCAAGAATACACCCAGGGCATGGGATGGGGTTTGCCGGAATATCATACGCTCTCGGAACATGGGCCGGCGCACAACCGCGCCTTTGAGATTACTGTCAGCATTGCGCGCGAAGTTATGGGCGTGGGCCACGGCAAAACCAAAAAAGAGGCGCAGCAATCTGCCGCAAAGCAAGCCCTGCAGACTCTGGGCGAACTGCCTGTTTCGTCTTAAACTTGGATTTTACCGCCCAACTGGATTCAAGTTAGGTCGTGCAAATTAGCGTTTAAAACTGGCAGGTCTTATTCAAACGTTTATGATTTACGCTTTAAAACAACCTCTAAATCAACAACGCATCTATGCCCCTGCAAGTATCCCAAAAAAGCTAAAAGCCGCTATAGCAAAACCAAATAACTTACAAGCGCATAAGCCGCAATAACCTCGGCCGATCCGTCAAGAGACGCATGTTCTGATAAAGGTTCTCCAAAGCCGTTACAACGGATAAGCCTTGATTGAACGTGTTCTGACGTCGGTTTTGACTCATTTGCTTGTATCAAGAGCAAGGGTTGCGGCTTGGGCAGCGGGTTAAACACCCGCATCATCAGTTCGCCCGAGGGTAAAGGCGTTAACGCGCTCAGCACCAACGATGGATTCAGCGCATCGAGATTAAACGCCGAAAATGTTAGCGCTGCGTTAGCAGCCACGTTGTGAGACGCTGACGCATCCGGGCGGTCTCGTCCGGTGGCGTGAGCTATCCCGTAAAACCGGTCCGCCGCCGCATAGCGTGCCAGTAAAGCCTCAGGCTCAGGCAACGAGGCATCAGGAAGTACCCAGGCGTAGCGGAACGCTTGAGCGCGTGAAAGCGCCTGACCGCCCGGTGTGAGCATCGGAGGCCCTGCATGCCCACCGCGCGTCCCGGTGGTATCGCTAGATAAAATCCCGAATCCACGATGCAGCGTAAGGCAAACCTGAGGCGCCGAAACCCAGTATTCGGTTAAGCCTTCGGTTAACAGCGTGTGGCCGTTGCAACTAATCCATCGCTGGATAGGGCCGGTGGGCGCCTGCCATTCATCACCTTTGGCAACCGGTTTAAACAGCGCTAACTCGCTATTATCGAACGGTTTAAACGACCGCTTAAACGTGCCAAAAGGGGCCTCCTCAATAACATCGCTAATTGGAAGGCCCGTCTCAAACGCAACCGCAAGCCGAACGTTTTCGGTCTTTATCGTCCAGCGGGATTCAAACTCGAGTTGCCTTTGCCCTGCCGCTAACAAAATATCCGTCCAGAATCGCTCGCCGGTGGGCAAGGTATATTCGAGGGTTAAGGCGGCCACCAGCGGACCTGGATGCTTGGGCGTTACGCTTACCAGCACAGCCGACTGCACGGGCTGCGGCACACCCGGGTTGTAGCTATCGCCCGTTTCAACGCTTGTAGTCACCGTAAGCAGCGGGCCGTAAACCTGCTGCGTGCTTAAATCTTCCACGAGGATGCCCGCCAGATTCTGCTGGACCCGCACCCGAAGCATACCGTTTTCCAGCGTCCACTCAAGGGTCTCGGGGTTAGGCCGGCACACTTGAGCCGCAGGCGCGCTAAGCTTGGCTTGCGGCATAATTGCTTGAACGCTCACGGGCATCAGCGCCTGTTGCGGATCGATCCAGAGCCAGCCGTGCGTTTCTGGCTCGGTGCGATCGGCCATCGGCACATCTGAAATATCCTGAAGATAATGATTGATTAACGCCGTGCCTTGGCTCTGGATTTGCAGCGCGTCGCAAGCTTTAAACGCTTCGGGCCATTCGCCGCGCCACGTAAACGGTACAACGCCCCAGTAACGATGCTGCCCCGTATGATGCACAATGAACGCGTTTGCCGGGCGATTAACTTGTTCTTCGAGCCGGTACAGCGCCTCGGCCTTAAGGGCTTCGGCCAGTTGCAGCGCTTGCTGCGCGCGGGTTTCGTTTTCGGTATGAACCTCATCCACGCTGCAACCACAAATGCTATCGTGCGGCTGATTGAGTAACGTTAATCGCCAGCAAAGCGCAAGTTCTGGCAGCGGCAGCGCCAAACAGGGCAAATCGGCAGAGGCTTGCGCATGGGTGTGCGCAGCCACAAGCGACCACAGACGTTCGACCTGGTGCGTCAGTTGATGTTCTAGCCGACGGTTTAACTGCTTTAAGTACAGTCTGGACGACCACACACCCGAAAGCAAATAAGGCGCGCCCGGCGTGGCGTCACGTAATTCTCCAAGATGCTCGGGTACGGCGTTTTGCAGTTGCGCGTTTGCCTGCACCATTTGGGCAACGTGCGCCATCCATTGCTTAATCGTGAGCGTTTTTGGCGTGACTTGGGGCGCAAGCTGGCTTAAAGCCAAATTTAACGCAGCAAGCTGATCCGCGTTCAACGCGCCCAGATGATCGCCGCCCACGGGCAGCAACACCCCAAGCTGTTCGGCAAACGGCTGCTTGGCCAGTGCCTCGTAAGTTGCGCGTAGCGCGTCTTGTTTAGCCTCGGCGCTCAAGGCAGGATCGTGGAAAATATTCTGGAAATACCCCAGCGCCATATGATACGCCAGCACCGTGCTGCCATCATCTGCACGCCAGTTAAACACCGGCGAAAGCGCGCTTTGTGGATGAACCCCGCGCCAGACAATCGTGTTAGCAATGCCCATGTGCTGCAAAACTTTTGGCATCGCGGCGGGCATGCCAAACGGATCGGGCAGATAACCGCAAAACGGCGGCTTAGCGCCCCAGGCAAGCGCGGATTGAATGCCGAGCGCCAGATTCCGCAGCAGACTTTCGCCCGAGACCAGCACGACATCGGGCATCACAAACCATGGGCCAACCTCCAGTTTTTCGCGCTGGATTTGCTCAAGCAGCCAGGGTTTTAACGCGGGTCGCAGTTCAAGCGCGTCATCAAGCAACACCGTTTGTCCATCTAGCGTAAAGCAAGGGAGCGTGCTGGGCACAACCTGCTGCAGCGCCTCAAGGACTCGGAGCAAGCGGTACTGATACGCACGCATGGGCGCGTACCATTCGCGATCCCAGTGCGTATGGTGCATTAAGGTGATGGGTGTCTGCAGTGCCATAGTCGATATAATTCCGCAAATAACACGCTTAAATTATTAAATATCAACATAGACCAACCCAAAGCGTACTGGCTATAAGATCTATAAACGCGAACTGTTCGATCGTTCGTTCGCCTCTTAGCCAGGCAGAGCCTTTATAAGGATCTTTGCCCAAACGCACGCCCCTGCTTGCTTGATTACTTGTGTAATGAGTAAAAAGCGTTGTCGCGGCACAGCTTCTCGCGTTAACGATCCAGAATCATGACTTGCGCGCCATCCTGAATTTTTTGAAGGCCGCCAACTACAACTCGGTCTCCAGGGTTCACGCCTTGGCGTACTTCGACCCAGCCCGGCATCCGAATGCCCAGCGTAACCGGCTTAAGCGCCACACTGGCGTTCGGTTGCGGCATGCCCGGCTTTGAGGCCGCAGCCTTTGCGGGTTTCTGAGCTGATTTTTGAGCGGACGTGCGATCGGCCTGAGAGAGCGGCTGAATCACAAACACCTGATTCAAGCCGGCCTCACTTAACACGGCTTCTTCGGGAATCACAAGCGCATCTTGTCGCTGGCTAAGCGCCAGCCGAACATCGACAAACTGGCCGGGCTTAAGCGCGCTGCCTGCAGGCACCCAGAGTTTAACCAGCGCGGTGCGCGCCTGTGGGTCAACAATCGGGTTAATAAACGCAATGGATGCCTTTTGCCAAGTATCACTTTCGGTCGCGTTTTGCGCCCCGTTTTGCGCTTTACGAATCTGCGCCTGAACCTGATTTAAAATCCCCAGGTAGCGCTCGGGCACTTGCACGGTGATTTTTAACTGCTCTGCGCCCACCAGTTGGATTGCGGGCGTACCGGGCAAAACGTACGCGCCCACATTTAAAAGCTTTTGGCCTACGGTACCTTTAAACGGCGCAATAATGCTGGCCTTGGCCACGTGCGTACCAGCAAGTGCCGCCTGCGCGCGCGCCGCCTGGCTTTGCGCAACCTGGTAATTCACGCGGGCTTGCGCCTGCGCGAGTGTTTCTTGCGCTTGGAGCGATTCTGCCTGCTGGGCTTGCAGCGTCGCGCGCTTGCGCTCAAATTCGAGCGGAGAAATCACATCGTCCTGACGCAATTGTTCAAAGCGACTCAGATCGCTCTGCGCAATCGATTCTCTGGCTTTGGCCGCGGCGAGTGCGGCTTGGGTTGCGGCCGCCTGCTGCTGCTGAATGGCAATGTTTTTGGCCTCGGCACGCGCACTTGCGGCAGCAGCGCTGTATTCGGCGCGGGCCACATCGCCATCAAGCCGAATCAGCACCTGGCCTTGGGCAACAGTTTGACCTTCTTCGACGAGCACTTGGCTTACACGGCCGGCGGCTTCGCTCGCCAGCGTCACGCTGGCATCAGAAATCACAGAGCCGCTGGTTTCGTAAAAATCGCTTACGGGTTGGCGCTTTACGGTAGCAACCCGCACCGCAGACGGCGGCATAAAAAATCCACCCGCAGGCGGCGTAATGGTTTGAATCACCCTAAACGCAATCCAGCCACCCAAGGCCAGCAATACGACCCCTAAAAGCACCAACGGGCCTGCACCTTTACCCGAAACGCACGGCATCATGGGCGGCGACAGTCTGGGTTTGGGCACGGAATATTTAAACGGGTCAAACGCGTTTAGCCAAATCATCCTGTGCATCATACCGCTACTGTATCGCGAGCAAAACTTTTTGGCGATTGTTTGTAAGGGCAAGCTATCGCAATCGCTGCCGCTTAGCTTGAATTTAACTTTGTCAGTTTGCGCTTTTTTGCCGGAAGCCTCGGCTTATGTCGTATTATGTCCGACAGGGAAAGGGGGCTCTGTGTCCCTACGGTCAGTCGTGGCATAATTCGCTTATTCGCCCAATTTAACTTTTGAAAGCCTACGCCCTCGCTGTTCCGAAGTTAAGTCTGCAGTATGCCCTTTACGATGCCCCTTGCGCAAACCCCAGAAATTAGTTTGAGCAAAGATGCGAGCCAGCCGCCCGTGCTGGACGCCCCGGTCGAGGTGCTTGCGCAAGCGCCTTTGCCAGATGCATTTAATCCGCGAGAAATTTTTGAACCTAACGGCTTTTATGGCCACGCCATGGCGCTCAAACGGTGGGCCGGGGTCTCTGCGAATTTGCCGCTGCCAGCGATTATCCAGCACGGCATTTATTTTTATCAGGGCGATTTTGTCTCGGGGGGCGAGGCGCAAGCGTTACTCCCGGTTTGCTGGGTCCCGACGCCGCAGCGCGCCAGTGTTTATGCGCGTGTGTGCAAACGCCCCGCTATGGCCATTGGGGCGCCGTTTTTGTACGCATTGGCTTACTGGCAAAACCGGCTAAAACATCTGACAACAGACCCGATAAGCAATGCGTTAAACGCGCCGCGCGGTACGCTGGTGTTTCCGGCGCATTCTACACGGTATATTCAGGCCGAATTTGATCACAAGCGGCTTGCCCAAACCCTGGCGCAACTGTCCAAAGCATACAACCCCATTCGCGTTAGTTTGTTCTGGAAAGAAATTGAGGCGGGCGCGCACCAGAGTTATCAGCAAGCGGGGCTCGAGGTCGTTTGCAACGGACACCAGTTCGATCCAGCGTTTATCGATCGGTTGTGCCTGAATTTACTACGGCACGCGCGCGTGCTAACCACCGGAATAGGCTCGCATGTGCCGTATGCGATTGCGTCCGGGCGACCGGTTTACCGGCTAGAAGACTTTGAGGCGAGCTACCACGAATTGAAGCCCGGCACGCTGATTGATGACGCGCAAGCTGGTCGGCTTAACTTTGCGGCGCAAACGTTTGCGCAATTATTTGCACCATGGGACGCCTGCAATAAGCGCGATACAATCTCTCAGGCGCAGCAGGCATGGGCCCAAAGCTACACCGGCGCGCCATGGCTTAAAACTACAGACGAACTAAAGACACTCTTTAAGCTTGCGCAACATCAGGATGCGTTTTGGCCAGCCCACTGGGT
>JAYKHY010000007.1:0-14398 GCA_035285025.1 Vampirovibrionales bacterium | reverse complement strand
ACGCGATCTTTTTCGTCACCCAGAGCGCTGGATTTAAGCCATAGTGCGCCCGCTTCTTCGTAGGCGTATCCGCTTTGGCGTAATTGCGACAGCACGGCTTCAATCTGGCCGCTGTCGCGTACGGCCTGTTCGGTTTGCCAAACATCAAACGATACCCGGAATGTGTCCAGAAGATTTTTTTGTTGCGCCAGTAAATGTTTGTAGGCATACGCCTTGTAAATTGATAAATCGGGCGATGGTGTTGCCTGATGTTGCTCGGATGCCGTCTGAAACTGCTTGTAATCGGCTACGATTTGCGAACGCAAAGTGGGATATTCATCCAAAAATTGCTGCGCGAGCGGGATTAAATAGTCGCCCGGATAATAAGGGTAGGGTGGCTTTTCGCCGTTGGGTAACGGTTCCGGCGGCGTCGGGAATGGCCCTAAATCCAGTAGCTCGGCGCAGCGCAGCAAGAGCGAGGCCGCTAAATGATTCATCTGAACGCCGACATCGTTAATGTAAAACTCGGTGGTAACTTGCGCGCCCGCTGCCCGCAGCAGCCGGGCAATGCTATCGCCCAGAGCGGCCCAGCGCCCATGGCCCACGTGCAAAGGGCCAGTGGGGTTGGCAGAGACGTATTCCAGCAGGATAGATTCGTGCGCAAGCGTTTGCGTGTTGCCTAGCGCGCTAGCCGGCAACGCCAACTGCGCAACGAGCAGTTTGGCCAGGCTCTCGGTCGAGAACGTGATGTTAAGGTAGCCGCCTGCAAGCGTGACCAACGCGGGCCAGCCCTGTTGCGCAAGTGCCGTTTGCAATGGCGCTTGTAATTGGCTCGCAATTTGCGGCGGCGACAGTTTAGGGCTGTCAGGCGCGCTTGCGGCCTGATTCAGGGTTTTGGTCAACGGCGAGACATTAACGGCAAAATCTCCAAAGTCGGGGTTCTTAGGCCGTTCTATGTTTAGCTTAAGGCTCTTCGTGAGCCCGAGTTCGGGTAACTGAGGATAAACCGTATGGAGTGTATCCAGAAAAGCTTGCTGGAGTTTGGCTTTAAGCATGGCAAATCAAAAACCAATTGTTGAAAAAAATAAATTTCAAAAAATAAATGGGTCAACCGGGTAAACCGGGTAAACGAAGATGCTAAACAATAATAGTAAGTTCAGAGCCTATTCAAGAACGTCCTAAGCTTTCTGAGGCCAATGTTGTACATTGTGCCTATAGGCCTGTTGCACGCAGTTTAGCCTTGGGTATTAATGCCCTGAACCACCTTAGTTGCTTGCTTTAGTATACAGTAAGCAAATGCGTGAAGATTCAGGTTTGAGTGCGGCGATGCCCGAGGGTTCGCTGATGATCTCGGTGGTGATACCCGCCTATAACGAGGCGGAGCGGGTGTGGCCCACGCTTAGCGCGCTGGCACAATGGCTCCCGCAGTGTTTTGGCGATGCGTTTGAGGTCATTGTCGTTTCGGATGGCAGTGCAGATGAAACCGAGTTTATAGCACAGCGGTTTATTCGCGCATTAGCACGTTTTCAAAATCCTGCTGCGCAAAAGTTCAGGCTGTTAAAGCTCCCTGAAAACCAAGGGAAAGGGGCGGCCGTGCGGGCAGGTTTGCTTTCGGCACGCGGGCGCTGGCGCTTAATGTTTGATGCTGATGGCGCGACCCCGATTGAGGCGCTTGCGCTGGCTTGGCCCCTGACGCAGGGCGATTCAGCACCCGATGTGATCATTGGTTCGCGGGCGGTGCATGGCGCGGCGTATCAGGTGCGGGCACGGGCATATCGGCGGTGGATAGGGCGTGGGGTTCACGCGTTGATTGCGCCGCTATTTGCGCGCGGACGTGGTTCTGATGCCAAGATCCGGGATACGCAATGCGGATTTAAATTGATGACGGCCGATGCGGTGACTATTGCGGTTGCGCCTCTGGTGCTAAAACGTTATTTGTTTGATGTTGAAATGCTGATGCGCGCGCAAGCTGCCGGGTTAAGCATCTTGGAGTACCCTGTGCCGTGGGCACATGTTACGGGCTCTAAAATCAGCTTGTTCAAGGACTTCTGGCATGTGATGCTGGAGTTGCGTTGGCTGTATGGCTTTAAGGCGCGCGTTAATTAGGCGTACAAACGTCCGTTCAAAAACTAATGTCTGTATAGTCTTAGTTCTTTGAGACAGGGCGTTACTGACACATTTTATACAATTTAAACTGTAAACCAGCCCCATTAGATTCAGGAAACACTGAACTGAACTGAAGTCTGCCCTGGATGCTGATTACTATAAAAGCGCTTTAAGCAGCGGAAGTACGCGCAGCTTGGCTTCGTCCATCGAAGCTTCGACGGTGCAGCCCGAGGCCATTTTATGCCCGCCGCCGCCAAATTGGCCCGCCACTTCGGCCACGTTGTAAATCGGGTCATCGCTCCTAAAGCTGACCTTGGTGGTGCCATCGCGGTGGGCTTTAAACACCGCCGCAAGTTTTACGGTATCAATGTTGCGTAATTGCTCAACCAAGCCGTCTACGTGCTCATCGGGGCAGTTGTGCCGCGCCAGATCGTCGCGGGTGACGTGCGTGTAGGCCAGTCGGCCATCGCACTCGTAGTCGGCTCTTAACACGGCTTCGGCCTGCATGCGTACTTGGCCCACCGGGCGATTTTCGTAGACATATTTATAGATGGTTTCAGGGTTTGCGCCAGCCGCCATAAGGCGTGCGGCCAGTTCAAAAATCTCGACGCTGGTGCTGCTGTATTTAAACCCGCCAGTATCCGTCACGATTGCTGCGTAAAGGTTAGGGGCAATGTTTTCATCAAACGCAATGCCCAGTGTGTCAAATAGTCGGGCTACAACCAAGCCACTGGCTCCAGCATCAACTTCTACAATATTCAGCGTGCCAAAGCGATTGTTGCTAACGTGATGATCGAGATTGATGGAGGTTTTGGCCGCTTTAAAATAGCGCCCGGGTTCTCCCAATCGATCCAGCGAGCCGCAGTCGGCGGCGATGACGACATCGTAGTCAGGTAAAAGTTTTTGGGTAATATCCGGGTCTTCAATGTTCTCGACGCTTTGCCAGCCGGGTAAAAAGCGGTAAACCGCAGGCACCGGCCCGGCCATTACAGCGTGCACGTGCTTTAGGTTCGGGTAGGTTTTTTCGAGCCCAAATTTAATGCCCAGAATCGAACCCAACGAGTCTGCATCGGGGCCCACGTGGGGCATAAGCAGGACTGTCTCGGCGTTTTTAACGGCGGCTTCAAAGGCGGTGTAAGTCACAAGCGAGCTCCAAGGTGAAGATTCAATTTCAATTCCGTAGGGTATGATCGCATTTAAAGGCAACCACGCAAGCGCTTACTTCATAAAAAGTGTCAAATCTTGAGCAAGCGCCGGTTGCGGTGTTAACGGCAAGACTCGCATTGTGACGTTTTTTAATAACGTTAATTTAAAGCCTGCGGCGCGTAACTCTGCTTACTTATAAGCGAGGACCTTTACCCCTTTTGCGCCGCCGCCTTCGTAAGACCGACATAATTGCGATAATTTAAAATGATGCCATTGCTTCAAAAAATAAAAAATCTCATTGAAGGCGTTTTGGTTATAAAATAAAAATCGATTGAAGTTTTTTGACAGGGAGTCCTTAAGATTATGACGGCTATTGCGACCGATGCGGCAACCGCACCTCTTACCGAATCGAGCCAAATGACGGCAGCGATTGAGAAACATTACAAGGCGCTCCCTCAAAAGTTGGATGCGGTGCGTGCCAAATTAGGCCGGCCGATTACGCTTGCCGAAAAGATTTTATTCAGTCATTTAATCTCGATGGACGAATTGCCTGCTGTTCGCGGCGAGGCCATGCTAACCCTGCAGCCCGACCGCGTGGCCATGCAGGATGCCACTGCGCAAATGGCCATTCTGCAGTTTATCCAGTCGGGGCGCAAGCTGGTGGCGGTGCCCAGCACTGTGCATTGTGATCACTTAATTCGGGCGCAAAGCGGTGCCGATGAAGATACTGAGCGCGCGATTAACGAAAACCGCGAAGTTTACGAGTTTTTGCGCACCGCAGCCGCGCGTTACGGCATGGGGTTCTGGAAGCCTGGCAGCGGCATTATTCACCAGGTGGTGCTAGAAAAATACGCCTTCCCCGGTGGATTAATGATTGGGACTGATAGCCACACGCCTAATGCCGGCGGGTTGGGCATGGCGGCTTGCGGCGTGGGCGGTGCCGATGCGGCCGAGGTAATGGCGGGTCTGCCCTGGACGGTACGCGCACCCAAACTGGTAGGGGTGCGTTTAACGGGTAAGCTGCAGGGCTGGGCCTCCCCGAAAGATATAATTCTGTGGCTTTGTGGCAAACTAACAACCAAGGGTGGCACGAATAAAATTATCGAATATTTTGGCCCCGGTGCCGAGAGCATTAGTTGCACAGGTAAGGCGACTATTACCAATATGGGCGCTGAACTGGGTGCCACGACCAGCATATTTGCCTTTGATGCCAAAATGGCGGCGTATTTACGTTCGACTGAACGCCCTGAAGTGGCTGCGCTAGCCGAGACTTACGCGACGCACCTGCAAGCCGACCCGGAAGTGATCGCTAACCCGACTGCGTTTTACGACGAGGTTATTGAGCTGAATCTGGATGAGCTGGAGCCGCATATTGTTGGCCCTCACTCGCCCGATAGAGCCCGGCCATTAAGTCAGCTTGGTAAAGAGGTTGCCGAGCATAATTGGCCAAAAACCTTTAGCGCTGCGCTGATTGGCAGCTGTACCAATTCATCGTACGAAGATATTGAGCGCGTGGCGCACATTGCCCGGCAGGCCAAAGCAAAGGGGCTTAAGCCTAAAACGCCGTTGTTGGTTACGCCGGGGTCTGACCAGGTATACCAGACGATTAAGCGTGATGGCCAATTGCAACTGCTGGAAGATTGGGGCGCAACGGTGCTCTCGAATGCCTGCGGGCCATGTATTGGTAACTGGGACCGTAGCGATATTAAACCGGGCGAAGATAACGCGATTATTACAAGCTTTAACCGGAATTTTCCGAAGCGTAACGACGGTAACGCAAGTACGTTGGCCTTTATTGGCAGTCCCGAGGTGGTGATTGCGCTTGCGCTCAGCGGCAGCACCGTGCAAGACCCGACCAAACAGCCAATTGATGGCGTGATGCTCGAGGCGCCCGTGGCACCGGATTTGCCAGCGCGGGGCTTTAACATTTCGTGGCAAGGTTATGCACCACCATTGGCTTCAGAGGCAGATCGCGAGGCGGCAAAAGTTACCGTTTCGGCCGATAGCCCACGTCTAGAGTTGCTCGAACCTTTTAAACCCTGGGATGGCAGTGACTTTTTAGCGTTGCCGGTTCTGGTCAAGACGCAAGGCCAAACCACGACGGATCACATCTCGCCCGCCGGAAAAGACTGGCTGCCGCTGCGCGGGCATCTGAGCGGGATTAGCCATAACATGCTGCAGGGCGCGATTGATGCCGAGACCGGCAAGCCAGCTGACCCGGTGCCCATGAAAGTCTGCGGCGTGGAGCGGCCCGTTTCGGCGTGGGCGCTGGCCGCGAAAGATTACCTGCAAAGTGCGGGTGGCAGCGTGATAGTGGGCGACGAGAATTACGGCGAAGGCAGTTCTCGCGAGCATGCGGCGATGTCGCCGCGCCTGTTGGGTGTTAAAGCCGTCATTACCCGCAGCTTTGCCCGGATTCATGAAACAAACCTGAAAAAACAGGGCATTTTGCCACTTACGTTTACCGACCCAATCGATTACGCCAAAATTCGCAAGGGCGACCGGGTTTCGATTATGGATCTGCAAAAGCTTGCGCCTGGCACTCCGGTGAAGGCGGTGATTGATTCGCAAACCGGCGGGCAGCTCACGCTGATGCTCAAGCATTCGATGACTGCGGAGCAGATTGCGTGGTTTAAGGCCGGCAGCGCACTTAATTATGCGGCTGCAAAGTGTTAAGGCTTTTATGTGCGCATAATTATCGTCGAACGCCGAGTGTTTTGATTATGGTTGCTTGATAACCGCGTCTGACCCACCAGTTTACTTACGACGAAAGAATCTTTTTAAGAGGCTATGCATCTAGTTTCTTACTTGTAGAGGCCAAACGTCATGATGTATCGAACGCTTGTTCTAACGCTCGCGCTGACGGGTCTGTTGGCTGTAATGCCGATTCTTCCCGCAAGTGCTTTAACCGCTCAAAGCTTAGCGCTGCCCGAAACCAGTGCACCTGGTCACGCACAATCGCAGCTGGGCACGTTAAACCTTATTCTGGCCGAAGAATTGGCTAGCCAAGGCCAGGTGTTAGCGTCTATTCCACTGTTCGAGCAAGCGACGCTGCACCTGGATGACGCCGATGCGCAAAAGCCGTTTGCTTACCTGGAGTTGGGACTGGCTTACAGCGCGCTGGACCGGTTTGTGCCTGCTGCAGGTGCTTACCAGAGCGCTCTGAAGTTGAATCCGGTGGCCAAAACGGCTTCGGAGCTACATTGGCGATTGGGCCTTGCGCTGAATGATTTGGGCCAAACCCAGAACGCGCTTGCCGAATTAATGCAGGCTTCGCGACTGGACCCTAAGAATCCTGGTATCTGGGCCGACATGGGCGTATTGCACGCCAACGAAAAACAGTTTGCAGCTTCTGCAAAAATGTCTCAGCAAGCGATTACACTGCTAGAAGCGAGCGAGAGCCTTTCGCTGAGTAAACCCGAGGCACTCGCCGAGGTGTTAAATAACTACGGTTACGCGCTGGCTAAATCCGGTCAACCCGCAGACGGTCTGAGCGCAATAGAGCGCTCTTTGGCACTGCGGCCTGCGAGCGCCGCTACGCTGGATAGCCAAGGGTATGCGCTTGCACAGTTAGGTCGCCATGCAGAAGCCGTGACCGCCTACGAAAAAGCACTAAAAATCGAACCCACCATGGCCGAGGGGTGGTTGCATCAGGCGCAATCCCTAGAGGCGCTCGGCAACCTTAAGGAGGCCCATAGTGCTTACGAGCGTTTTTTAAGCCTGTCCGAAAAGGCTCCAGCCTCGGTACTAGAAGATCGGGCGCTGGCGCAGGCAAAATTGCTCGAGATTAAGCGCCAGCTTTAATTGAGCCCGGGAGGCTTAGGAGAGGATTATTACAAAGCGTCACAATTTGAGTGCGTTGCAGCAGATTTTGCCCTTGAGACACGTTCAAGCCGGTAAGCTACACTTAAACAAGTAATGTTAATTATGAACGCGCATTGCTTAAGCTAGGTTGGCTCGGGTGTTCGCATGCCCTTTGCAAAACGTTTTTACGCTTTAAAAACAATTCATGGCCTTCGGTGACAAACTCGTATACGATGACTGTATTTTGAAGGCGACTGAATCTTCATCGTTCTAACCTAGAGTTGATTTACTGTAAAATCGAACGGTTATGCCGCCGACAGTAATAAGGATATTAAACGCTTTATTGTCGAGCAAAATACTGCTCTTGAAGCAGGTATTAAAGTATTTAAGGGATAATCGCCTAAAAAATTTGTTCTGATTTTTTCTTTTGTCTAAGGCGCAGTGTGCATGATGACGCAACCCAATAACACGCAAGAATCGCAACCCACTCAGCAGGTGCAGCGGGGCGCTGCGGGCCCAAGTAAAGGCTTGCTTAACGCCATAACCAGCGTAAAACTCACGCTGACCGTTCAGATTTTTGCCGCGTTAATTTTGGGGTTGGTGTTTGGCGCGCTGCTACCAGAGCTTGCTGTGCAATTTAAGCCCCTAAGCATGTTGTTTTTGCGGCTGATTAAGATGCTGATTGCGCCATTGCTTTTTGCTACGTTGGTGGTGGGTATCGCAGGCGTCAAAGATCATAAGAGCATTGGACGGTTGGGTTTAAAAACCATTCTGTATTTTGAGCTTGCCACGACATTGGCACTTGGCATTGGCCTTTTGGTTGCCAACACATTGCAGCCTGGCAAGGGACTCAATTTACTTGCGCAACCCGGCGCCGGTGCTACCGCAGAGCTTGCCACAATTCAGAGTAACGCCGCGACCGTTGCGCATCACTCGTTTGCAGATACTGTGCTGCACATGGTGCCCGAAAGCGTTGTTGCAGCCATGGCCAATGGCGATATTTTGCAACTGGTAGTATTTAGCGTGTTTTTTGCGCTGGCGTTGCTCGCCGCGGGCGAAAAAGGAGCTCCTATTCTGAAGGGGCTAGAAAGCCTCTCGGAGGTGATGTTTAAACTGGTGGGCTATGTTATGGCGTTTGCGCCACTCGGCGTGTTTGGCGCAATGGCTTACACCATTGGCCAAAATGGGCTTGGCGTATTACTGGTTTATGCAAAGCTGGTTGGCGCACTGTATTTGGCTTTAGCGGTGTTTGTGGCGTTGGTGCTGGTTAGCGTGTGCACATGGGCAAAAATTCCGTTTGGTAAACTTGTAGCGGCCATAAAAGAGCCTGCCTTGCTTGCGTTTAGCACGGCTAGCAGCGAATCTGCACTGCCAAAAGCCATGAGCATTATGGAGCGCTTCGGGGTGCCCAAGCACATTGTGGCGTTTGTAATGCCCACCGGTTACAGCTTTAACCTGGATGGCAGCACGTTGTACTTAGCACTAGCTGCGATGTTTGTGGCCCAATTGGCCGGTATTGAACTGAATTTAGGCCAGCAACTCACGATGATGCTAACCCTGATGCTCACGAGCAAGGGCGTTGCGGCCGTCCCTCGAGCCTCGTTGGTGATTTTGGCGGGGACGCTTGCGGCGTTCAATTTACCCGTCGAAGGTATTGCCATTATTCTGGGCATTGATCATATTCTGGATATGGGCCGTACGGCGGTTAACCTTACTGGTAATTGCGTGGCAACCGCGGTGGTGGCCCGTTGGGAAGGCGTGCTGGATGACGCCCAAATGCACGCGTTTGAACGCGACGAATTGCCGCTTGATGAGACGAGTGCGGTACTCACCAACAGCGTCTTGACTGCATCATAAGGCTGCTTAGCAAGCATTACCGCCCTACTTTAATCTGTAGCATTTACACCCGATTCCGTTTTAACTAAGCTTCGTCAAATCAGATTTTTACAGTTTTGCTTGGTTGTAGATTTTTTTTGGGTTGAGTGCTGGTTTAAATGGGTGCATCAATAGCAAGTCCTAGAGCAGGTTATGATGCGTGGGAGAAAAGTTGGCAAAATTTTTGCAAAAATAAGCAGGCTAATCAAAAAGTTAGAGCCCCAGAGCCGCGTAAGCCTTATCAGCCACCAAAACTTAAGCAAAAAGGTTCAATCATATTTGAGCAGCCTTGGTTTAAACAAAGCGTTAACGTGCAAGCCACTGTGCCTGATAGATTAGGAGCGCTCTGGCGCACAAAGGCCAAGCGCTTTTTAGCCGTCTTTACGCGTGCAAGCTCGCTGGGTATTGCAAGCTGGATGGCGGTTCACGTGAGCGCTGCCCCTGCACAAGCCCTTGCAGCTAAACTTCCTGACAACTTTTCGTCAGGCGGGTCTAATCTCATATCAAATAGCTTTGTGCCGCATCAAGGCGCTATATCGTCTAGCCGTTTACCGAATCCAGCATCCTTGCTTTTATCAACGATTGGTTATTTAAAGCAAAATCATTTGCACAAGCAGCTTAAAATGCAACCGAAGTAACTTTTCAAGCGTGCTCTTTTGCGGCATCGTAGAAGGTATGGAATCGTCCCATACACCCCCTGAACCTGCGCTGTCTGAGCCATCTAGTCTTCCAGACGTGTCGCGGTTGCGTATTCGCCGCATGCGCGATGAAGATACTGCGGGGATTTTGCCGATTGAATCCGTCTCGTTTGGGCGTCAGCATTGGTCACCCGAATCCTTCAGGAACGAGATGAACAACCCGTTGGGGCGCTACTATGTATTTGCCGAGGCTGCTCAGGATGCCGCAGAGGCACCCTGCGAGCAGATTATTGGTTATTGCGGCCTTTGGGTGGTGATTGATGAAGCCCATATTACAACACTGGCTGTGCATCCGCAGCGGCGGGGGCAGCACTTGGGCGAACTGTTATTTAGCCACTGTCTCGATAGGCTTATGGGCCAGGTGATTCATGTGGTAACGCTCGAGGTGCGCGCGAGCAACACTGGTGCGCAGGCGCTCTACCAAAAGTATGGCTTCGAGGTAATGGGCGTACGGCCTCGGTATTATCAGGATACGCACGAGGATGCGCTAATTATGTCTTTAAACGCCTTTTTAGGCGAAGAAAACCGTAAGCGTTACGCCGAGCTTAAACAGGCCCTTATGCAAAAATTTAACGGCGCGCTGCCGCAAGGGTTTGGCCTGCCGTAGCGGCGCAAATTGCTTCAGGGTTAAACAAAGGGTCTTCATTTCGCTTAGTGTTGTTTAAAAAGTCATCAAATAAGCCCGCTGGTTTTAAGTCCAGTCTTGCACTTAGCCTAAAACCAGGCCCGTTTCGTCTCTTTTAATGCTCTTTCTTTTTCGCGCGCACGTTTTTAGAGCCTTAGAGTGTTAGTGATTCTGCGAGTGGAAGCTGCCCTGCTACAGGAGGTTGAGCCTACTAAACTGACCCACACCCGCGATTGTGTTTTAACGGACTGTATCAGCACTGGTAAGCTTCGTTTACTTGACGATAATTGGGGTCGTGTTAGTTATGGAATAATTACCAATTTTTTCAGTCTATTTCGTCCGATCTGATGGCTGATTTGTTATACTTTTGCCTTGCCGTTCAGGCCCTGGCGGCCTGGCGTGATTTTGTTAAAGTAAGAATTTTCAGGAAAAATGGCTTTTAAAGATTCATACGCGGCGGGTTCCTCCGAAGCATCGTCGGCCTCAAACGGTTCGGGCGCAGGACTCGCGACTACGTTATCGCCCACTTTACCCGATGCGTCTGCTGCGCCAGAGGTGTCGCTCGACAGCCTTCGGGCGGCGCAATCGCGTACCGCCAAAAGCACCGGGTATCGCCAGTTATTTAAGAACAAGCGTTTTTTGGCGTTATGGCTGGCGCAAGTGTTTTCGCAACTGGCAGACCGCGTTATTTTTGTGGTGTTTATCGCCCTGATTGCGGCGCAGTTTGGCGCGAGTGACCGGTTAAACAGTTATTTATACATTGCGTTCACCATCCCGGCGATGCTTTTAACCGCGATTGCGGGCGTTTTTGTAGACAGGCTTCCGATTCGGCCGCTATTGATTGTTACCAGCCTATTGCGCGCGATGTTGGTTTTAGCCCTCCCACTGAGCCTTAATGCCGGTTTGTGGGCGTTTTACGGGCTTGCGTTTGGGGTTTCGGCAGTCACGCAGTTTTTTGTTCCAGCCGAATCCAGTGCCATTCCTGCGGTTGTGCCTAAGTCGCAGCTGATTGCTGCTAACTCTTTGTTTATGACAACCATGATGGCCTCGGTGATTTTTGGCTTTGCGCTGGGTGATCCGTTAATTGCGGTGTTTGGATTAGGGCGGGTTCATTGGGCGATTGGAGGGCTGTTTTTGCTCTCGGCGTGTATTTTGGTGGGCATTGGCAAGTTGCCTGCTGCGCATGCCAAAGATGCCGAACGCCCGTTTGTCGCCCTGAAGCACGTGTTTGAAGATTTATTTGATGGCTTACGCTTTGTTGCCTCAAAGCCGCTCATCTGGCAATCCATTCTTAAACTGGCGGTGTTGTTCTCGATCGTGGTGGCGCTGTGTATTTTATTGGTCCCGTATACGCGGGCGTATCTCTTCCCGGATCCTGCTATAGCGTCTCGTAAATTTGCCTACATTGTCGCGGTTAGCGGTTTAGGCATGGCGTTGGGTGCGGTGCTGGTGGGCCGATTGTTCAAAACGCGCAAGGCGCTGCGGCCTCGGCTGGTGATGGCGTATATAGGGTTAGGCATTATTGGCGCGGGCCTGCTGATGATGGCGATGATTACACCGGTTACAAACATGATTGTTGAGGTCGTGCCGTCGCTAGAGACTGAGCGCGCACGGGTGATGCTGCGGTTTGCCTACACGTATGCGTGTGCACTCGTTATGGGCATTTCTGCTGCGTTTGTAGCGATTCCGGTTCAGGCCCTTTTACACGAGCGCATTCCGGCTGATAAACGCGGCAAAGTGATGGGCGTGCAGTTTACCGTGCTAAGCACTTGTAGCACGTTGCCGGTGTTGCTGGCGGGCGTGGGCGTAGAATGGATTGGCATTGTGTGGATGCTAATTTTAATGGGACTGCCCTTATTCAGCATTGCAGCTTACAATTTATCGCTATACGCCTGGAGCCGCCTGCTGCGCCGCGCCTGAAGCCTTGTTTTTTTACTTTGAGTTTGCTGCGGGCGGGCTTTGAGATAACGCGTTAAAAAGCTGGTTCACGCTCACGTCTGTATGCTAAAGTAAGGGTCTTGTCACGATCCTCCTCTTCCGGTTGAGTCGTGAGGATTGTGGATAGATTTAATCTATACAGACTCTGTTTATTTGGCTTGCCGCCAGCTGACCTGCGATGAAGCGCCTTGCGCCAATTGGATGAAACCGTTTTAATGTGGTTTGGTTTTTCTGTTTTATATGATGTCGGTTAAATGCTGTGTCTGCGTTACGTTCTAACACCCTAGTGCCACTTACGCACACACCGGAGACTCCGGTTTTAGCGATGCCCGGCCCGGCAACACCGCTTATAACGGCCCCGGCGCAAGCCCTGGAGTCGTATCAGATTGCGGCTAACCCGCTGGATGCCAAGGTTTATTTTTCGGTTAGCGGCGAGGGCTTAGGGCATTCATCCAGGGCGTTAGCCTTGGCCAGACAGTTTTTACCCGAAAATATTATTTTGGGCACATACGGGTATGCGCTTGAGCGTTTGCAAGCCTATGATTTGCCCTGCGAGAGCCTCACGCAAGAAATCAAACTCTGCGGCGCAGAGGGCACGTTTGACGTTGGGCGCACGATTGTACAGAATCAGGCGTTTGCGTTGCAGTTTAACCAGCTCATTCAGGAAGAAATGGACGTGATGAGCCGGCACCGTGCCAGCCTGGTGGTGGCCGATGGCAGGTTAACGCCGGTCATTGCCGCTTCTCGTTTGAGTTTGCCGTGCGTTGTACTCACCAACCAAAGCGCGTTTTATCCGTTTTTCGAGCAGGATTCCCCGCTGCTCAAGTGGTTTGGCCAATCGTTTGATTGGGTGATGACCCTGTGCATGTGCGGCGCCGAAGAAATCCTGATTCCGGATTTTCCGCCGCCGTATACCGTGTGTTTGCACAATTTAAGCCAGCAGCCACAAGTCAAAAAAAGAACCCGCTTTATTGGCCCGCTGGTAGACTTTAGACCTGCCGAAGGGCTGCAGCAATCCTCGCCGATTGATCTGGAAGGTCGCGCGTTTCGTCACCGGGTGACGGTTTCGTTAGGGGGGCACGAGTATCGTCGCCCGCTGTTTGAGGCGGTACAGGCTGTTGCGCGGCTGCTGCCCGATGTGGCGTTTGACGTGCTGAGCCCCATGCGGCTTAACGTGCATTGCACCAACGTTTTTGTATACCCGGATGTTGTACAGAGTTACCCGTTTTTTGCCGTGGCCGATGCCGTGATTACGCAAGCCGGCCATAGCACGGCCATGGAGCTGCTTTCGCTGGGGATTCCCTCGGTGTTGGTGCCAGATACCAAGCAAATCGAGCAAGAAAATAACGCGCGCCGCATGGTCGAGCTTGGCGTGGCGGTGAGTCTTGAGTATCACCGGCTTAATCCGGAGCAATTACGGCAGGCGTTGCATAATATTTTGTCTCAGCCGCTCTATAAAGCTAACGCGTTACGCTTTGCCGAAATGGCGCAACGTTTGCAGGGCGCAAAACAGGGGGCAGGGGTGTTATCGCATTACGCTAAACGATTATCGGCTTATTAATGGGTCTACAGTTGTTCAATCATTGCACCTGGTTTATTTGCAATTTATCGCGCTGGCACAAGCTTGATTGCTCAAACGGCGTTCCATCTGTAGCCTGTCGCCCTGACACCAAAAAGCCAGATGAGACATCAACGCCAAGTCGGCGGCAGATTCATCGCCATGGTGGTAAAGTGATCGCTATCCCACTTTCAATCAATCTGATAGTGGTTGCTGAAATATATTTTCAAAAAATTCTTGAGTAATATATTTGAAAGATTGTGGGATCTTCAAAAAATCTTTAAACTCAGAATATCTAACCCCTTTTTCAAGAGTAAAGATATCATTTTTTTCTAATTCAATAGCATAGGCTAAATCTTTACCTTCAAAGTAGCTGTCAAAAAATTTTCTGCTAATACCAGAATCTTTCTTGGTAGCTTCCCAAATATCTCTAGGGTTGGCAACAAGTACATTTTTAACTTTAGCAATACCAATAATCTCTTTAAGAGGTGAACTTGCATATATCACGATGTGCGTTAAATCAAAACTAATGGGTGCTCTTCTGAATGACTCCCCGATCAAAGCAGGCTACAATGGTTTCATTGTAGAGGAGTAAAAAAGGAATGGATTTTCTTGAATTTTCAGCACGTTTTTCAGACGAAGCGGCCTGTGAGCACTACCTGATTGCAA
>JAYKHY010000006.1:0-87473 GCA_035285025.1 Vampirovibrionales bacterium | reverse complement strand
AAGGCACGAACTGATTAACCTTTTAAGCATCAAATTTTATAAGCATCAAATTTTTTCAGACATTCGCGCTTAAAAAGATAAATACCGCTAAATCGTTTTTTTTGCACAAATTCTTACTTATTGCTGTAACAATCGTTGCACATATTTGCCCAGCAAGTCCGTCTCCAAATTCAGCACATCGCCCGGTTTACGGTTGCATAAGGTGGTATGCGCCCACGTGTGCGGAATAATCATAGCCGTAAAGCGGCAGCCGCCCTCGGGTAAATCATCCACACGGTTCACCGTCAGGCTAATCCCATCCAGCGCAACCGAGCCCTTGGGCACGAGCAGCTTTGCCAACGTAGGATCATCCAGGTGCAGGGTTAACGCAAAACATTCGCCCTGCGCCTCAACCTGGGTTAGCGTGGCCAAACCATCCACATGCCCGGTTACAAAATGGCCGCCTAAACGTGCTTGCGGCGTTAGCGACTGCTCCAGATTGACGGTTTCGTGTAACGCAAGCCGCCCAAGCGAGGTCACCGCAAGCGACTCGGGCGAGACGTCGAACTTGAACGAGTCTGGCGTAAGCGCCGTAACCGTCATGCACGCGCCATTAATGGCAATGCTATCGCCCAGTTTTAAGGCTGCAAGCACGGCGCTTGTAGTTGTCACTTCAAACCGGGCCAAACGCGCTGTGTCGCCTGCTGCAACGCTGTAGGTAATATCACGAATTTGCCCTAGCGCTTCAATCAGTCCAGTAAACATGGTGAGACTCGTTTAAACGCTGCTGAAAGGCGACTTCATCTCTTAACGTCTTTAACGTCAAACGATAAGGCTTAAATTTCTCAATTGCACTCCCAGAATCAACTTGTTTGTGACTAAAGTACAAACGCGACGTTTGAGCATCAGGACGTGTAAGTTTAGACTCACGAGATCGCGAGTTAGGCAACGAGGCGTTATTGAAGCCGAGAACGTTTAAAAACCGAAGCAACGCATCTCTACGATCGCTAACCGCTAATCTTTCAGACTTGTCTGCGTTGTCCGCGGGCGCGAAGGTAACTTCTATAGAGTTTGGAAATAATTTATATTTAAGTTTAAATTTATTACCTTTATTAAACGATTCAAATTCTACAAGCATCTTATCAACTGAAGAAACCTTGTAAAACTGCGACGATAGAATAGAGGCCCAATTATTGTTTGTACCCCCAAACCTGGGGCACGTAATCGCAATCGGGTTAAGCGTTATCCCAGACAAGTCTTCTATTTAGCCTCTTTGTAGGCTACGTGCTTGCGCGCCAACGGATCGTACTTGGTCAGCTCCATGCGCTCGGGGTGCTTTTGCTTGTTTTTAGTGGTGTAGTACTCGTGGCCCGTTTCCGAACTCTTCATTTTTACAAAGTTGCTTTTGCCTTTTTTAGCCATAGCGATTTAAACTCCTGAAAAATAAAATACAAAAAACGTTTACCATCCTTGGTAAGGATCTTGCGCCTGATACGCAGGCCCTTGAGAAGAGTGTGAACCGTGCGACGGGCCACGGCCGCCGCCGCCTTGCTGAGGACGCTGGAATTGCACCGCCATCAGCCGTCCGCGAATATCTGCGTTGTGCAGCTTACTGATAGCAGCCTCGGCTTGATCTTCTGAACCCATCTCAACGAAGGCAAAACCTCTGGGGCGATTAGTCTGTTTATCGCGCGGCAGATACAACGACACCACCTCACCCGCATCTGCAAACAGCGCGTAAAGCTCATCTTCAGAAATGGTGTACTCGATATTAGCCACAAATAGTTTTGGGCTTTTTTGAGTGGCATCGCTCATAGCTATCAACAATCCGCGAGAGATAAAGAAACGTCTCAAGCCATTAACTAAACAGGACGCACCAACTGAGTGGTTTCGTACTTTTTAAGCGTGGCACGCAAACCATACTTAGAGATGGTTTTAAGCATACGCACCGAAAGCTGAACCCGAACCCAGCTGTTGGTTTCAGGATCCCAAAGACGCTTGGTTTGCAGGTTTAAATCCTGACGCCGACGGTTGTGCTTGTTAGAGAACGTAACCGTGTTAGAGGTTCTGAACCGGCGCTGGGAGACACGACACCGTTTAGCCATAAAAACATTGAGCTCCGAAATTTAACATTTAAAATCTATAAAAAAGTATTATACTTAGTGCACATTGGGTGCATATTGGGCATTTAAGCAAGCACAAATCAATCGCTATAGCAGGCCCAAATAACACACTTTGTACCACTTTAAGAAGATTAGACCAAAAAATCAAGATTTCATCAAGAATCTTGACGTGCGGGTAAGCTTAACCCATTTTTTTTACGTACACGTTGGCCGTAACCTGATGATACTGGCTCAAAGCCTTTTCGGAGGCCGAATACGCTTGGGCTAGCGCTTCTTTTTCTTGCGCAAGTTTTTGGCACTGCTGCCTCAGTTCGGCAGACTCACGACTCAAGCGACGAATCAGGTCTTTAAGTTCGGTGTATACCGCGTGCGTCACCGCTTGGCACGCCGCCGAAACCTGCGCCTCAATTACCGACTCATCGGCAGGGTGTTCAACGGCCAAAGGGTTTCCGGGCTCGCTCAAAGCAGGATTTGCCGACGAAAAAGAACGTTGAAAAGCAGAGTGCGCTGCGGGCGGCGTGGCGTATAATTTTTTGACTATCGAAAGCTCCTCAACAGGGGCTGCAAGCATAGTCATCGTTTGCTCGGCCACACCCCGCTGTTGAATATCAGGTCGGTTATACGCAGACGTAAGCATTTGCGGCGCATCATCATTCGAGATTAAACGTTGAGCATGTTGCTGCGCGCGCTCAACTCCGGTTTGCTCGGGCGGTGTAATTCCCCATTCCCGAACCGCATCCATCAGGCGCTCAGTCAGCATATCCAGCGTACCCTCCTGTGTTGAGGCATCGTAGGCTGGGTTATTTGGGGGTAAAGATACAGCAGGCACCGGCGCATAAGCCTCCTGGAACGCCGCTTCCGCCGAAGGGCTTACGCCAACGCTCTGGGCGATTTGTTTTAAAGCAGAATGCATAGGGGCTGCGCCTTTTTGCAACAAGAAAACTAGACGCTGAGCAACGGGTTAATACTTAGGCCCTCGAAGCCCGGTATTAAAGCAGTCTTTAAATGCGTTATCAATAGAATGTGCCAATTAAGCATTGGCTGGCATACGTCTGAGTTTGCAAAAAACGACTAAAACACGTCACTTTCGCTCATTTATAGCAGGAAATACCACAAAACGGATAGTCTTCAAATTCGAGACTATCCGTACGAGTCGCTTTACGAGTTGCTTTAAAAAGCACGCTAAAAGCATTACACGCGCAAAATTAGCCGGGGCAAGCGCAGCAAGCGGCACGCAACGTAATCAACCTTTTCGTTATTGCACTCACAGGCAAATCACACGCTTTAAGTGATTAAAACGCTTACCCACCCTGTAGATTAAGTGGGCATAGCGCCCTGACCCCATGTAAATGAGCGATACAAATTGTTAACAAAATAGACTCGCCCAACTGCGCAAGACGTTAAGGCCTGAAGCCTTAGCCGACGATATTCAGAATTTTTTGCGCGGCTGCAGCCTGTTGCGAACTATCGAGTTTTTCAAGCTGCTTCAGCGCTTTTTTCTGCGATTTATCCAGCTTTTCGCCCTGATGCGATTGAATTAACGACGCCAGCTTTTTCCAGATAGATTTTGATGTTTTCTTGTCCGCCATCAAGCTTTGCAGGCTATTTGCGCCTGTTAGCACGCCTTTAGATAAACTTGCGCTAGAGCCACCCGGCTTACCTAAAATCGCATCCAGCCCTGGCACCGCGTTACGCTGAATAGACGGCAGATTAAAGTTATTGGCTAGCTGCAAGGCTTCGGCACCGTGGCTGTAAAGCGGTAGGCCTAAAAAGGATTGTCCGCCGCCGGTAATACTACCCGCAGGCGAGCCAAATAAAGACTGGCTGCCGGTAATTTTGTCGGAAACCATCTGGGTGCCGAGCAAAATCTGATTCAAATTCGGGTTCGTTGTGCCTAACCCTACATTAGGATTAAAGCCGTAAGCTGGATTGTGCATGACGTTTAAACCCGTCACACCGCTAATACGATTAACCATCGATCTCTACCCCTCTCTCACTGACCCCACTTAAGCTTATTTGGCTCGCGCGCCAACACCATTTTTAGCGCTCTGTTAGAACGCTCGCGAGACACCCAGCGCCTGAATCTAATTAAAAACCCCCGCTGAACTCTTTTTTGACCCCACAAATCCCACTTAAAACGTTTGGTTTTAACGCTACGGCAACGCGTAACGCGCCAGCGTTTACGAATCTATGTTGATTATTGATTGTCTGTTTCTTCATCGCGAACCGCCCTGAGGCATCTGCCATGAACAAACAATATCCCCTCTTTAAAAATAAAAACGGTCATTTGGTGTAAAATGCGCTTTTTTGCCTGGCATAACGCGTTCCATTACAAATCGTTACGTTTATAGCCGACGCTGACTTCAAGAAGGCTTAACTAAAGGTAGGCTTAGCTAAAATCGCAAAATCACAGCATGCAATGCTTGTGCGTCACCTAGGCGCGCTCAGGCAAATCTGGCTATTGGGCACAAATCGCAAGTATGGCTTTAACTGCGCCGCATTCGCAATCATTCATCGACTACAGATCTTGACAATATTTTTAAATGCCTTAAAACCAGACAGAATCGACACAAAGCCATTACGCCATCGTATTAAAATAGCGGTCCGTAAAGCCTTGCGAGGCATCGGCACGGGCAAATTTTTCGGCCATGTTGCCACTTATTGAGCCAACCAGCCAGGCGCCCGCCGCCGCAAACAGCGCAACCGCCAAAGGCCGTGGCGAAGCCCCATCAGTCAGTTTAGCCGCGGCAGTTAACAAACCCGCGCCCAACGCACTGCCTATTGCGGCGCCAGTCACGCTTGCGCCCTGAGAAGCACTGTTAGCTGCGCGCTCACCTTCGTATTTAAACCACGGGTAATAGCCCGCAGAGGGGCCCATTGACCCAATTGGGTTCTGTCCAAAATTTATGCCCCCGGATGGCCCAAAGCCATAGCCCATGTTTGGAAACATAACGCTCTCACTCTCCTGTGCTTAACGCGTAATTTAGTTGTGCTTTACGCTAATTAAAAACTGCCAAATAACCTGCCTCTTGGCCAGCGTCCGTTTGAGTGCCTTGCCCGGTTAGTAACTTATTAAGGTTAGTAACCTGTTAAGGCATCGCTGATGTCAATAGAATCTCTCCATAGGCATAAAACCCAATGGCAAGATTCTTGTGCATTTTGTTGGATTTTAAAAACAGTCAATAAGCTATTTAAAAAAATTTCTTCTCCACTTCTGTCAACTAAAACACTCAGGCTGAATGTATTTTCAAATGTGTTTTATAGTGCTTGGCGCTAAACCTGAAGCTAAATTGCTGTAACAGGTGTTGGGCGCTAGTTGGTACCTGTTTGCAAATTACAAAAACACTCAAGGCGCATGCTTTTTACATTAAGCCCATCGCCTTGCGCGCAAGGGCTGGCGAGCGCCGGCCTTATGGACTAGAATAACAGCCTGAGCAAGAATCTTTATTTCTAAATTTCTAAGATCTTTATTTCTTAGTGGCCTTTATCTTTAGTATCTCATATTATCAGGAACAGCCTTATAAAGCGTTTTTGTATTAAATATCTATGCTTAAGGCCGTTCTTGCGCCACGCTCAAGCCGCTTAACGCGCTGCAATTTTCCGACTTTAGCTTGATTGAATTAATTGATTAATCTATCGATCTTTCTTACCAATCTTTCTCTATCGACCATGCTGCCAGCCTCTTCAACGTTGCCAACAACGCCCGCAAGCGTCTACCCAATCGCCGCCATTGCCGTACCGCTGTCGCAACCGACATCCGCCTCAGAATCAGCCGCAACTGAAGCTGGCTTACTGAGTTTAGCGCAAACGGTTTCTGCCAAAATGGCCTCGACCGCAGCCGCAGCCGGCGGCCAGCTGATTGCGCAACAAGTACAAGCCCTGCCCGAAGGCAAATACTGGCTAGGCTTTGTGGCGTTTTACCCCGCAGCTACGCCCGTAAACGCAGCTCCTAACCAAAACGCCGAGAGCGCGCGCAGGACTGATTTGGCCCGTAGTATCGACAACGCCTTAAGCTGGGCTCTAGGCGCAATTACCCGCATCGAAAACCTTTCGATAGGCATTGCACTGGAAGCCCAGGTGCCGCCATTACCCATGGCCGCAACGCCCGAACGACAGATGGCGCAACAGCTTAGCCAAACCATGGCCCATAAAAGTGCGCTTGTGGTGGCTGCCGCAGTGCTAAGCAACACCGAAGCCAGCCGTTATAGAATTATTCCTCAACCCAGCCATGCGCAAAGCCACGGGCCTAGCGCTGCGCCTAACGTGCCCGAAGTCTTATATCAAGTGCTGGGGATTGCCACCGCCGCAACGCCGGCGACCGAGGCGGCCCCAGCGCTCAACCCGCTTGGAGCGGGTAGTCGCGCCGCTCAGGTACCCGAAGATATGAAACGATTCTCGGATCTCATCATGCAGTTATCATCGCCAGACGCGCCCGACGAAGCCGCGCACGAAACTGCTTCGACGCCGACGCCACAATCCAGTCAACCGCACGCCGAACATTCGGCTTTGCCCACGCCTGCGGCACCCGCTGCCGCAGCGAACGCACCGCATCAACCCACAGCAGGCAATCACACCAAAAACGGCATGCAGCCCCTCTCGTTCAATCAGGCCAGCCAAGCCTTGGCGCAAAGCATCCAGCGTTGGCTGGCGCAGCACCATAACACCCCCACATTAACCGCGGGGCATCCTGAAGCATTGCCCTGTATTTTGCTTTCGGGGGCTGCAGGCGCGGGCAAGCGCGCAGCCATTCAGCAGGCGTTGCAGTACACCAGCGATTTTTACGCGTCGCAGGCCGTCCAGCAAGCTGCGCAACTTGCGCAACCCCTATGGCTGGTGACCGATGCGTTTACCACCACCGGCATCTATTCGCCGAACGCAAACGCCCCTGCCCCGTTTGCGTTTTGGCGCTTTTGGCTGTCTCAAATGCTGGGCGACCCTCCGCCGGATGCTGACGCGCAAACCCTGAGCGCGTGGCGGCAAGAACAGCAAAACAACCTGATGGGCCTATGCGCCAGCGGCCGCGAGCAAATTACACCCTTTGGCAATAATCCAACGCCAGCCATTCAACAGGGTATTCAAAAAGACGTTGAACTGCTTAGCCAACTTGCGCAGCTCACCCCCGTGGAAACAATCGCCTTAAATGCAATATCGCAAACCAATACAGTTCAAGCGCCCTCGCAAGATGCGATCGTGCAAGCGTTTGTGCATTTGCTCACCGGGCTTAGCATCAATCAGCCTGTCGTCATCGCACTGCTGCAACTAGACACCCTGGCCAAGGCCGACCCGCAAAGCCTGAATCTGCTAGAGCAGCTCATTTGCGAGTTGCCGCCGCAGGCGCGTGTGCTGTTTATTCTCTCGGAAAGCGGATTGTACCCCTTTAACAAACTGCACGCGCAACCTAAACCGTTTACGTTTTACGGCTGGCTGCAAACGCTTAACGCGGCAGACATGCAAGGCTTTATTACCGCGGTGCTGCATCAGGCAGGTTTAACGTTAACCGGCGAACCCTTGCCAGAAAGCTGGCTTAAAGCGCTGCACCACAAAACGCAAGGCGTGCCGCTGGTGATTGATGAAGCGCTACGGTTCTGCCTGCAAACGCAGCAATTATCGCTAACGCCAGTACCAGAGGTGGTACCGGGCAACGAGCAGCCCATGAAGATGAGCCTGACGGCCAACAACACCACGCCCGAACTCCCCGAAGGCGGCATTGCAGGACTGATTCAGGCGCGCACGCATTTACTGGGGCATCCAACCCTTAATTTTGCGTTAAGCGCCGCCGCCTGCTTTGGCCCAACCGTACCGGTGCAAGCGCTCGCCATGCTCTTGAATGATGAACCGGTCGAATTGCGACCCGGCGAAACAGAACGCCCCGTAGCAACCGCAGATGCAGCGCTGCAAGCATTGTGGCAAGCAGGCTTTTTAATGCCGGGCAGCTCGCCAGCCAGGCTGCAGTTTCGGCATCCGGTTTTGCTTAACGGATTACTAGAACAATTGCCCGCGAATCTCAAATCTCAGCTGGATCAACTCATTTATCAGTACGCGCTGCTGCCTACGGCAAAATTAAACACCGAAGATATTGCCCGACAAGCCTACCGGGCCAAAGCCGCCAATTACACCACCGAAGCGTTAATGTATAACTTTTTGCAAATGCTTTGGTTATGCAACACCCTGGGCATTGCCGATACCGCGCAAGCCTGCGGCGGCTTTTTAGGGTTACTCAGCGATCAGATTTTAACGCTGGCCGCAATGCAAAGCGAACCGTCGGAAGCACTAACCGCTGGCATTAACGAGCAACAGTTTGGCATCAACGCAACGCAGCAACTGCAAATCGAGGCCGAAGTTGCGCGCCTGCTGACCGAGGCGGCCAAACAGCTTGTGCTTAATCCGCAAACTTTACCCAGCGGCGCAAGCCCTTTTAGCGCAGCGAATGCGCCAGAAATTACGCTTTACCTGAACGCCGCCAGACACTTGCAGGCGTTCCGCTCCGGGCAAAGCAAACAAGCCATTGAGGCAGTGCAACAATTGCTAACAGCCCTAAGCGGCAAGCTTAAAACCGCGCTCTCGCTCTCTACCGCTCGGGATACTGGCACTTATTGGCACAACCTGCTTACCCTGCTGATCGCCGATGAGCAAGCGCTGACGCAGATGCTCTCATCGGGTGCGCTCCAGTCAACAACTTTACTGCCGTGCGTGGGCCTTCGTGCCATGGCCCAAATTCTCGCGGGTCATCCCGATCGCGCGGTAGACGCGTTGTCTAATATTTCTTATTGCGCGCTCCCCGCCGAGGTGCAGTTAACCGATCATTTGCTTAAAACCCTCAGCTTTATTGCACTGGGCCAGCTCCACGCCGCTGAATCCGCGTATCCGCAAGATTTGCTTGCCCGTGCAAGCCACCCCGAGCAAGCCGCTGCGCGCCTGGTAAGGCGCTTGCTTGATTGGGCGTTTGGCAGCACGTTTGCACCTGCCGATGCGCTGACAAGTCAGCCAATCATTCAACAATATCCGGCGTTTATGCACTTGGCGCACGCGCTGGATAATTGGCTCATTCCAAGCAGCACGCAAAACGCCAAACCGGCAGCGTATCTGCGCGAAATGCGTGAAACTCGAGAAATCGACGCCCTGGAATGGCCCCTTGCCGATTTGCTTAAAACGCTGCAAAAGCCGGCCGCAAGCGCGCCTAAAACGCCAACCGAAACCGAAGCCCCAATCTCGCTGTTTGAGCCTGAATTTTTACGCGAGGATACCGCGCCAATGCAGGCCCCAACACCGCCAATTTATCTGCAGCAATGGCAACAATTGGGCGAGATATACCAGATGATTCATGCAGGAAACCCCGAGGCCGCAGGCAAAGCGCTGGAGCCGCTATGGACGAGCGCAAGCAAAATGCCGCATCAAAAACTCAACCTGGCCCTACTCAGCGCCGCGATTGAGACGGTTTACAGTACGCTAGCGCAAAAGCAGCGCACGCAGCCCATATCAGCATCAAGCGAGAAAGCGTCGGGGCATTACCTGGCACGCGCACAAACATTCAGGCAGCAACAGCAGCGCCTTTGGCATCAGTTGCGCAGCTATACTCAAAATATCGATAATGCAGCCCCGGTCGCAGGCGGCGCGCCGCAAGCAGGCTCGGCCCCCAGCCAATCGCTGCCGCAAGCGGCGCAAGTTTAGCCGCCAGTATGCAGCGTTGGTGCAATTTTTAGGCGAATAACTCGCTATTTTTTTCAAAAAAAGATCGCCACAACGACTCGGTTTGCGATACACTTTATAGGCGTGCCCCGGTGGCGGAATGGTAGACGCTGCGGACTTAAAATCCGTTGGTAGCAATATCGTGCCGGTTCAAGTCCGGCCCGGGGCAATTTTAAAGATTGAGGGAGCTCAGGGGGGTAAGGGCTTGAATGTAGCAACAAATGTTGCTATAATAGAAGCATCAAACAGTGCTTTGCTTCAGGAGGCGTATATGAAGTTTGCAAACATGCGAGAAGCCAGCCAGAACTTCAGTAGCATTACCCGCCTGATTGAGGCGGGCGATGAGGTTGTGCTGACCAAAAACGGAAAACCTTATTTGCTCATCCAGCGGCTTGAAGAAGACGATCTTGAAGATTATATTTTGGCCAAACACCACGGCGTAGAAGAAGCAGCCAGAAATCCAATCCCTGGTGGTACTCTGGAAGAGGTCAAAAAACAGTTTGGCGTTTAGCATTCAGTTTGACAAACGTGCGGAATCAGATTTGGCACTTCTCCCCAAATGCGATCTCGTCTTTGTCCTTCAGAAAATTGGCAAGGAGCTGGTTTCTAATCCTTACCCCAGGGCCAGGACAATCAAAAAGTTACAAGGCATGGATCTTGATATTTATCGTTTGCGAATGAATGCAGAGACTCAATCATATCGAGCTTATTACCGAATTTTGCCTGGCAATACCGTCTATGTTTTACGGATTGTTGCCAAAAAGGATTCAGAAAAAGTGATTAAACAGTTTTAAAAGTATCCCTTACTTTTAGCGCAATTTTTAAGATTGAGGGGTGTTGGTTGCTTTGTAAGATGAAGTGTGTTTTACGATTAGTTTTCAAGTGGAGTTTTTTTGATGCGTATACTTGGTGCTATCAGTACTACCTGGCGCGTATTGCCAGATGGAACAAAAATTACAGACACGCCCCAAGGAGGTACTGTAATCACACCTGCGAACGACAAATCCAAACGCCTTGCAGAGGAAATTTACTCGAAGCGTGAGTCCCCCGTATCAAAAAATGGTTCTAAGATTTACAGCTAAACCAATGCAGCACACGGCAGACGTCATTGTCATCGGCGCGGGGCACGCGGGCATCGAGGCCGCGTGCGCAGCGGCGCGCCTGGGTTGCCGCGTGCTGATGCTGACGATGAATCTGGACGCCATTGGCCAAATGAGCTGTAACCCCGCCATCGGCGGCCCAGCCAAAAGCCAACTGGTTCGCGAGATTGACGCCCTGGGCGGCGTGATGGCCGAATGCGCCGACGCAACCTATATTCAGCTCCGCACGCTTAATGCCAGTAAAGGGCCTGCTGTCCATGCTTTGCGCGCGCAATCCGACAAGGCAGGCTACCGCGACTACGCCCGCAAACTCATCGAATCCGAGCCCAACATTGCGCTGCGCCAAACCCAAGTCACCACGATTCACGTTGACCCAGATACGCAACAGTTTTTGGGTGTCGAGGATTTTCTGGGCGTGCGCTACGCTGCCCAAGCGCTGGTGATCACGACCGGCACGTTTTTAAACGGTCGGCTTTGGGTGGGCGAAAAAGCCATTGGCGGCGGCCGCCCCGGCGAACCCGGCTCGGGCGGGGGCATTACCGCATGCCTGCAAAAATTGGGGCATAAAACGGGTCGGCTAAAAACCGGCACGCCGCCCCGGCTCGATGGCCGCACGATTGACTATAAAAATCTCGAAGCGCAGCACGGCGATCCGATACTCAAGCATTTTTCGTTCTTGCCCAACCGCCCGGTACTCGATCAACTACCGTGCCACATTACGCGCACCACCGAGGCCACGCACCGCCTGATTCAGGACAACCTGCACCGCTCACCAATGATTCAGGGCCTGATGACCGCCGACATGGGGCCGCGCTATTGCCCATCGATTGAAGATAAAGTCCAGCGCTTTGCCGATAAAGACAGCCACCAACTGTTTATCGAGCCCGAAGGCCGCAACACGTACGAGGTCTATTTGCAGGGCTTCTCGAGTTGCCTGCCCTACGAGGTGCAGGTGCAAATGCTGCAAACGCTGCCGGGCCTCGAGCGCGCCGAAATGCTGCGCCCCGCCTGCGCCGTGGAATACGATTATTTTCCGGCCTACCAGCTTAGCGCTGATTTAATGAGTAAATCCGTGCCAGGGCTGTTTTTGGCCGGCCAAATTAACGGGACAAGTGGCTATGAAGAAGCTGCCGCGCAAGGCCTAATGGCAGGGATTAATGCTAGCAGATACGCGAGGGCCGTTCCCGCCCTCGCGCTCCCGCCCTGCGGCCTACCCTCTCAATACGAACCCTTTATTCTCTCACGCGCCAGCTCTTATATTGGCACCCTGATTGACGACCTGACCACCAAGGAAATTCTGGAGCCCTACCGCATGCTCACCTCGCGCAGCGAGTACCGGCTACTGCTGCGGCAAGACAATGCCGACGCCCGCTTGACGCCCCTGGGGCGCGACGTGGGCTTGGTGAATGATCAGCGCTGGCAAGTGTATCAAGACCGCCAGGCGCAGATTCAAGCCGAGCAAGCACGGCTGACACAGCGCAAACTAGGACCAGAACTCAGCGCAGATTTAGAAGCTTTGTGCGGCGAACAGATGCTTGAAAAAACCAGCCTGCTCGATTTACTCAAACGCCCGCCCGTGACGTACCAGATTCTCGCTCAGCTTGATCTGGAAACACAGCATTTACTTGGCAGCCAATCGGCTATTTGCGAACACGTCGAACCTGAAATCAAGTACGCGGGCTACATTGCGCGACAAACGCGTGAAAGAATGCGACTCGAAAAATCAGCGCAGCTCAAGCTCCCCGCCACGCTGGATTATTTTGGCATTAAACAGCTCTCGAACGAGGCAAAAGATAAGCTCAGCCGCATTCGCCCGACAGATTTAGGACAAGCAGGCCGTATTGCAGGCATTACACCCGCCGATATTGCCGTACTGCACGCCATATTAGCGATTGAGCAAAAAAAGCTTGGCACTGCAGCCCCAGTCAGCAAAGTGCCCACACTTAATTAGTTAAATTCAGACGACTCTTGCGTAATTAACAGCGTGTCAGAGTTTCGTCAGACAGGGTAAGCTTTTCAGAATTTTTTACTGTCAGTCGCGACCGAATCGCGTAAGTTTATGCGCTAAGGTTAAAGTCGGCTGGTTTAAACCCAAAAACCTTAAATTTTGGGCTTCTACGCGAATAATTAGCCGTTTTCTCTGTCAAAACGGCTAATTTTGTACAGCCGGCTTGCTCCCTTAAACGCAGGAATTAACACCTGAATCGCCGCCATATATTACAGATTGATTACATTTGGGCCGAAGACCGAATCGGGGCCATGCCATTTGAGCCAACCTGAGTACGGTTACAGTATCGCGAACTCACGCAAACCCTATTTTGCCGTTTGCAATCAACCCAATCGCAAAAAACATCCTAAAATTCGGCTTTTAAATTCCGTATTGCATTAAGCCAGAGATAGACTAGAGACAGAGCAGAGACAGGATTGAGCTTATATTATGACGCATAATCCCACACTTACAGCAGGGGTCTCCTACTACGGCCAAGGGCTTGGCGTCTCAGTCAGCGCCATGGCCACGCAAATGGAAGTGCTGAAGGCGCACGCCGACAACATAGCCAACTTTGGCGTCCCTGGCTACCGCAAAACCAAGCCGTTTGTCACCAGTTTTGCGCAATACCTGGGGCCCGATGGCATTGATAACGCAAAAATTGACGAAATTGGCCGCTTGCGCCAAACCAATCAGCCGCTAGATTTAGCACTGGCCGAACAAGGCTATTTTAAAGTGCAAGCACCCGGCTCGGGAACGATTAGCCACACACGAGATGGCCGGTTCCAGCTAACCAAAGAAGGTTTGCTGCAAACCCAGGATGGTAAATCCGTGCTGAACAGCAGCGGGCAACCCATTAAACTCTCGAGCGTACCGGGCGATTTAAAGCGCGGCGTCAAAATCGATGATCACGGTGTCATCAGCGTGCTAGACCCGTTGAGCGGCACGTTTAAACCCGAGCACAAGCTGGCCGTCGTCGATGAAGCAGGCAGCGTCGCGAAAAAAACCGACGTGAAGCAGGGCTACGTTGAAGACAGCAACGTGATGCTGCAAGAAGAATTTGTGGGGCTCATTCCGCTACGGCGCCACTTTGAGGCCAACCGGCAGGTGTTTATGCTGCAAAACGATAATTTATCGAAGCTGATAAGCGAACTTGGCCGAGGGTAATTAGTTCGGCCATAAAGCTTCTAAGGCCTCGGCTCAAAAAACGATACCCACACTCCCCGGTTGGGTCTTAGACCAGACTGGCGCCTTGAACCTCCTGAAGCGAGGCCCGCTTGATACCTAGCAAGCCTCGCAAATCCAAACTAACTCAGTTCAAGTCCACACCCCAGCTTTTAAGAGTCAAATCCTTTAATGTCCACCCCCTTATAAAAAGAACTTGACGTTTTGAAAGAGGCAGAGACAACTCCATGATCCAGTCCATCATCGAACAAGCGTCGCATAACGCTAAAACCCAGTTCAACGTGCTCGATCATATCGCGGGCAACATTGGCAACATGTCTACCAATGGCTACAAAGCCAAACGCTTTGAGCAATACCTGGGCCCCTCGGGTGTGTTAATGGGCGTAACCCGCATTGACACCACCCAAGGCGCGCTCATGCAGACCAATCGCGCCCTGGATATTGCCATTGAAGGCCGTGGCTATTTACCCGTAACCCAGGCCGATGGCCAAACCGCCTACACGCGCGACGGCAGACTGGCCATTAACGCGCAAGGTTACCTGGTAACCGCCTACGGCGACGTTGTGGGTGAGGGTATTCAAATCCCAACCGATTACGAGCGCCTTTATATTCAGAAAGATGGCACCGTCGAGGTGCTTAAAAAAGCCGCCAGCACCCGCGAAAAAATCGGGCAAATCCGATTGGTCACCTTCGAGAATCCCGAAGGGCTTGAAAAAGCCGCAAACAACAAGCTTGTCCCCACGGCAGATTCTGGCGCTGCAAAAATCGCAGCCGCAAATGATACCGCCGCGGGCGAAATTCATCAACAAAAACTTGAGCAATCCAACGTGCAACCGTTCGATCAAATCGGACAAACCCTGCGGCTTAACGCGTCTGTAATCTCAAATCTAAGGATTATCAAATTTAGCGACGATATCTACCGTCAAGCCGTGAATTTAAAGCAATAAATCCTGATTAAAACACAGTAAAAAACTGACAAACACATAAACCTGATTACGCTTTATTTAGCGCCTAATCAGGCGAGCAACAGGTCGGTATTACAACAGTGGAGAGCAACCTAGCCATGCAACAAGGGTTTGAATCCAGCATTGGCGGCATTGGCCACAACGCAGCACCGGCGGGCGGCGTAGACCGGCTGGCAGGCCTGCTGGATGTGCTGGGCACGCGGCAGCAACTCATTAGCCATAACGTTGCCAACGTCGAGACGCCTGGCTACATAGCGCAAAACATAGATTTTAAGGCGATTCTGGCGCAAAGCAACAGCCCAATGGAAACCCGGCTGTCTCAGCAAATGGGGCGCTCGCCCATGGATGCCATGGTGAACAGCACCGGCGAGCCGGTTGATTTAACCCAGCAGTTTATTGCCATGCAAGAAAACCAGTTGGCCTACAGCATGGCGGTTCGACGGATTACGACGGTATTTACCAACCTGAAGTCGGCGGCCCAAATTGGCCGGTAATTAGGAGTGTTGCAGATGTCTTTGTTTGATAGCTACGATATCGCCGCAAGCGGCATTCAAGCGCAATCCGACCGGATGAAAATCCACGCGCACAACATGGCTAACGTCGGCACGCCTTATTTTAAGCGCAAAGTACCCGTTTTAACCGAAGGCAGCGAAGTTGGTTTTAACGACATGGTAGCCGTCATGAGCCGCGATGGCGTGCTAAAAATGGGCCTTTCGGCCTCGCCCCAGGGCGTCCAACTCGAAGACGCCATGGTAGACCCCAGCGCAGGCCAAAAAGTGTATCAACCCGGTCACCCGCAAGCCGATAAAGACGGCTTTGTCGAAATGTCCAACACCAACGTAATGAGCGACATGGCGGGCGCAACACTCGCCTCGCGAATGTACGAAGCCAACATTGCCGTGATTGGTATTGTGAAGCAAATGAGCACCAAAGCCCTCGAAATTGGCCGCGGCCAGTAATTTGGCAATTCAAGCCCGGTTTAGCTGGCCATGGCAATTAAAATAAGGCGTTTAATAACGCTAAGTGCTTTATTATCAAGTGCTTTATTATCGCTTCTGACTCCATAAGGCGGGCTCTATTAAAAGCGCAGGAATATGCCCTTGCCTTCATACAGACAGGAGTGGGCTGGTAACGCGTTAAACGCGTACCAGAGAATTGCCACGAACCAGAAACACCGCCGGGCAGTGCAAAGGCCACGCTTTTGCCCCAAAAAACGCTTTTATATAAACGCTTCAGGGGCCCTCTGCAAGTAAAGCGGTTATTTTAAAAATATTCTCGCCGACTATAAACACCGTCCTAAGCGGTCTCATTTTTTTGCGCATTTGAGACAGAAATTTTAACGCGACGATTAAAACGCGTTTAAAGCACGCAAAAAACGTGCAAAAAACGCTTAAAATGCGCTAAAAAACAGCTTAAAACACGCTAAAAACACGATTTTTTAGAGCGTTTAAGCAGCCTCAAGCTTCAAAACATCCTGCTGCTTTATGCCTGCAGCCTCGGCCTCGCCAGCGGGCAGCTCCAGAATGCTTTTTGCCTTGCCCAAATACGGCGAAAGCTTCCAGGGCGCCATGGCGGGCACAATTTGCAAGACCTCGGCGTTTTCGTCCAAAAAAACGACGTCTATCGCAAATCGCATAAAGCACGTATGCACCTGCTTGCAGCCTTTGAGCCACAGGCCCTGCCCAGCTAAAAGGCGCTTTTGGCCCATTAAGCCGACTAAACGCGGCCAAAACCAATTTGCCCCTTTAACGGCATCGGCGACGCAGCGCCCGTTGAACCATAGTTTGTAGTGCTTTGGCATCCCTAAACTGGCCTCATAGCGAATAATGGCGAATGATGGCGCAAGATGCGCGTCGGCTCATCGCCTATTGATAGGACTTGGCGCGACTCCTGTCAGTAGATTACTGTATCGGCACGAGGCGCGGGCGGATGAAGCGATTTGAAAACGTTCGCCCAATTTTCGGGTATAACGGGCGATTCACAAACCCCCTTGAGCTTAAACTTAACCTAAGGGATAAGTTTTGTAACGTCTTTTTACAAATGAATTGACCTTTTGGAAAAATAATATCCAACTTTTAGTCGATGAGGCTTGGGGGAGGCGCCCCTATGATAAGGGTATAGCAAATACAGCGCTTACCCCTCTAAAGCGCTGAATCACTAAGTAGCGTGTGTCCAGTCTCTAATTAGCCAAACTGAGTTATTCCCGAGTTATTCATTCGTTGAAGGGACCGCAGGCAAAGCCTACAGGTACCCGCGTTATGTTCGATTGCGAGAAAGAGAGAGTTATTGTGATGCGTCCCCTTGAATCCCTGAACACCCTGAACACCCTGAACACCTTAAACACCAGCCCCAGTGCCGCAACGCCCCCTGTAAACCAGGCCGCGTTAAGACTTTTAGTGGTAGACGACAACGCAAACCACAGCGCCGGCATTAAACAGCTGGTCGAGCTGCAATCCAGCCACAAAATCGTTAGCATCTGCACCAACGGCGAAGAAGCCATTAAGCGCATTGCCAATACCGATGTTGACGTGGTGCTAATGGACATTAACATGCCCGAAACCGATGGCGTAACAGCGATTGCACAAATCCTGAGCCGCAAACCCAACACCCGCGTGCTGGTTTTAACCGGCTACGATGATGCTGACCTGATTTACCGGGCCATGCGCGGCGGCGCCAAGGGCTACCTGCTTAAAACAATGGTTACGGCCCAGCTAATGACCGCCCTGAGCGAAATTGCCAACGGCAAAACCTACTTGCCACCCGTGCTTTCGAGCAAGTTTTTTGATGAGTTCCACAACCGTATTTCTCAAGCCAACCGTCCAGACCCGACCCGCCAAGCGCTGTTAAATTATCTGACACAACGCGAAAAAGAAGTCCTGAAGCTACTCACCGATGGCGAAACCTACAAAAACGTGGCCGATAAACTCGTCATTAGCGAAACCACCGTCAAAACGCACGTCAACAACATCTTCCAGAAATTACAAGTGAACGACAGAACCCAAGCCGTGCTGACTGCCATTAAATACGGTCTGGTAGAGAGCACCTACGAGCCCATGCAAAAAGCCGTCTAAATCAACAAACCTCCATCCTACAAACCACGAATCACAAACTTTCACCTTTCATTGCAAGCCAGAGCAAGCGGGGAAGCGCAAAATAAATGCTTCCCCTTTTTTTGCGTTTGGCAACGTCAGGCCTTCAGAAGTTCAACTTTAGAATAACTTGATAAGAATAAAAAAGGGCAAGGTTCGCTCTGGCACAGAGCGTGAGCGCAAAATAATGCAAAATAATGCTTGTAAGCGCTTCGCTGATAAGCTGAAAGCACCTTTCGAGTGCGAGCGCCTCAGATACAAAAGATACACTTTAACTAGCCCTATACGTTATAAACGCGCAAAAGAATTTTCAAAAAATCCCCATGACACCCGGCCAAACCTGCGTATACTCAAAACAGAACAGGCCTTGCAGGGGTAAAGTCTAATTTAACTAAACACAGGCCAAACTGGCACAGAATTCAGGAAGAGAGCAATCATACGCACCCATAAAATCAACGCGTTAAACGCAGGCTTGCGATCGCATTACATACCAGCTTAAGGCTGTTACGCGATGTAAACAATTTATAGGGCGATGCGTTTAGCGCTGCGTTTTATAAAATTTAAACCGATATAAACAATATATACTGGCGGTTCCTCCACCGCGAGTAGCCACAATGTGGCAACAATAAACACAAGCTTCCTTCATTTTTTTTCTCCAACCTCCTCCCCAAGTCAGAGAGAACGCTACCGAGAAGGCCGAACCTTTCGGTAGCTTTATTTTTGGGCAATTTTTAGCGCAAACACTTTAAAGCCGCTGCACAAATTTGAGTTTGCGCTACACTGGTAAAATGAAGCATTATCGACCACAGCAAGCCGCCTCGGGCGCGGCGGCCCGCAACCGGATTAAACGCGCCACGCAGCTTATTTTAGCGTGCACCGTTTGCTTGCAGCGTAACTACAAGCAGTTTGCATCCACTGCCGTAAAAACACCCGGCTTTAGCACGCAAAAATTTTGCCCTGCCTGCAACGCCAAAACAGAACACCGGCCTACATGCTAATACAGCTCTGTTAAGCTTATTGTAACAACCCGTGTGTTTTATACCGCATAATCAAGGCTAAATTTGCGCCATAACATGGCTTTCTCTATAATAGGCACTATCTAAAAAGATTCAGCTTAAAATTCAGCTAATGAATAAGCGAATCTTACGCCTCACCTAACGTTAAACTTATATAGACTTTTTATGATTTCGCCGATTGGCTTTTATAAGCAAGTTATGCCCGTGATGCAAGCGCACACCGCTGCAGGGCAAATGTTTGCTGTGAATGATCAGAGACTTGCTAACCTTAATCAACCAGCGCAAGCAATTCACTCGCCAGCCCAAGCCCACGCACTTGATAAAGCACTAACGCTTAAAGGGATTCAGGCAAACATTAATTACCTGGTTGCGATTGCGTTGCAACAAAAAAACGCGGAAGAGGCTAAAAAAGCCGCTTCATCGCCTGCTTTTGGCTGCTATTCGTCTCAGCAAGCTGCAAGCTAAACACATTCGCGTAGCAACAGCCTGATTGAGCAGTAGTGCTTGACACTAACAAGCTACAAACAGTTTGGAATATAGATGCAAAAAAGGAAGGGCCTTGGAGGCCCTTCCCGCGTCAATCATTGATGCGAGCATCAACCTGCGTTTTTAGCAGTACTCATATCATACCACTTATAACGCAAAAAACAAACCATTTATTTAAATGACACTTGTAGCTTTTACAAAGTACGTCATTCTAATTTGTAAATCTTTTTTTGTGCTGCGTTAATGCGCACTACTATGCCCGTTTGCGTTCCCGCCGGGATTCGCGCTTACTTCCATTAAGCCGCTATCGCGCAACATTTGAGAAAGTCTGGCACGCTGCACAGGCGTTAAATAGCTTTTCTTCCTGAGGAAGGTACGCGTGGCTTCGCGCCTTAAATAATCGTGATTACGCTGAATCCGGTCTTGCACGGCCAGAATTTCGCCCTCAGCATATTGCGACGATTGAATCATGCGGCGCAGCGCAAGTTGATCTTGACGCAACTGGGGATATAGCTTAGAAAACGTGGCCTGCCAGTTATGCTCAAGCTGGCTAATGGCAGCCGCCTGCTCCTGGCTCAAAGAAAGTGCGTTCCAATCAATTCTGGGATCGTGATTGGATTGCTGCTGGGCATTGCCTTGTGAATAGCCACCCTGCGGGCCATTCGGTTGAGAAGACGAAACCGCAGCGCCAGCAACACGCCCACGTTGAGGGCGTCCACCAGCAGCAAAAGACGCCGAGGGGCTTAATAACACCAACCCGAGCGCCACAGCAACAGTGGCTTGCAAGCTTTGATTTACACGGCGTTGTAAGGGGTGTTGCACGGTGACATCCATCTAAGCATCTAGACTGTGGCTATACAATCACAATACCGAGTCCGGCTCAAGCGTCTCTTCTGGCATGTAGGCTGCAGGCATCTCGAGCGCGTAAGCTACCGCTTCGGGCACCGCCTGTCGGTTGGCACTGGCAAACAAAAACGCTTCAGAAGACGGCCCATCAAAGGCCTGAACAATCGTTTTTTGTGCAGCATTAGGCCATAACGTACTACCACCAGTAATTAACGCCACTAGGGCAACACTGGCTGCAATCACAGACCAGGTTTTACGCACGCCATGCGCCGGATTCGCGCGCCGCGCTTCGCGCACAGCCGCCGTAATGGCAGCCTGTACCGGCAGGCGGGCATCCAGGTCAGGGCACGCTGCCGCATGGCGGCTGGTTAAAACGTCAAAGCCATCAGAAAGCGCTTGCCAGGTAAGCATTTGCGCTTGCTGGGCGGCATCAGTCTCAATCGCGGCTAGCTGAGCCAAGCTAGCCTTAGCGGATTGCGCGTCATCGTAAAACGCAGACAGTGACGCTAGGGCTTGCGGCGAGGCCAGTTCAGAATCCATCGCGCACGCAACCAGCGCCTCAACGTCAAAAGCATCGGCACCGGCAACGACGACGTCAGCTTCATCTAGCGCAGGCGCATCATACATGCGGGAAAACGCCACGCGGCATTGTGCCAACGATTGGCTTAAAGCCAAGGTTGCTTCGGTACGCGCAACCAGCTTGGGCCAGCCCAGTTGGGTCAATTCAGAAGCGTTCGCATCTGTAAGCATTAAAAGCTGCGACAAATCGACAGTCTCGAGCGATTCTACCCACAAAGAGAGCGCTAAATCGTCTGCATCGTTAGCGTCAGCGTCAAGTTCAGCATTCATGCGTTCAACATCAGGGCCAGCGGGTTCGGCGGCAAAAAGCTCGTCATCAGCGTCGCAAGGGCCTTCGGCGTGAGCGAATGCCGCAGATTCAATAGCGTCGGAAACAATTAAGTGCGTCACGGAGATATCCTAAATGCCAAAAAATGTGTGTCTGAGTCCCAAACTTTAAAAAATTAGCTTAAACGATTACTTTGGATTTAAATAAGGCCGCAAAATCTGTTGTAGCTTGAGTCTTGCACGAGCGATCCGAGATTTGACCGTACCCAAAGAGGTTTGCATGGTCTCAGCGATTTCTTCGTAGCTAAGACCCTGCACTTCTCTTAAGACGATAGCACTACGGAATGGTTCCTCAAGTTTCTCAAGCGCCAGGTTTAATTGGTCGGCCAGTTCTCGGCGGTCTGCAGACAACTCGGTTTGTGCTTTTTCATCAGCAATATCGCGCGTTTGGCCCAACCCGGAATCGCTCGCCTCGTCGTCAGTTGTTTCCAGGGTGATGGTTTGTAGCTGCCTGGGGCGTTTACGCAGCTCGTCGTAGAACAAATTCATCACGATACGATTGAGCCAAACCTTAAACGTGGCCGGATTTTTTAAGTTAACAAGGCCACGGCACATCCGGATTAAGGCATCTTGCGCCAAATCAGCAACATCCTGCCGCTCAGGCAATAACTGCGCCAAAGTTGCGTAAACCTTGCGTTGATTTTGCCGCACCAGCCACTCCAGGGCTTTGCGGTCGCCTTGCTGCGCTTTGACGATTAAAGCACTGGTTTCGTCGGCAGATTGCGGCAGGGGTGGGCTTATAGTGGGCAAACCAGGATCAGTCACAAACGGCTCAAATCTTCTTATAGTTTGTAGCTTATAGCACAAATAACGCTACTATTTACCAACAAACCAAGCAAACATTTGTAGTATACACCAGCCCCCGCAAACTGCCAAAGCCGCCGGCGTTAACCAGCGGCTTAACAAAAGTTGCAGGGTGCCTTTTAAAACTTAGGCGTTAAAATGCACCGCACTTTTAAACGGGTTACCATCGCGGCTAACATCGGTGTTGTAGCCGGTTTGCGCCATACTTTGGCCAATACCCGCAATGTAATTATTAATGTAACGGTTATGACCATTATTCTGCAAATAGTTACCCGCATAATCTAACGATTTGAAGAGTTGCTCGGTGTAGTTTGTAAGCCCCCGGCTACCACCCGTCGCCTCAAGGGTATTATTCAGGTAATTCACGCGATTTTCAAATCGTTGCAACAGGTTGGGCGTTGCAGCATTTGGGTTATTAGCCAGCAGGTTACCTGCCGTCTGGAAGTATTCTGGCGTGCGACGAACCGCCCCAAACTGATTCGAAGCACCCGCGCCCAGCATATTATCTTGGCCTTGCTGATACCCTCGTGGTGATTTATCGACCCAGAAATGCGCGTGCTGGCCGCCGTTGGGTGCCCAAGCACCAGGAGCACCATACCCACCGGGGTTATAGGGATTCGGCGTATTGTAAGCCGGCGTGCCGTAACCCTGGGTTTGGCCGTAGCCGCTGCCGCAATTGTAGTAGTTTTGATTTGTTTGGCGGTAGGCCGTGTTAACCGCACGCACTTCGCGGCCTGTGAGCAAATTATCGCCATTACCATCAAAACGACCAAAATTATCAAAAATGTAGCTTGCACGCAAATTGGTTGCCGGATTAGTACCGTACTGCAATTGCTGCCGCAAATCGCTATAGCTAATGCCGCGCTGGCGATCGTTATTCCAAATCGCGCCATCACTATAACGGTTACCATAACCACAATACATATTATTCATCGTCTATACTCCCCTACTCCTAACTAACCACCCAAGTCTTGTTTGTTAATTTACCCTCTCGTTTATATAAAAACAAACAATCAAAACATTTTGAACCCCAAAGACCAAGATGTAACGAAATATCACAAACTTTAATAAAAACCCAATAATTTAGGGGCTATTTGGCAAAAAAAAACCAAACGGAACAAGAAGTCTTAAAATAAGCCGCCTGAGTCACAAATAAATCACAGCTTAAAAGACTAATTAAACCGTAATAGTACCGGGAGCCCCAGCACCGTATAACAGCACTTTAAGCCTCTAGCGCGTAAAGTTCTTGCGGCTGGTGCAAGCTTCGGCTTAATTGCTCCATAGCAGCAAGCGTGAGCTGATTAAAGAACAGCACGCAACTATGGCCGGCCTGGCTCTGATCAATAGAGCCCGAAATACTTAAAGGCTCAGAGGTCATCACTTTGGCTTCGAGCGTCATAGGCTCCTGCGCGGCATCGGCTTCATCCCAGTGCAGCGTTACCGTTACGGATTCCTGAGCAGGCAACGGCTCGTTAAACAGGGCGCGCAAGCCCATTTCGCTAATTTCCTGGGTCATCCCGCGAACAAGACGGCCTGAGTCCGCCAAATAAACGGAGCAGGGTACCATACGAGCCATAGTAGGCGCAACGCGCACAAGCCCATCATGCGCCTGGAACAGATTATCAATCAGCGTCAGGCGATCTTCCTTATTAAGGCCAACAAAGTTAAAGCCGACTCGGCTTTGGCCATTGGCAGCCCGCTGGATGCGCGCAACCTGCGCTTGAATCTGACTGCTTTTACCATCAGGCCACTCGATAAGCAACGGATAGCTTTGCCCTTGCGCAACAGCCTTGTTAAACGGTAACAATGCCGACAAGCCAGTTTCGCTGATTTCTTCAATCATGCCGCTAATATGCGAGTGATTGGGCGCATCTTCCAGGGTGAGCGTACACGGCATTTGCACCGTAAATCTTGGTACCCGGCGTCTTAGTGCTTTTTCGTGACGCTTTAGCACGCGGAAGGGTGTTTGCACGAGATTACCAAAAGCACCCACGGGTTCGGTTTCGTTGTGGTCATCGGCCCAAGTGCTGGGCGCGCTAAACATGTGCTCTACCAACGCCTGGTGCTGTTCTTCGGAGCGGTTAACCACGCGGCAGCCCAGCAAATGGGTGCCGGTTTCGTCTACCACGCTTCGAATCGCCTGAACATTGTACGTGCTGGTGCGCTCGATTTCCCAATCCAGAATTTTGAGCGCCATCGTGCCCGCTACTGGAATCGGGGCGGGGAACCGCATGGCTACGCCGCTTTCGCTCACATCGGTTACGTGGCCAACGGCAATCGTGCCATCCAGCAAACGCAGCTCGCAAGGGATTTCTCGAGAAATACGCGGCGTAAGCCGGTACTGCGGGCGCTCTTGCGCCACATAAACGGCTCCGATTAATAACACCAGGTTGTAAGCAGCCCAGAACAGGTTGGTATAAATACCGCCTGCGTACTCGGGGGTATAAATCATCCGAATTACCGCCATGCCAATACCCACCACGGTCAGCGCGGCAATAATCAGCTGGGGTAGAACAATTTGCCAGTTAAAATACAAGCGGCCCGTATAACCCTCTTTGGGCGTAACCTTAAATTTACTACGATTCGGGTAAACAAACGTGGCCAGGTTGGTAAACGCAAAATAAACCGACGTGGCGGTCTCGTATAACTCGCTCCAGAAGCTTTGACGAAGCCCCTGCGTGATGGTGGAGTACCCTAAAAACAACGCCAGAAAACTGGGCGCGTAATACACCAGAACCTCGACGAATCCGGCGTTAATGGTTTGCAGGCCAAACAACAAAAACAGCAACGGCGAAACCATAAAAATCAGGCGAGGCCAGCTAGATAAAAAGTGCCAAATGCCCGCCAGATAGCACACACGCTGCCCTGCGCTCAGGCCGCCCATAAACAAGGGATGATCATGGAAAAAGATCTGAACCATGCCGCGCGCCCAGCGCAGCCGCTGGTTGACGTAATCCACAAAACTATCCTGCGCAAGGCCCGCAGAAAGGTCTTTGTTGTAATAAAGCGATTCCCAGCCTTTAGCGTGCAGGCGCAAACCGGTGTGAACATCCTCGGTAACGGTTTCGACAGCAAAGCCGCCAACGCTCTCAAGCGCCTCGCGACGAAACACGGCACCACTGCCAGCAAAAAACGTTGCTTTGTGCGCATCGTTACCCGGCTCAATCACGTGGAAGAATAAATCCTGCTCGTTATTGACCGCCTTAGAGGCAATCAGGTTGCGCTGGAAAGGGTCCAGCGTGTAAAAATGCTGCGGCGTCTGCACAAACGCCAGTTTCTTCTCGGCAAAAAAGCCCACGGTTTCTTTTAAAAACGATTTAACCGGCACGTGATCCGCATCAAACACAACCACCAGCGGATTTTTGGTTTTTGTCAGGGCATTATTCAGGTTGCCAGCCTTGGCATGGCGGTTATCGGCACGAGCAATGTAGCGAACGCCCAACTGCTCGGCCAGTTGCTTCATTTCAAGCCGGTTGCCGTCATCGCACAAATAAACATTCATGTTGGGGTAATCAATCGCGCGGCAACCAATTAAAGTACGGTATAACACCGCAACCGGCTCGTTGTAGGTACACACCAGCACATCTACACCCGGCAATTCGGCGTCACGTTCAGGCAGCGGCGCGGGTTTTTTGTGTTCGCTCAACGTCCAGATTTGAATATAGCCAATCACCAGCGTAAAGGCCGCAAGGCATTCGGCAACAAACAGCACAATACTGGGAATTGCGAGCACAGGGTTCGATAAATCAATCGTATGCACCGCGCGCCAGACCAGATGCCGCAAAATGCACAGCGAAGTCAGGACCATTACGGCGCGACGGGCCTTGGGGAATGCCGTGCCGATGATTAACAGCACCAGAATCAAGCCAATCGAGATAAACGCCTGGACACCCAGGGGTAACCCGAGCGAAAACGCAGGAAACAGCGGGCGCGAAAGTTGCCCGTGGTACATCGTAGCGATTTCTGAGATGCTTTTACCGGCTAGGCTGCCATCAACTTCTGCAAAAACATGGCCTTGCGTTAGGATTAAAGCGACAAACAGCAGCAGAATCAGCGCTAAAACGGGCTTAAACTTGGATCTCAGGCTCGTAAAAGTCATAAAGGCATCTTTATATATGAACTGAGGACGCAGGGAGACATCGAACATGTAACAAAATTTTAACAGGCTTGTAACAAGATAGCGAGCGGATTTTCCAAATTGATGTCTTGAATGGAACCTTTTCTTGAAAATTTGCCGTAAAAGCTGTTGGGTCTAAGGCGAATACAGGCGCTTCTGCCTAAATCGCATCAATATCGCAAAGCAGACGCGCATTATTCACTACATTTATAGCAAAAAATCGCCTCATTCGATACGCTTTAGGGTTGACCGTTACAGTTTCGGCGCAAGCCTGCCTTGGCTGAATGGCTTAAAATTGCCGGGTGGCTTTAATTGATGCCGCATTCAACCCAAAGGGTAATCCGCATGTAAACATCATGAACTATTGGCCAAACTATATTTTTGCCGGACGCCGCTTGGCCCAACAGAGGAACAGCGTTAGCACAAGGATGCGGCCCGAAAAAATTAATAAAGCAGTCTCTAAGACAAATGAAACACCTTGGCAGATTAGACTGGCGGCAAGTTTATGTACATATAACCACAGGCGACTGTAAGCCCAGCTAATCCCTTACGAGAATCGGTACAGACCCTAAATAAGCATGCTTAAGGCAAAACAATTACGGAGTGCGCATAAAAGCTTATGCGGCCCGAAAAAAAACTGTTCGCCATTATCGATTCCGGGATAAACGTCAAAATAAATCATCATCAACCCCGGCAAGAGCATTCATTAAGCATCGCTTTTGCGGTAAAAACCATAGCAGATGGACGCTTCCAAGAACTCTACTGTGCGCACTACTGCGCAAACGACAGCTAATCAGCCTACGGGGCATACCCATGCCTTGGGCCTAAAACAGTTTAAAAAACATACGGGGGTACGTGCGCTCATCCACGATCTGCACCGCATGGTGTCCTCGGTGCAACTGGCCATAACGCTATTAAGTACGCTGGCACTCGCAACGCTGGTGGGCGTGCTGATGCCGCAGGAAGGCCTGGTAGAGCTGGCCGATATTAAACGGCAATTTGGCGAAAGCTACCTGTATTTACGTGCCTTGGGCCTGTTTAACGTTTTTAGCAGCCCCTGGTTTATCGCGCTGCAAGTGCTGTTTTTTATCAATCTGATTTTTGGCTCAATGCTATGGCTGCGCCCCGCGGTGCGCAGCGTGTTTGTGCCGATATTCTGCAGCGCGCAACACATTGCGCTTACGCACGGGCAAGCCCCGCCGCTTACGCTGCCGCATTCCGCGCAAAACACTAAAAGCTTACTGATTCAGCACCTTAAGCGCCGGGGCTGGCGTATAGTGCAGGACCCTAAAAACACCCTACAACTTTATGCTGCTAAAGGCGATTACGGCCGCCTGGGCCCGGTAGTCGCGCACATTGGCATTGCGTTACTGCTCACCGGCTCGCTGCTGGCGGCCCTAACCGGCTTTAAGGCGCAGCATTTGCTTGAGCCTGGGCAAACCGTAATGCTCCCGCAAGCCGAGCGCGTCATTAAAAACGCACCCGAGGCCATTTGGCTGGGTCATGTCCCAAACATCAAACTGGGTGTTAAGCAGTTTAACGTTGAATTTAACCAGAGCACGCCGCAAGACTTAAAACGCGGCGTAAGCCCAACACCCAAACAATATTATTGCGACATTGAAGTTGTGACCGAAGACGGGCAAAAAATCGCGCAGCAAATTTCAGTGAATCACCCGCTAACGCTGGGCGATATTACGGTTTACCAGGCAACGTTTGCGCCGACCGGCAAACTGAGCCTGGAGATTAACCATAAGCCTGTTACCGTAAACGCCGATCGGATGTTTGGTGACCGCGCGGTGGCAGAAGTTCCGGTGATGGTGAACCGCAAGCCGATGACGCTCATCGTGTTTCCGTTTTTAGTCCAGCAGGATGCCGGCGTGAGCGCGCACCATATTCGGGCTTTTTTACACGATGGCCAAGGGTTTTACGGCCTGAGCAAAGCAGACGCAGCAAAAAACCGGCCGGTGATGCCCGAGAACCTGCAGCTTTTTGAGGGCGAATCCGGCACCTTGGGCCCGGTACACGTTGCCTTCAGGGCGCCCGTATTCGCCTCGGGGCTCCTGATTAAAAAAGCCCCGGAGCTCCCCTGGATGATGCTGGCCTTTACCTTGATAAGTCTGGGCGTATTAATGAGTTTAACCCCGCAGCGCAGGCTATGGCTAGCGTTGCAGGCGGCCAACGCGACTGATACAACCGATGCAACAAACGCAGCGCAAACCACGATCTACTGGCTGCCGAAGACGCGTAAAGCCAAGCTGGCCTACCAGAAGGAGCTAGAAGACCTTGCCAGGGCGCTTCGATAAGTTCGATAAGTAAGATCGACAGCCCATAGCATCCGACCCTGAAGTTGATTTATGATAAAAATGGCATCCGAGATTATACGCACACGCATCTAGTTTTAAAATCCAAACCTTTTTTAGATCGAGAAAGCACATAACCATGGCGCCCTTTGCAATGACCGATACCACCTGGATCCAAGGGAGCATCGGCGTTTTGACAGCGGCACTTTTAACGGCTGTTGCCCGCTGGGTTTGGCCCAAAAAAAAACTGTTCGCTCAAGCCAACTGGGCGCTGGTATTGGTCTCGGCGCTCATGGTTGCCATCGGGCTTGCGCAGCGCTCAATGGCGGCGGGCTACTTTGCGCTCTCGAACATGTACGAGTCCATGCTGATGCTGGTGCTAAGCGTGATGGCCGGGTATTTATACCTGGATGCGCGGCTGCGCCAGCAAAAGTTTAATCTGGCGGGCTGGGGCTGGCCGCTAATGCTGCTGCTACTGATAGCCCTAAACTTTGCCTTAAGCCTGCCGACGGACATTAAACCCTTGCAGGCCGCACTACAAAGCTATTGGCGTAGCATCCACGTGCCGATTATAATTTCGGCCTATGGCTTTTTTACCCTGGCCTTTATTGCCTCGTTGGTGCATCTGGTGTTACACGCGCAAAAAAAAGACACCCGGCTTTACGACGAGCTTACGCATAAAAGCGTCGCCATTGGGTTTCCGCTGCTTGCCATAGGGATTATTCTGGGCGGATTATGGGCGAATGAAGCCTGGGGCAACTACTGGAGCTGGGACCCGAAGGAATCCATGAGTCTGGTGACGCTGTTGGTTTACGGCGCTTACCTGCACCTGCGCGTGCGGGAAGGCTTGACCCTGACGCCTGCAACTTACGCGTGGGTAAGTATTGCAGGCTACGTGATGATGCTGGTGACTTATTTTGGCGTCAATATTATGGGGCTAGGGCTGCACTCTTACGGCAAAATTGGCTAGGACGGACTATAGGGCGATTATTATAGTTGACGTACCGCCTTTTACATTCCATGTGGGGGTAGCTTTTTGTTTAATCAAAAGCGCCTTAACTGCGCTCTTCTAATACTCGAAGCAGGAGGCTCGCTTTTTCAAGTAAAAAGCGTTTTCACATAAACGCTTCCAGAGCCCCCTGCACCTCGCGGCGTCGCTTATGATTCGCGGCGGCTCAAACATTCTGCTGTAAGCGATTTAACACACTAAACGAACCCACGAGCCAAACACTAGTTTGCTTTATCTTGCGCGCCAGCGCTGGCCCGATCGTTTTCATCGTCTTTCGAATCGTCGGTTGGCAGCACGCCTTTTGAGGCATCTTTAAACTGCTTGACGCCTTCGCCCATCGCCTTGAACACGCCCGGCAACTTGCCCGGCCCGAACAAAATCAGGACGATCACAAAAATAATCGCCAGCTCGCCAAAACCCAGGCTGGGCAATAAAAACATGGGCAAGAGTGTGGGTGCTAAGGGCGTAGGCATAAGCAAAAGCGGCCAGTTAAAAAATTAATAAGTTAAACCTCAAATGCGCGTTAAAATCATCTGCGCACTTACAAGAGGCTTCTACTGTAGCATAATCAGCCTAGCCACGTCAGAATGCTTTAAACGCCACAGCTTAAGCACCAGCTTGCGTTGATTAGTGTACAAAAAAGAGATGAAACAGGAGCCAAGATTTTTGAGGCTTACACGCACCACTCCCTCGGCAAAACCTAAGGCCGCGATTTCTAAACGAATGTTCGCAACCAGGCAAGTTTAAATGCACCCTTTTTTTTGCCGCTATCAATCTAACCTGTGGAATCTTTATTAGTCGTTAACGTTCTTGTTTTGAAGCGTCCTTGTTATTGATTGCAAAATGAACCCGTAATAAACACGTAGTTGATTTGATTCTTTTAAAGCCTCCTACATCGCATGCACGCACGCCTTAATCCCCCCCCAAAAACACCTTACCGCGCCGATGTTCTAGTGTTTGGCGACGAACTAGAAAGCTGCCTGGCAGCCGTTTCGGCGGCAAAAAACGGGGCACGCGTTATTTTGGCGCGTCGCGGCCCGCGCACCCAATGGCTTGGCGGGCTCAGCACCCTGGGCGGACTGGCGTATATGGATCTCTCGCCTGGGTATTTAAGTCCGCTATTTGCACGCTTTTTAAAAAAAGCGCGCGTCAAACGCGTGGCCCTGGACCCTAACCGCGCGCATCGCGTGTTACAAGCCATGTTGCGCCAGGCAGGCGTAAAAGTGTTGCATAACCTTCAGTATCCTGTTGTACAGGCTCAACCTGAAAACCAAACGGCGTATTATTTGCTGGATTCACGGACGCAACAACCAATCGCGATGTTTAACACGCTGATTGACGCTACACCGGATGCCGACCTTGCCAGGCAAATGGGCGCAAACACCTGGATAGGCATGGACGGGCAATTTGGGCCGGAGGCGAATTTTTTGGGCGTATCGCCCGTGTTTACCTTACACGGGGTTACGGTACAAGCATTGGTTACGGCCGAAAAAAAACTTCGCGCACGCGCCGACATGGGTGCCCTGTTACGCGCGGCGTTCCCCGCTAATCCAAAGGCCGAAGTCGACGCCTGGGTCAGCCGAGACCCAATCATCGGGCCCGATTACATTGATATTTTAAACCCGGCCATTGGCGTGCTATGGCACATTTGGCAAACGCAACAACTCCAGCCCACGTTAAGCCCCCTGGCAGCAGCCGCCACCTACCCGGCGGCTACAACCTGGATTGATGGGGCAAACATTGCCATTTTAAACAACAGGCTCAGCTGGAACGGTCTGGTCTGGCGTTGCTCTCAGCTTGAGACGCTGCTGGGGTTATCTCGTAATACACAGCCAATGCCCGACGAACTGCAAGCCGCCATGCAGTCGTTTGAAGCATTTTTACGCGAGCAAGCGGGTCTGCCGCAAGCCAGAATCAAAGCGCCCAGGGCGCTCTACGTGCGCCAGACCGTTAACATCCAGACCCGAAGCCCGATGACGCTCGAAGCATTACTGATGAATCATTCTGGAGACTTTCTGGAAACGCCTGCTGGAGAAACCCCGATTGGCACTTACAGTTATTGGATTGATACCCGCGGCCTGAATCTGTGGCAAAACGCGCCAGCGCTACTGCCATTGCCCAAGCCCGTGTTTAAAACGCATCTGGGGTGCTGCCTGATGCAAGAACCGCATTTGGCGAATCTGGCCGTTTTAAGCCGCGCTGCGGGCTTTTACGGGTTGGCACAGGGAGCGTGCAGAATTGTACAGCACCTGTGCCTGCTTGCCGAAGCGCTTGGCATTGCCGCAGCACTTGCAACACGCCAGCAAGGGGCCATAGCGCAGGTCTCAAGCGAACAGGTGGCGCAACACATGCAACGTGCGGCCCAAAACGCGCCCGCCGTTTATCGCGTAAGCCCGTGGCTAAGCTAGCTCTGCCTTGGGTTAAACTCAAAAGCTCACGACCCGGATACTTGCTAGTCATTTAAAATAATGATGGCTGTTTTAAAAGACCTAAATCCCGAAAACAGGCCTCAAGTCAGCGACTCATTTTTTGGGTAGTGGGTCAGGTTAGTTCGGGGAGGGAGCGCGAGGGAGAGAACGACCCTCGCTACAGGATGTAGAACCCACCAAACAGACCCACTACCATTTTTGGGGTCAATCTTCAAACAGAAGACCCGAGTGATTTTTAATCGGCTTTTTAAGGCTTATCTGCATTGTATTTGAGCCGCGTTTTACAAGCGTTTAAGCCACAACGAACAACACAGACGCCAAAATGTTGATTTTGAAAGTCGTGGCATAATCGCTTTTTTAAGTGTTAAACCCTGTGCCTTAGCCGCTTAGCGCGTGCTTAAAGACGCTTTATCTAAATTCCGGAAAACATGAATTAATTTAAATGAAACGAAAAACGTCAAGTCAAGGGCTGTGTTTTTTAGTAATTTCTTTATAATATTTAACGTTGTAAGGTTTTATGAACGTACGCCTTTATAAACGCAAGGGTTTATAACAGTGGCGCGGTGCACAACGCGTTCGGTATTGTGCGCACGCAAGCGGCGTTTATACGTTAAGCAAACGTTTACCGGTTAAACAAAAGACAGGTTTTTTATCGTGGCATTTTTACCCCCTGGTACCTCATCATCAGAAGCATCCCGGCAAGCGTCCGAAACGACTCGAACGAACAAACCACGCCTGCAAAGCTGGCTGATGCAAAATAACCGACTCTGGTTGTGCGGCATACTGGCGGCAACGCTCACGTTTGCGGGCACTGCCGTGGTTGTACACCAGCAATTTCAGCATGAGTTAAAGCAGCACCAGCAGGCCTTTGGTCAGCTTATGACCGCCGTGGCTGCCGTTCGCGCTGAGTCTTCGGGCACTGATGCCTTAAGCAATAAAAAACGCCTGGCCGAAGTACTGATTGAAACCAGCGAAGACATTGCCGCCGTTGAATTTTACGACACCGACGCGAATCTGATTTTTGAAACGCACCGCCCGTTAACCCCCGAGCAGGAAGCGCAGCTGGTGGATTACGCCGCACCCTGGCAAGGTTTATCGGGCGAGGAAGCGGGCGAGTTGCATATTAAGCTGACTGGCGGCACCTGGCAGCAATTGGGCAGCAACATTGGTTTACTGATTATGTTGGTATTTGCGGCCGCCTGGGCCTTGTCTGTATCGGCAATGGTGTTAGCGGCCTACCTGAATAACAAACAGCTCAAATCGCTCGCACAGGGCGTCAAGCAACTGTCGGGTGGCGCGTTTGGCACAAAAATCGAAACCAGTACCCTTTGGGGCGAAATTCGGACGCTGGCAGAGGGCTTTAACCAGATGAGCGCCCGATTAAAATCTTACGAGGCGCAAAACGCAGGCCAGATGAGCCTTGAACGCCACAAGCTGCAAGCGGTGCTAGGCAGCATTGCAGACGGCGTGGTGGTTTGCGATAGCGAGGGGACCATTCAGCTTGCGAACGAAGCTGCCGCCAAACTGCTTGAGGCCGATAAACCCAGCCAGCTAACCGGCTTATCCATTCGGGATTACGTTGACACGCAAGGCGAGCGCTGCTTTGAGGCGATTCTCGCCACCTATCAACAGGCCATCGGGTTGGCGCCCGCGCTCACGCCAGACGTTGGCATCCAGAATGTAGCTGGCACGGGTGCGCTGCAAACCTATACCGTAGAACTCTCGGGTAAAACCATCAAAGCCGCTTTGTCGCCCCTTAAGGGCGAGCTGGGCAGCGGCCAACCGCAACAATCGCCCGCAACCGCAGGCTTTGTGATGACGCTAAATGACGTGACCCGCCAAGCCGAAGTTGACCGACTGAAGACGCAGTTTATCTCGAACGTGAGCCACGAGTTGCGCACCCCTGTGACGACGATTAAAAGTTATGTGGACACCGTGTTTCATCATGGCGATGAACTGGATGAGCAAACCCGCCAGGAGTTTTTAGAGACCATCCACATTGAAACCGACCGACTAAAAAAACTGGTCAACGATATTCTGGATTTTTCGCGGCTCGAAAACGGTAACATTGCCCTGGAAAAATCGCCGCAAAACGTGGTGCCGCTGATTAACCTAACCGTGCAATCGGTCAAGATGCTGGCGCAACAGAAAAACATTACGCTTACCACCGCCATCGAATCGAACCTGCCCGAAGTGAGCATGAACAGCGATAGCATTGAGCGCGTATTGCGCAATTTACTAAGCAACGCCATTAAGTACACCGATGAAGGCGGGCGCATCAAAATCCGGGCCGAAGTTTCTGCGTTAGAAGGCAGGCCCGCGCTAGAAATTACCGTTGCCGATACGGGTATGGGCATTGCCGCCGAGCATTTACCGCACATTTACGATCGGTTTTACCGGGTTGAGAACCAGGTACATACCGTTAAAGGCACGGGGCTTGGGTTGCATCTGGTAAAAGTCGCCATCGAAGAGCATCATGAGGGGCAAGTGTTTGTAAACAGCCAGTTGGGCGCGGGCAGTACGTTTGGCTTTAGGTTGCCCCTAACGCAGGAAGCACTGAAGAAGACCGCCGAAAAACAAGCCCCACAAGCCACGCTGCCTGCCGCCAGCCAGGCACCGTAAACAACCGGTCAAGCATGGACTGACAATGCTAGCGCTCGTTCTTGAGGTTCATTTTGAGCATCAGGAACAAATAAATTAAGGCGTTCTAAAAGTGAATTCTTAAAACGAAGTTCATCGTGTGTATTAGCTGGCAAATGCTTTTTAAGCTCACTTAAAACCCGTTTAGAAACGCTGCCCTCTGAATAAGGCTTAAATGTATGCCTGATATCGCTGAAAAAATCTGAGCGACAACTTAGTGGCCCCATTGAAATAGGACCTGAGCCAGCAGGAATAATCACCTTAATTAAATCATTAGGCGATACTAGTCCAACCATTTGCTTTCTGCGCGATACAACCTTTAAAACAGCTTCTAATCTTCCCGATGGGTATGTATGCAAATTCTGCAATTCAGCATCTGTTTGTACGAGCAATAAGCACTTTAAAAACCCTCACAAACCAAAAATCAACCTACAGAATAACTTGAATTTAAATTTGTATCATACTTGAACCGATTTACCAAATAACTGCCCCCACTTTTGGCTGACTTGCTGCTGAATCTCGGGCGACATCACCAGTTCTTCGGGCCACTCACGGGTAAAGCCTTCACTTTCCCACTTGCGCGTAGCATCTATGCCCACCTTGCTGCCGTAACCCGGCATGGGCGTTGCATGATCGAGCATATCGAGCGGGCCGTCGGCAAACATCATATCGCGCTTAGGGTCGGTATGGTTAAATACGTGCCAGGCGACTTCGCTCAGGTTTTGCACATCGACGTGTTTATCGACGACAATCACGTATTTACTGAACATCAGCTGGCCAAAACCCCACAGGCTACTCATGACTTTTTTGCCGTGACCGGGGAATCGTTTGTCGATACTTAAAATCACGCAGTTATGAAACACGCCTTCCCAAGGAAGGTTCATGTCCACAATCTCGCTGATAAACAGTTTTAGCAGGGGCAGAAAAATGCGCTCTGTGGCCTTGCCCAAATAGCAATCTTCTTGCGGGGGTTTACCAACAATCGTGGTCTGGTAAATCGGGTTCTGCCGGTGCGTCATTGCCGTAATATGAAACACCGGGTAATCATCGGCGAGCGAATAGACGCCGGTATGGTCGCCAAACGGGCCTTCGCGGCGCAATTCATCGAGCAATACGTACCCTTCTAAAATAATTTCGCTGTGCGCCGGCACGTCCAGATCGATTGTTTTGCACGGCGTCATTTCGACCGGTTTGTTATGGATAAACCCGGCGAGCATCAGCTCATCGATACCCGGCGGCAACGGCGCCGTAGCGGCATAAATCACGTGCGGCGGCGCACCAAGTGCGACGGCAACTTCAACGCGGTCTTTACCCAGGCGGCGGGCGTTTTCGTAAATTCGATTACCGTCGTGGTGTTTTTGCCAGTGCATACCGGTGGTGGCGTTATCGAACTTTTGCATGCGGTACATGCCGACATTGCGAGGGCCTTGTTTGCCGTCTGCCCCGGGCTCTCGAACAATGATAATCGGCATCGTGATGTACGGGCCGCCGTCGTCGGGCCAGCAGGTCAGCACCGGCAAACTATCGAGCATAGCCTGCGAGGGGTCGGTGATAACGACCTCTTGGCAAGGCGCCGTTTTACCCGAACATTGCCGCGGGAAAATATTATTGAGCTCGGCGAGTTTGGGCAGCATACCCAGTTTCTGGAATAACCCACCGCCCGAGAGCACGTCGGGTTTAATCAGGGCTTCGATGCGTTTCTGTACTGTTTCATAATTGGCGACACCAAGGCCCATGAGCGTACGCTGGTGGCTGCCCATGGCGTTAATCAGCACCGGCATGGGGTATTTTCGGCCCGCCTCGTCCAGCACGTGGGTAAACAGCAAGGCTTTATTAGATGCGCCCTGTTGTTTGCTCACGCGATCCGTGATTTCGGTGATTTCCAGATGCGCGCGCACCGGCTCGGTGATTTCAATCAGCTCGCCCGCAGCACGCAGTTGCTCAATAAACGTGCGTAAATCCTGCGGCGGTTTGTTTTGGGTGGGGTTTGTCAATTTCATCGTAATGTATTGTACGCCAATCGAGATCATCTTAGCTCAGGCAATTTAAAAAAGTCAGAGGTGTTGTAATCATATCGCTTTGTCTTCTTGATTTTTACCCTAGTCACCAGAAAGCTTTTAAAATGCTTATTGCTCCTCAAAGATTAACATCACGTGTCAAATTTGGTGCGCCGATTGAGAAACCTAAATCTACCGTGGGCAGCATGGGCGTTCACGCACACGCCTACCGTGCCAAAGATGCCTTTGACCCGTTGGTGGACGAAACGGATCTTGATCAAATCCAATACGCAGGAATTAAAGTCGTGCGCAGCGATTGCTTGTGGGGCGCGGTCGAAAAATCGCCAGGCGTGTATGATTTTTCGAAATACGACCGCTGGGTGGAGGCGTTGATTGCGCGGGGGCTAAAACCCATGATGATTTTGGGCTTGGGCAACGGCGAGATTCACGGCGGCCCTGCCGGGCTTACGATCAATCACGCTGGTATCCGCAAGGGGTTTAACAACTATGCTAAAGCAGCCGTGAGTCACTTTAAAGGCAAAGGCGTAATTTGGGAGTTGATTCAGCAGCCGAATCACGAATTTTTCTGGCAACCCAAGCCCGATGCCACAGCCTATGCCAAGCTGGCGAACGAACTTCTGCCCGAACTTAAAAAATTAGACCCTAGTGCCAGCTTTGTGGCCCCTTCGATTGCCGGGCACGATTTGGCGTATCAGGAATCGGTTTACAAAAGTGGCTTGCTCGAGCATGTGGACGCAGTCTCGGTGCATCCGTTTCGGGGCGTCAGCCGTATGCCCGAGAGCATTGAGACCAATTACAAAAAAAGTCAGGCACTGGTTAAACAATATGCGCCCAAAGGCAAAGATATTCCGGTTTTGTTAGGCGAGTGGGGCTATAACAGCGTTGAAATTGACCAGCAGACGCAAGCCAACTATGCCCAGCGCCAAATGTTGATGGGAATGATGCTAGGCGCGCCAGTCAACATCTGGTTTAACTGGAAGGGCGACATTATGAACCAGACGGACGACCCGAATAACCCCGAGCAGCAATACGGGCTGGTACGAGCCACCACGCGAGAAACCAAGCCCAGCTATGCCGCGTTACACACGCTGTACAGGGCGCTCGCCGGGCAGCATTTTATCGAGCGTTTACCCAGCACGCCCAATGACTATTTGCTGCGCTTTAAAGGGCCAAACAAGCAAACGTTAGTCGCCTGGACGTGTGGACAAAGCCACGTTATTCCTGCGCCCAAAGGGGTTCAAACCGGCACTGTACAACTAACACTCACCGGCAAACCCGCGTTTCTGGATTTGGGTTAAGCGCTTAAGGTTTTAGGCGTATCTGGCGCGTCTTTAGCTGAAGCTGACGTTTTAGCCGCGTTAACAGTTTCTTGACTCCACGCGATGCCGGTGATTTTCGTCATCCCGCCGGGTTTTTGCGTGACGCCCACTGTGCGGTCAGAGTGTTCGAGCATTGGCTTGCGCAACGAAACGACAATAAACTGCGCGCCGCGGGCCTCGCGCTGAATCAGCTTGGCCAGTTTTTCGACGTTCATCCCGTCCAGGTTCATGTCAACTTCATCCAGTGCGTAAAACGGCGCGGGCATCGCGCGTTGCAAGGCAAATACAAATGCCAGACTGGTCAGCGATTTTTCGCCCCCGCTCATGGACTCAAGGCGTTGCGTTTTTTTACCGCGCGGCTGGGCCTCAATCGTCAAGCCCCCCGCCAACGGATTCTCGGGATCGGTTAGCACCAATTGCCCGTACCCATCCGAAAGCTCGGCAAAAATGGTTTTAAACTGCGTGTTCACCAAATCAAACGATTTAATAAAATGCACGCGCTTGAGTTCTTCGTAGCTGCTGATTTTAATGCCCAGCGCCTCAACTTCGCGTTGTAGCGTACCGACCTTATCCGTCAGGCTACTTGCACGCGTCTCGGCCTCGGCGTAGGCATCAACCGCCAACATGTTGACCGGCTCTAGCGCCTGCAGACGCCGACTTAAACTTGCGAGCGTGGTCTGAATTGCTTCGACATCGGGTAACTGTTCTAGCGTTTCGGGAGGCTGCTCGCCGCGCTCTAAAAGCGAGGCCTTGAGCGCTTCGATTTCGGGTGCCAATTCACGCAAACGAGCCTCGAATGCGGCCTGCTGTTCGAGCAGACGAGCAACATCGCGCTCAAACTGGGCCTTCTGGTTTTCTTGCGCCATTAACTGCGCCTGCACGCCATCGCGTTCGGTTTGCAGCTGTTTGAACGACTCGCTTAACTGAGCGATTTTAGCCTCGAGGGCCTGTTGCTGTTGCTGAGAAACCTGAATTTCTTCCTGCGCGTTAGCTTTATCTTTGGCCAGCTGCACGTTTTGCGCCAGGAGTTTTTCGCGACGGTCCGCGTGCTCTTTTAAGCCCACCGTGTGGTAATGGCGCTCGATGCCCTTGGCCTTGAGTTCAGAATCAATATTGCGGCGCTGGGTATCAATGTAATCGGCCTGGAATTTAGCCTCGGTGACGGCCTTCCGCAAAGCCTCAAGCTGTTCTCCCGGGCCAGATTCGACTTCGGCTTCCAGCTGTGCCATTTGCGCATGTTGCGCGTCCAGCGCACCCGCTTTTTTCTGAAGCAGCCGCACCAACGCATCAACTTGCCATTGCAGTTTTGAGTGTTGCGCCTCAAAGTCTGCGGGCGCAATCACCGCGTCTTGCGCAATCGGCTTGGGCGGAGCCTGATCGGTTAACGTCGTCAGCTCGGCGTGAATCGCCGCAAGGCGCGCGTGATGATCGTTCAAGCGTGTGCGCAACGCTTCGATGGCAGGTTCGAGGGTTTGTACTTTTTTGGCGGCAGATTCGCCCTCTTTTTGCAAGGCTTGAACAGTGCGTAGCTGCTTCTGGATAGCATCATCGAGTTGCTGCTTTTGCAGCATGATTTTAGCAATGCTGTTTTGGCCGCTGTTGGCGTTTTGGCCGCCCGTCATCGCGCCCGATTTTTCGAGCAGCTCGCCGTCTTGCGTCACGATTCTGAATTTACCAAGTAGCCGACGACCATTGGCAAGCGAATCGACCACCAGCGTATCGCCCAACGCATAGGCTACGGCGTCCTCGTAAATGCCATCAAAATCCACAAGATTTTGGGCAAAATCCACAACGCCTGCACTATTAGGGCACACCGGCAAGCTACGCGCCCGCTGGAGTTTACTCAGCGGTAAAAACGTCGCACGGCCCGCACGTTTTTGCTTTAAAAATTCTATGCAACGCTGGCCCACGGCGTCGTCATCAACCACCACGTTCTGAATACGACCGCCAAGCGCCGTTTCGAGCGCAATCGCGTTATCCGCATCAAAGGTGATTAATTGCCCCAACGTGCCATGGACCCCGCCAAGCCCTTCGTCGAGCAACGTTTCGACCGCACGGCTAAACACGCCCGCATCCTCGAGAGCGGCCTTGCGTGCCTGTTGCTTGGCCAGCTCTTGCTGCGCAGTTTGATAATCCTGGCGCAACGCGTTTAACTGTTCTTTCAGCCGGGTCAAAGCCAATTGTTGCTCGTTAAGCTCTGCGTCGTCAGCATCTTGCGCTTTGCGTAAAAGCGTTTGCTCGGCCGCAAGCTGCTGCTGCCGTTTTTCCAGCATGGCGCCCTGTTCGGCCTGCGTGCCCATAAGCCGCTGCTGATGCGTGTACGTTTCTTGCAAGCGCTTGAGTTGCGCCTCAAAATCCAGCTTTTGGCGGTTTAATTCCGCCAGCTCATCGGTGGCCAATTGCACCGCTTTGCGCAGTTCGGCCAATTGCTGCGTTTGCGGGGATTGCTGCTGACTAAACCCTTCGAGGCCCTTGAGTTTATTCTGGTAATTAAGCTCTTCGGCCTCGTACTGCTGCTCAAGCTCTGAGCGTTGATGATTCAGTTGGCCCACCGCGGCGTCGATGTTTGCAATTGCATCGGCCAGGCGGGCTTCATCGGCCTGAATTTGCGTGAGCGTTTGCAGATTCCCCGCAATTTGCTCTTCGGCCAACCGGATAGTATCTATCTTACGGGCAATGTGCCCTTTCAGGCTTTCAATCTGCCGCTGGACGGCGATTTGCTCGTCTTCGCCCTTGCGTTTAATCTCTTCGCTCAGCGCAAGTAATTGCGCGCGCGTGCCTTCCATTTGTTTAAGCAACCCGCGCGATTCTTGCTTAAGCTGCTGCTGTTGCGTTTTGCCCAGCGCCAAGGTTTCCTGGGTCGTGACTTCGGCGCGCTGCAGGTCGCGCAATTTAATCCAGTCCAATTGGGCTTCGGCCGTTTTTTGCTGCGCTTTAAGCGATTGATATTTAAGCGCCTTGTCGCGCTCATCGGCCAGCTGCTTCAGCCGATCCGCGATTTCGGCGCGCAAGATTTCGGTACGTTCGATGTTTTGCTGCGTGGTGCCCAACTCCTGGTTGGCTTGATCGATCTTGCGATCGAATTCGGCAATACCCGCCAGCTCATCGATGATTTTACGGCGCTCGCCCGCAGACATATTGACAATGCCCGCCACGTCGCCCTGCATCATCACGTTATAACAGCCCGGAGACACCCGGTATTGCGCCAGTCGCTCATGCACCTCGCCCAACGTTGCCACGTGATCGTTCAGGTAATACGTACTACTGTAGCCCGCCTTGCTGGATTTGACCCGGCGGGCAACCGTAAGCTGCGGCATGGCGGGGTCAGTGGTTTCAAAACTGATTTTAACCTGGGCGTCGCCGCGCTTGGTATGGTGATTAATTAAATCCGTCAGTTTTTCGGCCCGCAGCGTACGAGACGTCGATAACCCCAGGCAAAACAGGATGCCATCGATAATATTGCTTTTACCCGACCCGTTAGGCCCAGAAACGGTGGTAAAGCCACCAAAAAACGGAATCGTTGCCTTACCCTGAAACGACTTGAAGTTATCAACCTCAATTTCGCGAATCAGCATCCGGTGACCGGTTGCATCTGCACGTTTTAGTGCGCTTTCTGGCGCGCTTCCTGGCGCAAACGGTGCCTCTGCCTGAACCAACGCTTGAGGAGGCTCGGCGGCTTCGGGCGCGGCGTTGTCCTCAATTGGCGGATTCAGGACTTGATCCGCCGGTTCCGCTAATTCTGCTGGTTCTGATTCTTCAGATTGTACTGCGATTTTATCACTCGTTTCAGCGGCAATTGGTTCAGTAGGCGCTACAGGCACGTCTATAGACGATTGAACAGGCGACTGAGATACCGCCGCCGGTTGAGTCGTCTCATCAGATTGTCCAGAGTGCTCAAGTTGCCCCATGCGACCAGAATATCCCGTATAAACCTCTCTGTCTGATAGTATGAAGAATGATTATAGCGCAAATTCTGCAGGCCGCATCAAGTTTTGATAATGCCTAAGCCCCCGGCCGAGGTACCCAATCCGGGTGCGCCTGCCAATAACGAATCACTGACGCCTCGATGCCCACCGGCATCACGTGGAAACCCTGCACTAAAGGCAAGCAGCGCTGCATTAAATTGCTGTATTGCGCCAGACTTGCTTCAAGCGGGTCGCGCGCAGCCTCGAGCGACGCACCCCACTCGGCAGGGATTTGAATCCCGGAAACCTGATTGAGTCTTGCCGCCGCTTCGGCAGACTTGGGCGGTACAACACCCATTAAAACTTTAGGGCAGGGCACCCCCTCGGCCTGCGCGCATTGCGCAAGCACTGTTAGGCCTTGCTCAAGCACCTCTAGGGCGTAAATCGGCTGCGTCTGGAAGAACACCACCCCGCGCGCCAGCTTTTGGCGCAGGCGCTGCTGCTGCGCGCCACTGTGAAGTTTGTTTAAATTTAGCGCGCTTCCCACGCAAAATTGCGTGCCTTGCGCTTTTAAAGGGGCCTGCAGGGCATCGTTACCCGCGTTTAATTTTTGCAGTAAATCCAGCATCCGAACAGCCTCCAGATGAAACACCTGGTGCGCCATTGGGGCCTGATCGCCCACCTGAACCGGATCGCCAGTAAGCGCCAGAATATTTTTTAGCCCAAGGCCGTAGCCCCCTAAAATATCAGCTTGCAGCGCAATCAGGTTCCGGTCGCGGCACGTAAGCTGCCAGATGGCTTCGATACCGCAGGTTTGCTGAATCAGGACACTGGCCGCCATCGAACTCATCTTGAGCATGGCTCGCTGGCAATCGGGCACGTTTATGGCATCAAGCCCAACCGCAAGCGAGGCCAGCGCCTGCGCGCGCGAAAGCATCAGCTGGGGCTGGCTGCCACGCGGCGGCGAGAGCTCGGCCGTGATGACAAAGCGCCCTTGACTTAATTTATCCTGAAACGAATCCGTCAACGTCTGCGTGACCCGTGATTAACCACCGCGAATACTATCCGCCCAAAATGCGAATACAAACGATTGCGCTTGCAAGATGTTATTATGACGCGAAGCACAAACCGCCAACAACCACATTAAATACAAGTACTGCCATTAAGGCGTGATTTTGGTCGTGGGTCAGTTTAGCGTGTTCAATAAGCTTCCAGCGTGGGCCGCTCCCTGCCTCGCGTTCCCTGGCTGCCCAAAGTGAGCCACTCACGCGATTTTATGCAGACCGCGCTATCGCGAAATCCGGATATAGTCCAAAAAAGAAAAAATTAACGCTCGCGTCACCATAATAGATTCTCTCATAATGGCTTTTTTCTTGTTCAGCACCCTACCTGACGAAACCAAACAACCCCGCAATCACGATCCGGCCTGAACCGTCACCTTGTTTTATCGCCTTTATTTTTTCTATTCTTCGCCTGACCGCCATGACATTTCCCGAAACTCCTGTTGCACCCGTGGCTTTAGATGCCAGTACGCCAACATACGATGATAGCGCGATGACCGCGACCGCGATTATCCAGGCCCGCATGACCTCGACCCGATTGCCCGGCAAGGTACTGATGCCGGTACTGGGCTTCCCGCTTTTAACGGTGCTCCACCAACGCCTAAAACAGAGTCGGCTGATCAAACGCGTTGTGCTTGCGATTACCACCAACGCAACTGATGATCCGCTTGCGCAATGGGCCGAAGCGCACCAGGTAACTTGCGTGCGCGGCAACGAACAAGACGTGCTAAGCCGCTACGCCCTGGCCGCACAATTGTGCCAAACCTCTGCGATTGTTCGTATAACCTCGGATTGCCCACTGATTGATGCGACCGAAGTAGATCGCGTGATTCAAGCTTTTTTTGAACAGGGCGCCGATTACGCCAGTAACACCCTTTTGCGCAGTTATCCGCGCGGGCTGGATTGCGAAGTGTTTAGCCTAAAGGCCCTACAGTTTGCGCAGGCCCATGCGACCCGTCCAGAGCAACGAGAACACGTCACGCCGTATTTTTACCAAAACCCCGAGCAGTTTAAACTGATCAACCACCTTAATCCGCTCGGCGATCAAAGCCATCATCGTTGGACGGTGGACACGCCCGAAGATTTTGAATTGATTACCCGGATTTTAACAGCGCTTTGGCCGCAGGATACTGCGTTTACGCAAGCCGATGTATTGGCCTTGCTCGAAAAAAATCCAGGCTGGTTAAACCTGAACGCACATGTTGAACAAAAAAAACTGGCCGCAAATACTTAGCCGCAATACCCAATAGCAAGTTCGCTTTAGAGTATTGGGTCAGTTTGTGGATCAGTTGGGTGGGTTCAATATCCTAAAGCGAAGGCCGTTCCCTCCCTCGCGCCCCCTCCCCGAACCAAACTGACCCACTACCCACTTTAAGTGAGTATTGCTTAAGCGCAAAAACACTTTAAAAAAGGTGACTATACGATTTAAAAAAAAGCAAGTCATCTCTTTTAGGTTATAAAAACGCTTTCCCTGACTGTATTCTTATCAAAGCACCCCAAGTAAAAGTTGATTTACTTAAGGCCATCACGAAGCCTTTTTGGTCACCACCGTGACGACTTTCAGTAGGCCTGGAGGATTCAACATGCGTCAAATAAAGGCTTTGCGAACTTGAAAATGCATCAGTTGCATGATTTCAAATCTAATTGGTGTTATATCGTTTGCCACGGGGAATATGGGTCTGTATTTACTGTTACAGAGCCTTGCTGCATCGCAGGCCCGGCATTTGCAGATACGCCCATAACCGAGGCTGCAGCCGCCAGGCTAATAGCTTGCGCGTAATCGGCCTCCGAGGCTTGCGCAACGTGATTTGGAGGCGAAAGCTCCGCCATTTTTTGGGGCGTTAACCATTGGGTATGCACGGCGTTGGCTTGAACCTCGGGGGTTAAAATCAGTTGCCTCAAAAACGCGGTGTTGGTTTCAACGCCTAAAATCGCCAACCGAGATAACGCCCAGTGCATCCGCGCCAGGGCCAGTTTGCGGGTTGGCGCAAACACACTCAATTTTGCCAATTGCGGATCGTAATTGATGCTAACCGCATCGCCCGCCTCAACACCAGAATCAAGACGCATAAACGGCGCGTTCGGTGCCTGAAACACCGCAAGCGTCCCTGTGGAAGGTAAAAAGCCTTGCGCAAGCTCGGAAAAAGCTTCGGCGTAAATTCGACACTCAATGGCGTGTCCTTGCACAATCACATCGGTTTGCGCAAGTGGCAAAGGCTCGCCCGAAGCCGCAATAAGCTGCAGTGCAACCAAATCCAGCGCGGTGCGCCATTCTGTTACAGGGTGTTCGACCTGTAACCGCGTGTTCATCTCGAGAAAATAAAACGCGCCCGTGGCATCATCAAACAAAAACTCTACCGTGCCTGCTCCCAAATACTGGACGGCTTTACCCGCCGCAACCGCCGCCCGGAACAACGCTTCGCGCTGACCCGGACGCAACGCCGTACTAGGAGATTCTTCCAGGATTTTCTGGTGTCTGCGCTGCAGCGAACATTCGCGCTCGTGCAAGTGCAAGACATTTCCGTGGGCATCGCCTATCAATTGAACCTCGATGTGCCGGGCGCTGGGCAAATATTTTTCCAGAATCACGTCGCCCAGCCCAAAAGCGTTTCGAGCCTCGCTCATGGCTTGCATTACCTGCGCGTGCAATGTTTCTGCCGATGTCACCAGGCGCATGCCCTTGCCGCCGCCGCCCGCAGTCGCCTTAACCAGCAACGGGAAACCCACAAAACGCGCCGCCTGCGCCTGCAACGTTTCTGGTAAATGCAGCGCACCCTCGTCGTCAGTTAACTCTGCCGCACGCAATAGCATATCGGGCAACGTGGGCACACCGGCCTCTTGCATGCAGGTTTTTGCGCTCGATTTATCCGCCATCAGCGCCATTGACTCGGGCGAAGGCCCAACCCAGATGATGCCTGCCGCTTGCACCGCGCGCGCAAAACCTGCCCGTTCGCTTAAAAAGCCATACCCCGGATGAATCGCCTGCGCACCTGCGCGAAGCGCGATTTTGATAAGTTGTTCAGCGTTTAAATACGTCTCGGCAAGCGTCTCGCCCGCAAGCGGCCAGGCCTCATCGGCTTCGCGTACATGCATGGCGTCTTTGTCTGGGTTGGCGTATACCGCAATGGCTTTAATGCCCAATTGCTGACAGGTACGCGCGATGCGAACCGCAATCTCGCCCCGGTTGGCGATCAGCACGCTTTGAATCGAACGCTGTTGAGGCGGCTGAGGCTGCTGAAATTGAGGGCCTGAAAACTCCTGTTTGATTTGATGACCCGGATTACCCGACTGACTTAAAAACATGAGACGCGACCTTTAACGAACAACGCAAACGTTTGGTGCTTTTTTACGCATTAACGATGCTTAAAACACCGTTTTAAAAGTAACTGATTCACCTTTTGCAAAAGTCTGTGAGGCCAATTAAGCGTTGCAGCTACGATGGCTTGTGATTTATAGCGATTATGCCACGACTGACAGCACGAACGCTGAAATGCTGATTCTGGCTATCGAAAATTTGCCCTAAGATTGGTTACGGGCAGTTACGAAATAATCGCTTTGTTTACGGCAATAAAACAGTCACTTTAGCTTAAAAAATACGCTTACCAGACCTAAGGTTGATTAGCTGTCACCAACGCCGGCACTGGCGTTTCGGCCATGGCTTGCGCATGTTGACGCAACTGCCCGTAAACTTGCGCAGGCAAATGCGCTTCGGCACGCAATAATACAGCTTCTAGCGCATCGCTAACGTGTTTGCGGGTTGTCTGCACCCCCTCGGCCGCCCGCCAGACTTCTAGCTGCGCTCTACGCCCCCAGGCCTCTTGGCTAGCAGGGTTCAAGGCAAGCTGCGCCTCAACGGCATCGATTGCTTTTTGCCACTGGTGTTGCTGGCTATACGCAAGGCTAAGCAACATCCACGCCAGCTCAGCGGCAGGGTGCGCCGCCACCGTTGCCTCGAGTTGCGAAATAGCCTCCTGGGTTCTGCCTTGCGCCAGATACACCTCGCCCAGCGCAACTTTTGCCTCTTGATAATGATCGTTCAGGCTTAAGGCCTGCTCAAATTTTTGAATGGCCTCTGCCGCATCGCCGGCAGAAAACAGCGCCATGCCGTAGTAAAAAATCATCCGTACGTCAGGCTTGGCATCCGGGTTAAGGTCTTTGCCGTATTTTCGATAAAACGGCCGTAGTAGAAGCACCGCCTCTTGCGCTTTACCCAAATCGCTCAAGACCAGGGACAAACTGATGGCCGCCTCCTGATGATCCGCATCCAGGGTCAGGGCTTGCTCGAAGCAAGTTTTGGCCTTATAAAGCTCGTTCGCGCTTAGGTAATGCGTGCCCAACACATAGTACAGCCCCGGCTCGGCTTCAGGGAGTTCTTGCGCGCGAGACTCCAGCATCACCAGAATATCCACGGCCTCTTTGGCGCGCCCCAGTTTAAGCAGCGTTGTTGCCTGCTGCAACGCAAGCCCGACATGCCCCGGATACGCGGATAAGCCCTGCTGTAAACTTTGCAGGGCCTGCGGGTATTTGTGCAAACTGATTAAAATATTGACCCAAAGCATATACAGATCCAGACTAATCGGATCCGGCGCACACGCATCGGCAGGGGGCTCAGGCGTGCTAGCAAACTGTTCGAGAGGCTTTGCAGGGGGGGCATAACCGGCAACCGAAGCTGAATCAGACGCGGCACTTCCGTTGGCTGCACGCATTAATTTAATAGCCCGCTCAATCACCGGTAGCGCCGCCTCGCTCTGATGCAAGCGATACAACGCGCTTGCAAGTCCCACGTGCGCATCGGGCTGATCGGGCACAAGCTGAATCGCCTGCCGGTAGTTAGCAATGGCAATCTCGAGCCGGTTTTGCCCTGCCAACGCATCGCCCAGTGCTAGGTAAACCTCTGGCCGTTCCGGGTTAATATCAAGCGCCTGCTTGGCTTTTTCAAGCGCGTCCTTATGGCGGCCAAGCTTGTTCAGCGCAACACTCCAGCAATAAAGGGCATCAAAAAACTTGGGCTCGTAGCGAATCGCCTCTTTAAATTTATCGATTGCGGCCTCATAATCACCCAGTTCTGCCAGCGTAGCGCCCCATAAAAAGCAAACCTGCGGCTGTTGCGGATTAATGCCCAAGGATTGACGATACTGATCAATCGCCTCGTGGAAGCGCTTGGAAAGCGTAAGGGAAATGCCCCAGTGCGTATGTAAATCGGCCTGATGTGGCCGCAAAGAGAGCGCCTTTTTGTACTTGGCGTGCGCGGCCTCGAGCTGGCCCTGCTCCATCAGCACGGCGCCCCACATCAGGTAATTCGAAGGCGCTTTGGGGTCGCGCGCAATGGCAGCCTCAAACTGCTCCGAGGCTTCTTCGAGTCGGCCCATTTTAGCCAGCGCAATGCCCCAATTGGTATAACATTCCGGGCGATGCGGGGCCATTTGCGCGGCTTTTTTAAATTTTTCAAGGGCAACATCCAGCTGCCCGGATTCTGCAAGTTGAACCCCCCAGTTTAAAAACGCCGATGCCGGATCTGGCGCGCTACCCGACGCCTTAAGGTAGGCATCCACCATAACGTTATAATGCGAAATTTTGTCCAGAAAACCGCGTATAAAATCTTGCATAATTCGAGAGAATGCTTTCCTGTAGGTTGGGCGAGAGGGCGGTAGTGTTCACGTTTAAAAAGCAACTCAAGCACTTACAACTTAGCATTTTAGGTTATAGAAACCCTTAGCCTAACTATATTTTAAGCCATTTAATTCATTAATTTCGTTACGTCCTACCCTGCTACAATGGCCCGCTCAAGCTGTCGTGCTTTACGGTGCATCAAGTTCGCTCGGGTCATTATTTTCGGGTGCCGGTTCGGATTCTGTAGCGATTTCGTTTAAAAGTTGCGTAATCCGGCTGCCACGCGCCAAACCGTCGTCGTTAACCAAATGCAGCTCAGGGGTGTGCCGCAACTGGATTCTTCGGCCCACGGCACTGCGCAGCCGAGGTGCCAGCTCGTTTAAGCGCGCCATTACGTGCGTTTGCATGTCGGCATCGCCCAGAATACTCAAAAAAACCTTAACATGGCGCAGATCCCCGCTAACTTCTGCATCCGTCACCGATATCAACACGCCTTCAAGGTCAGGCATGCGCAATTCGTTCGACAGTATATCGCCGATTTCTCGAATCATTGCCTTGCGAACACGATCCGTTCTGGAAAAAGCCTGATTATGGCTGCTGCTACGAGACGCGGGCATAAGCGGAGATGTTCCTGTTACTTTGGGCGAAAACAGGCCTGAAAAAAGATTTATTTAGGCCAGAGTTTATGTAACCCCAGAGTTTTTATAACCAAGGTGGATTTGAACAATAAATCAATTAAGGCTAGCGTAAGCTTATTATAGTTTGATTCGTATTCGAACGACAACCTGTACATTCAATTTAACCGCGAGTGCCGTTCAACTATCACTATAATTCGCTATCAATAGGCACACTTTGTTAGTTTATCTTACTTGATGCTCATGAAAGATGCGCGTTAAAGGCTAAAGCGCCTTAAGCCAAGTACAGCCAGTTTAATGCCCCGAAGCCTACGCTCAGGAACAGCACCTTCAGAGCACGTTGCATCAAGGCGTAAATTTCTGGACGCAAATTAAGAAGTGCGGGGCAGTTTGGTGTATTCAATCTCGTAAACCAGGTTCGTTACACCCCTCGCGCTCACAGCCTGTGCAAAATTGACCCAGACTCTTACTGAAGGGCACGTCGGCAAATTTGGGCGCGCTCGTGCTCTATAGTAAATTAACTTTAGGTTAGGACACGATGACCTACAAAATACAGTCAGGGTCTGTATTTTCCTGACCTAAAGTGTATGATTTACTTTTAAAGAGTATAGTCGCTATCATTAAGGCATTTTAAACTCCGTACAAGGCTTGTTGCAGCGTTTGCCATGTTTTCAGGATCTTATTCCGGCTCGCCTCACCCGTTTTCCAGGCTGATGCCGTCGCTGAACGATCCCTCACCCGCCGAGGCGCTTGAGCAGTTACGTCTATTTCAGGCGGTTAGCAACGCGGTCAACTCATCTCTGATTCTGGAAGATATTTTTGAATCTCTGGGAGACGCGCTAACCGAGTTTATTCCGTTTGAATCATTGGTCATCGCGATGCTCGATGATTCGCAAAACAGTCTAAAACTGCGCGTGGCCATGCACGATGACGGCGAACTGACCCTAAGCACCGACCCCGGTGAATCCGCCCGATTTTTAGGCAGCGATGCCTTAATGGCGCAATTACTCTCGACGCGCGCGCCCGTACGACTGAATCCGCAAGACCCTTCGCCGCTGCGCTACAGCCTGCTTTTTGAGCCCCCCAGGGTCTCCTTAAACCAGAACAGCGTGCAGGCAGGTTCGCGAGCCTCTGCGTCTTCGCCCTCGTCGTCTCAGGATAGTCTACCGCTGGGCTACGGCGCGGTCGCCGTTGCGCTGGTTAATAAAGGCGTGGTGATTGGCGCACTGGCCATGCAGTTTGCGCCCGACCTGAAGCCCCAGCCAGACGGTAAAACCGCCAGAAAACCGGTTCGGCTAGCCACCATTGAACGTATGGCAACCAACATTGCAGACCCGATTGCCGTAGCGGTAGAAAACGCGCGCCTGTACTGGCAAACGCAAACGCAGGCGAGCCGTGCATTTTTACTCAATCGCCTGACCAAGGCCATTCGGCAATCGCTTGATATTGACCAGATGCTGGAAACCGCCGTGCTCGAGCTCGGGCAGGTGCTGGGCGTTAGCCGCTGCCTGATTCAATATACTGATCCGGAAGAAACGCCACCCAATCTCGAACCCCATGCAAGCGAGCCAGGCGCAAACAAGCAAAATGCCGCGCGTGCGCACAATACGTTTATTTATCAGCGCCCGGGCGTAGCGGCGTTTAACCCGCAAGGCCGCCTGGACGAACTGGCGCTGGAGCAAGCCGTGTTTGCCATGCGCAAACCCACTAAACCTTCGCCGTTTGGCGGCAGCAACCCGATTTTAAACCCGTTTATCGTGAACGATACGCGCGATTGCCCGGCTGTATTACTGGAGACCGTAGGCGACCTGTTTGATCGTTACCAGATTGCCTCGTTTGCAGTTTTTCCGGTGCTGATTCGGGAGCAACTGGTCGGCAGCATTACTTTGCACCAGTGTGGCACGCCACGCCCCTGGATTAACGAAGATATTGAGCTACTGGATGCTATTTGCGAACATTTGGGCGTTGCCCTCCAACAGGCCGAACTGTTTAAACGTCTGGAATCGCAGAACGCGCAACTGGAGCAAGCGCTTAACGAGCTTCAGCAAGCGCAGATGAGCCTGATTCAATCCGAAAAAATGTCTGTGCTGGGGCAGTTTGTAGCCGGTATTGCCCACGAGGTTAATACGCCGCTTGGGGTCATTTCGGCGAATAACGCCCTGATACTCAAGCTGCTGGATCAATCGCAAATGGGTGCAACAGGCGCAACACAACTTACCCCGCAAGCGCGGCAGGAACGCGCGCTCTCGCTTTTAACCCTGAATCAGCAGGCAAGCGAGCGCATTGATGAAACCATACGAAGCCTGCGCAATTTTGCACGCCTCGATGAATCTGAACGCAAGGTTGTTAACATCCACGAGGGAATCGATAGCACGCTGCACCTGCTGCAAAGCACCCTTAAAGCCAATCTTGAAGATGGCTTTGAGCTGATACGCGACTACGATGAAACCCTCGAGCCTGTTTCGTGTTATCCAGGGCTATTAAATCAGGTGTTTATGAACCTGATTATTAACGCCTCGCACGCGCTGGCCGATTTACCCCAGGACGCCCCCAAAACCCTAACCATACGCACCGAAACCGATAGCCCGCCGCATCACGCATCATCGGACCCGTACGAAGCGGACGCATTGAAGGCTGGGCACGCGCAACCGCGCTGGCTCAAGATATCGTTCATCGATTCGGGTAAAGGCATTAGCCCAGAGCACGTGCGCCGCATTTTTGACCCCGGCTTTACGACAAAAGGTGTGGGCGTGGGTACCGGCATGGGGCTGGCGCTCTGCTACCGGATTCTGGAGAAGCACGGCGGCAGAATCGAAGTACAAAGCCCGCCTTCGGGGGCTGCCTCAGGGGCCGTGTTTACGCTCTGGCTACCGTTAGGCGCTTAAAACAAGGCAGCTGCTAACACGCACACCCCTGATCTAAAGAAGCTTAATGCGTGTTCTAACGCCTGGCTCTCACGGTTTAAGCCCACACCCCAGGGCAGAAAGCCTATCAGCAGCATTTAAGTTGACTGAACAAACACTGATAAAACGAGTGATCAACGCAGGTTTCAGAGAACAAGTTCACAAAAAACGTCATTCCGGCGAAAGCCGGAATCCAGTCAAGGACGCTCTATTTAGGATGGATACCCGCCTTGGCGGGTACGACAAATTTGACCAATATCCCCTTGGCCGCCAAATTAAAAAGCTGTCCTGTATTAATCGCTTACTCATTCACTTTAGGTTAGGAAAACGCTTGCCCTGACTATAGTCTGAACATCAAAGCATCCTGTGCTTTTTATAGGCATTTTTAAAGCGCTAAACAGGCTTGAGTACTAACGTGTTTGCCTGCGGATCGATGGTCACGTGGAACCGGCGAATCACGCTTAAGCCAAGCAGGCCACCGTAGCCGCTCCCTTCCGGAAAATCCAGCACGGTCACATCAACATCCTGGAGCAAAACGCCGTTTACGTTCAGCGTTTTTAGCCGAATTTTAGGCACCGCAATCCGCCCGTTCGCGGTTGTAATCGTGACCAAATCGGTGTGCGTCAAGTCTAACCCTAGTGCCTGCGCCGCTTTTCGGGAAATCGCGGTATAGGTTGCGCCGGTATCAAAAATAAACGTTTGCTCCAGCTTGGCATTTAAAACCGCGTTTACCAACATGGCTTTACTGCTGCTGTTAAACTGAATCGTCGCCACCTGGGTTTGCGGTACAGCAACGTCTAGACGCGGCGCTTCGGTTAAATCCGCCCACGCAGTACCCGTTACAACCAAAGCCAGAACTGATAAAAGCCCTAAGCCAGATCGCATCACGCGTTTTAAAGAGCGCATCCCAGATTGCTGTCCTAGCAGGTGCATGCACGAATCCTCCGCCGGCTGAACAATCAGACAGAAGCAGTGGGCAGAATGCTGTAAAACTAGCTTCCGCAGAACTTATCTGAATGATTCGGGCGATTAATATAGATGAAATAGAATGATTAGAGGGTTTGGGCCAAGTTAAATAAAATGATGGGTGCCCCTTGTACGGCCCGAACTTTTAGCCGCAACCGAAAGCTTTATGTTAGTTCTATCATCGGCGACTTATTTTAAAAACTTGAGTTAAACGCATCTTAAACCTTAAGAAACCCTTACGCGCATTGCGCAAGCTCCTAAAGCTGACGACAATTAAAATAAGCCCGACGCCTGTTACGCAAATTTTTACGCAGGGTTTTAGCGCGGGTGATATTAGCCAGAAATTAAGCAAAAAGAGTTTAAGCTTTTGCCGCCTCCTAAACGCCTTAAAAGCTTGGCAAACGCCGCCGAGAGCCAAAAATACTACTGGGTAGACGCCAACACGCTACCCGAGCTTGAAGCTTCGCTTAAAAAACTGCCCGATTCGCCGGGCGTATACCAGTTTTTTGATGCCAATGCTCAACTTTTGTACGTAGGTAAGGCCAAAAACCTGCGTAACCGGGTTAAAAGCTACTTTGCTCAGGGTCAGCAGCACACTGCACGTATTTTTAACATGGTGGCCCAAGTTTGGCGCCTGCACACCATCGTAACGGACTCCGAGGCCGAAGCGTTTTTACTGGAAAGCAACCTGATTAAAACCCTGGGCCCGCGCTACAATATTCTGCTCCGGGATGACAAGCGCTACCCCTGGATAGGCTTATCGGCCGAAAAATACCCCAGATTGTTTGTAACTCGCAAACCGAACCTTAAAAGCAAGGCGCGTTACTTTGGGCCTTACCCCAACGCGGGCGATATGTACGTATTACTGGATACGATTAAAAAATATTTTCCGTTACGCCAGCGCCGAACACCCTTGTTTAAAGACCGCCCGTGCATGAACTTCTCGATTGGGTTGTGCCCGGGGCCTTGCCAGGACAAAATCACCCCAGAAGCCTACCAGCAAACCATCGAGCAAATTAGTATGCTGCTTAAAGGCAAGCTAGGCGAACTTTTAACCCGCCTAGAGGCTGACATGCAGCTTGCCAGTCAAAAAATGGCGTTTGAACGCGCCGGCCAGCTTCGGGATGCGATTTTAGCCATTAATCGCCTTGCCGGGCAGCAGAAAGTCATTAGCGCGGATACCCGCCTAAGCCAGGACGCACTGGGTATGGTGACCGACGGACACCGCTGCGCCGTCACCATCTTATCGATTCGGCAGGGCAAACTGGTTCGCAGTCAATCGATTCCCTACCATTTGGCGCCAGAAGCCGAAACCGAAACCAGGGCCGCGAACAACACCACGCTGATGAGCCAGCTCTTAAGCCAGTGGGAAACGTTAAGTGTTGATATTCCGGACGAAATTTTACTGCCTCAAGCGCTCCTGGACCCGGAATTACTTGAATTAACCGAGGCCGGCCTGACACAAAAACGCCGAGAAACACAAAATCTGCTAAAAAAAGTGGTCATTAGCTGGCCCCAACGCGGCGAAAAAAAGGGCCTGTTGAGCATGGCCGAAAAAAACGCCCGACAAGCGTTAGCCAACTGGCGCCAGCAAGATGCTGAACTGCTCAGCCGCGACCCGATTGAAGCATTGATGCAATTGCAGGAAACCCTAAGCCTAAGCCGACTGCCGCAGCGGATGGAATGTTTTGATATTTCGCACTTTCAAGGGTCGCAAACCGTCGCCTCAATGGTAGTCTTTGAAGAAGGCAGAACGCTCAAATCAGCCTACCGTAAGTTCAAGCTGAGAACCACCGAAGGCAAACCGGACGACTTTACCAGCATGGCCGAAGCCATCGGGCGCCGATTTGCGCCTGAAAAACTGGGGCAACCCGGCTGGGAGTACCCGGATTTGCTGATTATTGATGGCGGCAAAGGCCAGCTTAACGCCGCGCTCGAGGTGATACGCGCGCTGCCGCATCTAAAAATTCCGCCAGACGTAATCTCGCTTGCAAAACGATTTGAAGAAGTTTACTTGCCGGGGCAATCGCATCCGGTGGTATTTGAGCCCAACGCGCCTGCCCGCTTGCTGCTGCAAGAAATTCGGGACGAAGCGCACCGGTTTGCCATTACCTTCCACCGGCAGTTACGCGGCAAGGCAGCTACAGCCTCGAAGCTGGATACCTTAATGGGCATGGGCGAGGTTCGCAAGGCCAAGTTACTGGACGCCTACAAAACCTTGAGCGAAATTTTGCAGGCGCCTCCGCAGGCGATTGCAAAAACGGCAGGCGTCTCGGTGGAGATGGCCCGCCAGTGGCAACTCGCCCTGCGTTAGCGGGTAGCGGCAACCTACAACCAACTGTTGACGCCCACTGCGCAACGCCGCTACAGGCTTTAACCTATAAATTCGGGCGTTAAGACGTTACGCCCTGTAAAAGCCCCTGCAGGGCATGTGGCCTATTGCCTAAACACATAATAATAAAATCCCGTTTGCCTGAGGGAGGCTAAAGCGTGCGCAAAACGGTAGCCTATTAAGCTATAGGGCACAATACAAAAAGCACGATACAAAACAGCAGGGCAATGAGGGGAATAAGCGCGCGAATGATGGCACACGCAAAAACCAAAACCGCGCCACGAGAGCCCAAAAAGCAGGCTGAAGCAATGCCCAGCAAAGGATTGCCTGCGAAAGCATTACCTGAAGTAACAAAACAAAGCGCCGTTAGGGCCAGTGCATTAAAACGCAAACCCACAAGCCCTCAAAAACTTGCTCGGGCCAAACAAAACCCCATCAACGATTTGGACTTAAGCCTCTGGCGTGACTACGATCACATTGAAACCGGCTCGTTGTGGCAAATCGATGCTCGCGAACGCGAAAACGGCCACAGCTACGACTACCACGGAAATTGCGTCCCACAGATTTTGACCCAGTTACTCTTGCGCTACACACGCTCGTGCGACACCCTGCTTGATTTATTTGCGGGCTCGGGGACTAGCTTGATTGAAGCCGCGAACCTGGGCCGCAAGGCGCTGGGCGTAGAGCTTCAGCCCGAGATGGTGCGCAAGGTTAACCAGAAGCTTAAAACCCAGGGCAAGCACGCGCACGCGCGGGTAATACAGGGCAATAGCGCCGACGCCGCGGCGCTGAAGCCCAAACTAGACAAGGCCCTGGTAGCGCTTAATGCTAACCAGGCAAACCAGCAGGCCGATCACGTTGGGCATGCTCAAAACCTTGCTGATTTTTTATTTTTACACCCACCCTATGCCGATATCATCAAGTTTTCCGACGATCCGTCGTGCCTCTCCAACGCCAAAGGCACGCAAGGGTTTCTTGATCAGTTTTTGGCCGTGGCACAGCTGGGCCATACGGTTTTAAAACCGGGCCGTTACGCGGCCGTTGTAATTGGCGACCAATACACCGCGGGCGAGCTGGTACCGCTGGGCTTTTACTGTATGCAGGCTATGCAGCAGGCGGGGTTTAAGCTTAAGGCGATTGTTGTTAAAAATATTACTGGCAACGAAGTCGGCAAAGGCAAGCAGGCAAATTTATGGCGCTATCGCGCGCTGGCGGGCGGGTTTTACCTGTTTGCCCACGAGTACGTGCTGGTGTTTGAGAAGCCTGTTAGGCCATTTTAGGCGCTTTATTAAAAGCGCCTAATGCGGGGTCCGTTCCCTCCCCCGCACCCCCTCCCTGGCAAGCTCTTCCAAACTGAGCACGTTCAGTCGGTTCAGCCCAAAGCCCTCAATGCCGGGGCGCAGCAGGTAGGTCTTCAGTGGCACCGTCACCGGAATCACCGCGGCAGCCTTGCGCAACAATAGCTGTTCGGCTTGCATGTATAGCTTTTCTCGCAAGCCCGGGGTCTGCGTCACCGCCGCCTGCGCAATCAAGGCATCGTACTGGTGATTGGCCCAACCTATGTGATTATTACCGTTACTACTCGTAAACAGCCCCATCAAGCTGTCTGTATCGGGGTAGTCCACGTACCAGTTCATGCGGTGCACATGTGGCGCATTGGGGTCGTTCGGGTTTGCCAGCAAGGCCAAGTAGGCCTTCCAGTCCATCGGCATAAGGCGCACGTTTAACCCCAAATGTTTTTCCCAACAAAACTGAATCAGTTCGGCCTCGCGTTGCAGCGCAAACTGCGCCCTGAATGCAAGCGTAATCGGTTGCTTAACATTAATACCCGAAGCCTTTAGCAAAGCACGCGCCTGCTGTGGATTAAACGGCAAACCCGATTGGGCATCAGCCCCCAGTAGCCCCGGCGCGATGAGTCCGTTGTAAGGCGCAGCACCGCTTGGTAGCAATTTAGGCCATAAACTTCGATCAATCGACATGGCCAGCGCCTGCCGTACCCGAACATTGGTTAAAGGCGGCTTAAGGGTATTGAGCCCTAAATAATTAATCGCAAACAACGGCTGCTCGTGGTATGCCCCGTAATAAGCACCCGGTTTGGCTGCCTCGCGCTTAAGCCGTAACACTTCGTTGGGCGGCAGGGTGTCCACGTAATCTAGCGCGCCGCTATCGTACAGAACCAATGCCGTATTCGGGTCAGGAATCATGAGGAATTGAACAGTTTGAACCCGCGAGGGGGCTTTAGCACTCGCCCCTATGCCTTGATTCAGGGAACGAGGCGGTTTTGTCTGCGTTGAGTTTGATCCCTGTCTTAAGGGCTCAGACCTAGCGCTTTTATTGGTGTTATCAGGGTCGGCTTTATGGGCTTCAGTCAGCAACGCCCCTGGCTCGGCATAACGAGGGTTTCGCGTTAGCGTCAGGCTGACTTCGTGTTGCCAGTCGGCTAGCGTAAACGGCCCATTGCTCATGTAGCCCTTGGCCTCGGTAAACGGATGCGCCTGCTTCGCAATTACCTCGGGCCGGACAGGCAAGGCAATGGGTGACGCAAGCAATTGTAAAAAAAATGGATTTGGTTGCGTAAGCTTGATAACCAGCGTGCGCGCATCAGGCGCATAAACGCCAACCTGACTAAAATCGTGAATCTGGCCTTTAGAATACGCCTCTGCCTTGGCAATCGGGAATAAAAAAAACGCGTATTCAGCCGCTGTAGCGGGATTTAAAGCGCGCTCAAGCGCAGCCAAAAAATGTGCGCTGGTCACCGGCTGTCCGTCTTGCCAGGTTGCTTGTGGACGCAGGTTAAACGTGTAAGTTTTACCGTCTGCACTTTGCGTCCAGCGCTCGGCCACGGCAGGAACAATTTTCGTCTGCCCGTCTGGCGTGTCCTGGAATGTAACCAGCCCGCGCAACAGATTATTGACCACGCTAAACCCGCTAAGGTCCGTCACGTGTGCCGGATCCAGGCTGGGCGGCTCGCTACCCAAGTTGAGCGTAACAATCGACTGAATTTTGGACGATTTGGCGGGTTCAGGTGCCGAACATCCCGAAAGTAGCCCCGCGCTGAGGGCCAAAATTAGCAATAATTGGGGATAGTGCATGCAGCGTGATACAAACGACGTTATTTTTAAAAAAATCGCTAAAAAAAGATGCTATCCCGAACAATGAATCGCGTTTTATGACTGGAAAGAAAATTAAAAATATGGCGGAAGTGACAGGACTCGAACCTGCAGCCCCTTACGGGGTAACCGCTTTCGAGGCGGCCTCCTCACCATTCGGTTCACTTCCACTGTGCATGTTAAGGCTGGGCCAAAGCTTAGCATAAACACGAGCATTGCTAAAAGCCCCTTTAAAACGCTTTGATTACAAACTGATTTAAGCGCCTTGAGTCATCGCGCATAAATGGCTTTAAAAAAGTATAAACCCGGCCCTAAGCGCCAAACTTAACCGTTGGGCAGTCAGAATCCGGGTTTAAACATCGAATAAGGGTTTAACGATAATTAGCGTTAACAAACTGTTGGCGCACTTTACGCGCTTGCGTCAAGAACGCCTCTTCGGGGGTCGGTTGCCGTTGCGCTAACATGCCGCCTGCAATCGCACCAGCATCTTGCGCTTGCCCCTGGGCTTGCCACTGTGAGGGCTGACCAAAAAGGCCGACGTTCGGCACGGCATCCGGTGTATCAATCATCCGGGCCTTTGCCGTATGTACTTCTGCGCCAAGGGCCTGGGCCTCGGCCTGCTGAGGTTTAAACTTTTTTAAAAGCCAATTAAACATGGTTGCAGTCTCGTCAACGTGATGCGTCTCAATAAATGAATCCTGAGAGTATTCTGGTCTGATTATATCAAAGTCCAGCACACGTTTTTGCGTGGCGCGCGCAGGCGCAGTGCGAGCACTGCGATACGAAAGCGCATCAATTTCGGCAACAGGCTCAGCGGCGGCTTCAGTCAAGGGTTGCGACGCTTGATACCCATTAGACGATGCTTGGGTATCCCACGCAAAACGCTTCTCGTAAAGCGACTGATAGGTCTCTTGCGGTACGGGCTGATCAGGCAGGCCAATTTCGAGCGCTTGAGCCTGCGATTTTAACGCCACGTTAGACGCGTTTTTGGTGCCTAAAAACAGCCAGTCATGCTCCTGCCGATTCAGGCAGTCCATAAAATCCAGATCGGCGTCGTCTATGGCTCGGGGCGCGTAAGCTGGCCCAGAAACCGATTTGCGAGCCATGGGCGCTTGCCCCTGGCGGCTTAATTTACGCGGCGTAAGCTGAAACGGATTCTCTGACAACATCTGCCGAAAGGCCTCAATCGTACGATTTGCGCACAATGCCTCTGGCGCGTTAAAAGGATTCAAAAGGGGTTGTTGAGCCAAACGAGCCCGCAGCATGTTTAACGTACAACCCATTTGCATCGCTTTACTCAGTAATACCAGCAAGTGCAGGGCCTCGGGGGTAAACACAGGCGCTAACACAGGAGCCATTACCGGCATACGGACTGGCGCTAACGAACCCGCACGCAACGCAATACCAGATTGCTTACAAGCGTACGTAGCTTTAATCAGTTGTCTACCATTCATCGGCGACGTTTGCGTTTGAGTCCAGGCCTCTAAAAAAGGGAGACCCTCGGTATCCATCCGCAACGAAAACACACGCAGCAGCCGTAAAACGCCCCCAGGGGTTAAATTAAGCCAGCCTGCAGCCTGTTTTAGGCTGTATAAATAACTTTTTTTTGCCTCAGGCTTTTCATACACCACGGCAAGGCTCATAAGCCAATCCTCTTTCCTGGGTCTACGCTCTCTTGCAGCGTTAAATAATTCTCTCGCGCTTAATTTCGTCTATTTCAAGGCCTAGCCTCCAGAGGCTGAGACCGTTTTCAAAATGCAAAGATTTGTTACGTTAAAAAACTTTATAAACTATAGCTTAATGTTCCTAAAATTGCTAGCGATGTTCATTGACTTAAAATCTGGTCTCGCGAACACAATAAGTCGGGCTATTTAAAATAGAAAATTCAGATATCAAGGTAGCGGGTCAGCTTAGTTCCGTGAGGGAAGAAGGGAGTAAGGGAGGTATAACGCTTAAAAAAGCGCTTTTTACCAGCAAAAAGCAGGGCACTTCCTTCAGGATGCTGACACTACGATTTTTTTACTGGCTTAAACAGCGCGGTATGAGTTAAAAATTTCTGGCGCTTGAGTTCCTCTGCAAAGCGGGCAAAAAAAGCGGCGTAGTTTGCTAGAATAAGCATATTCTGTATGCAAACGAGGGCTTTACCCAATGGACTTTACTTTAACTGATGATCAGATTGCGATTTGGCAATGGGCCAAAACCTTTGCCGACGATGTTATTGCCCCCCGAGTCGAAGCCAACGACCGTGCCGGACGATTTGATCACGACTTACTCAAGCAAATTGCAGACCAGGGCTTTTTTGGCGCGATTTTACCCGAGCAATACGGTGGCCAGGGCATTGATCACATTGCTTATGCCCTGATGACTGAAGAAATTGCCCGTGTGTGCTCGAGCACGCGCACGCTGTTTTCTGTACAGATTTCTCTGGTAGAAAAGCCGATTTTAGCCTACGGCACCGAGGCGCAAAAGCAGCATTACCTGCCCAAACTGGCTTCGGGCGAAATGATTGGCTGCTTTGGCCTAACCGAACCTAACGCGGGTAGCGATGCCGGCAACCAGCAAACCAGAGCTGTTAAAGACGGCGATTTTTACGTGCTCAACGGCCAAAAAACCTGGATCTCAAACGGAACGATTGCGCACGTGGCGATTGTGATTGCGCAATCCGACCCAAGCCTGGGGCATAAGGGCATGCACGCGTTTTTAGTCCCAACCGACACCCCTGGCTTCAGCGCCCGCAAAATGGAGCATAAACTGGGCCTTAAAAGCTCAGATACCGCAGAACTGTTTTTAGACAACGTGCGCGTGCCGGCCAGTGCCATGCTTGGCCAACCCGGCGAGGGCTTTAAAATCGCCATGTATTGCCTGGATCAAGGCCGCTTTAGCGTAGCCGCAGGCGGCGTGGGCGTGATGCAAGCCTGTATTGATATGAGCAGCAAGTACGCCAACGAGCGCCAGACGTTTGGCAAGCCCATTGGTGAACACCAGATGATTCAGGCGCTAATTGCCGACATGGTGGCCGATTGCGAAGCGGGGCGTTTACTGGTGTTGCAGGCAGCGCACAAGAAAAACAAGGGCGTGCGCAACACCCGAGAAACCAGCATTGCCAAGTTTTTCTGCTCGGAAGCTGCGATACGCGCCAGTAACAGCGCGGTGCAGGTGTTTGGCGGCTACGGCTTTAGCGAAGAATACCCCGCCGCCCGCGTGTACCGCGACGCACGAGTTTTAAACCTTTACGAAGGCACGAGCCAGATTCAGCGGATGATTTTGGCAATGGATGCGCTGGGCACGCGACCCGCCAACGGCCCCGGCGCGCCAATGAGCCCGCTGGAGCGGCTGAGCCAGTAACGTTTAAACCTGTTGCGCAGCAGGCCTAGCCCGCAGCCGGATCAGCGGTTCCGTTTCGGGCGACCGCAAACGTTTGCCGTGCAACGTTACCCGGTTCGGAGCCTGCTGTACTCACGTAGCGCCAGTGCCAGCGCTCTTCCGAGACGCCTTGCTGGTTGCCGGCTTTAAAGCTTTGCTCAAACCCAAACTTGTGCGCGTTGGCTTTAAGCCATGCGTAAGCTTTTGCGCCTTCGCCCTCCGCCCAGGCACCTTGAGCGTCTGGGTTACTCATTCCGGCGGGCATTAAATCCAGCGCAAGCCCGGTGGCGTGCTCCGAGAATCCCGGCGGTGCAGAGGTTTCGGCCCGTTTGGCAAGCAACGTTTTATCGGCCTCGGTTAGCGCTTCGCCTTTATCCAGCTTAGCTTTAACGGCGGCAATCCCCGGCAGTTTTTCGTCGTTATAAAACGTTTGCTCTTGATCTTGGAAGCTGCGGTAGCCGCTAAAAATTTGCAATTTTTTGCCAAATTGGGCCTCGTACGCATCAGACATCGCCTTAAACTGCTTTAAGGCATTGGCATTGAGCTTTTCAGGCACATCGGCCCCGCGATCAATGGCATAGGCCTTATCGATGGTGGTCACATTCGCAGCGCCCGCATCGTGATACGCTTGGTGCTTGGCAATTTTATTCTGGCCCTGCAATGCTTTAACCGGTTCAAATTCTCGCCGGCTGCTCGCGGCAATTTGGCCCGCCGGCACGGATTCCTGGGCTGGGGGAGCAGCCGTATTCGTCGCGCTGGGGCTTACGCTTGCAGCAGCAGGGTTAGTTTGCCCCGCCTGAGCGCCTTGCGTGCCCAGGACAGCTTGCCCATTCGTTAATCCCTGCTTCTGCGCCTGTTCCTGCTGCATTTTAGTCAAAAGACCAGTCGTATCGGCCTGCAAACCAGCAATTAAGCCATCAAAACTGTTTGGCTGTGCGCCTGAAGTTTGCGGCGGTGCGCCAAAAACACCAGGGGCAGGCATATTGTTGACACCCTGCGAAAGTTGAGACAGTTGCGGCGTCGTTTCGACGGCTCCGGCAGGCATTTGCGGCGGCATTAATAACCCAGTCAGAAAGCTACTAAACAAAGCGGGGTCAAAAACCCAATTAAACGAAAGCGGCGTGTCAAACGCGTTCTGAGGCATCATCGTCTGCTGAACAGGCGCACCAGGGGGCGCAAACATCTGAGAGACATCTATATTTGATGTTCCCGCAAATTGAGGCCCTGTTAGTCCGTTAAATCCTGTCATGCGATACGACCCATCCCACACGTTGTTTAGCCAACCAGATTTTTAAAAACGCTGATACCCAAAAACATTTATACAAGCATAAAAACAATTTTTAACGATTTGATGCGCGTGCGTTTACATAAGTATCTCTGCACGCCTAAAAACGCGCGCTAGCCATTACCTGAGTGCCACTGTAAATCAGTTTTTTCCGCACCAGACATATTGCCGATACGTTCTGAAATCATGCCCTGCAACTCACGCATATAAGTCTGAATCGCATCTTTATTCTCTGTCTGACTTGCAAGTGTGTGCCAGGCTGCACGTTCTTCTGGGGTAATAGCGCCATCATCCTCGCCCTGACCTTTAAGCATGGTATCGTTTTCATCCAGCTTAAGGCCATCAAGCATTGCAATGTAAGCTTCCATTTCGGGCTTGTCTATGCCGCCACTACCATCGAGATCAACGATCGCTTTTTCTTCGGGTTTCAGGCCAAAAAACGCGAGCCCTTTGTTAGTGGTGATTTTACCATCGCCTGTATTTAAATTTTGAGGATTGTTTTTATAACCATCGGTGTCCACCGCGTTAAACAGCCAATCTACAAACTTGCGTTGCGCAGCTACTAACGCGTTTTTATGTTCTTCGCCAGTCATTTTTTGTTGTTCTGGATGCATAAACGTCAGTCGCGCTGTGGGTTCGGGCATGGATTTTTCATCTGCCGCATTACCTTGTCCTTCGCCAGCTTTAATCATTTGCCGGTAATAGCCTGCCCAAGCATCTGCGGCAATTATGCTATAATTTTCAAGGTTTGATTCATTTCCATCTCCTGAGAGCATGCCATCAACATTATCAACTTGCATCAAGGTGCCTGCCGTTTGCTCAGCCTCTGGCTTTTTTAGATAATCTGCATAAGTCATTCCAGCAGCGTTTTCGGGCGTCTGTGATGCGCTTGCAGACGATTGGGCGTCCTGATTGGCATCGACTTGTGCTTCGGGTTGTTCAGTCGTATCAGGCGCATCTGCCTCAGATTGCTTCGCGCCATTGCCCCCCGACGGCGGTACCGGACTCTGTTCAGGGTTAGCAGCCTCTTTGACGATGGCGGTCTCGGCTTTAAATTTTTGATCATTAAAGGCCTGCATGTCTTTTTGCCAGTCAATCTGGCGCAAGTCGGCAATATTCAACCACTGGCCCTCGCGTATCTGGTTCAAATCTGCAAGCGCCTCGCCCGCGGTACCTTTCTCATCAGATGTTTTAACCTGCTGGCTTACGCGCATCAGGTAATTGGCTTGCTGATCATCAGTCCAGTTCAGCTTTTTCGCGTTCTGAGCAAAATCAAAATTGTTATCTTCTTTCATCGCGGCTAAAGCATAAAGGCTCACGCTTTCGCCAGCTTTGGCCTTAAACGCGTTTTCCGGGTAGGGTAGCGTCTCGTTTTTGGCTTTTTTGTCTTCCCAACCCTTCATGTCGTTGGCTCGAATGCCAACATTGGCGTTATTAAAGTCAATTGCCATCACACGACCCCTAAATCTGAATAAACCATCCACCCTAAAATGCGCTGGCTCTACTTAATGAAGCAAAAAAGCCTAATATTAAGTATAAAAACAATCAAAAGGTTTTTTGTGCCAACCCGCAAGCATTTTTATGCACTAAATAAACTCGTAATGGTTTAGAGATATTTTTATAACAAATTAACTTTAGAATAAGACATTAGGTTAGGACATTTAAGTTAAGACACTGCAATACAGTCAGGGTAAGCGCTTCCCTTACTTAAACTGGTTGATTTACTTTTTAAATAACACTTGTTGAGATTAAAATAGTGCCATGGCTTACAAAAAAACGCGTTACATTGCCTTAATGAGTCTTTTGGTAGGGTTAACCGGCCTTTGGGCGGCAAACGAAACGCTCGCGGCAAGTGCCCCTGAGCACGCAAAACAGCGGGCCGAACAGATCCGGGAAGCATTACATTCGGCAAATAAAAATTACTACGGCATAAACGCTACAAGTGAATCCGCAATGAGCGATACTACCTATGACGCGCTTGAGGCCGAACTTTTAGAACTCGAGAACAATAACCCTATACTTAAATCGACGAATCAAGTAGTCCAAAACAAACTAAATACAAATAAAATTACGGGCGTACAGCATAATTGGCCCATGTTAAGTCTGGATAAAGTCCATAACCTAGATGCACTTGAAGCGTGGATTGCCTCTATAAGCAATAAAACCGGTAAAAAAACGCTTGGATATAGCGTAGAGCCTAAATGGGACGGCTTGGCGGTTGCGGCGGTTTATCATCGTGGCAAATTAGCGTCTGTCGCCACTCGTGGCGATGGCAAAACTGGCGAAAACGCATTGGGCAGAACCGGTTTGGCTTTACCCAAAACTTTAAAAATCACTGAAACCCCTTGGCCAGAATGGCTAACCGTTCAAGGCGAAATTGTCCTTCCCGGTACCGTTTTTGAAGCAATTAACCAGAAACGCCTGATTGCGAAACAAACTTTATTGGCCAATCCGCGTAATACTGCCGTCGGCGCACTCAGAAATCAAAACGCTCACGATCCTGCAAAAGCTCATTTACAGTTTATTGCTTACCGTGGCCTTTTAGGCAAATCACCCAATGAATCGTTTGATAAGCAAAACACTTCTCATTTGGCGATGCTGGATTCGCTTGAGCAATGGGGCTTTAAGGCAAGCCCAGAACGTAAAGCGTGTACTGATTTAACCTGTATCAAGCAATATATTGGCGATTGGAACGTGAAGCGCTCTACCTACCCCATTGCTACCGATGGCGTCGTGATTAAAGTCGATGATTGGGCGCTACAAAATGCCTTGGGCGCAACCGCCAAATTTCCGCGCTGGGCGGTTGCCTATAAATACCCGCCTGTCAGCACTAGCGTTGTCATTCGCGCCATAGAATGCTCTGTAAGTGCCACGGGAAAACGCACTCCCGTTGCATTGTTTGATTCTGTAATGCTAGAAGGTGCGCGCATTGAGCGCGCTAGCCTGCACAGCGATGCACATTTAAAGCTGTTGGATGTTCGCGTCGGCGATACCGTACGCGTGCACCGCGCGGGGAGCATCATTCCGCAAATCATTAATGTAGAACAATCTTTACGACCAGCCATTAGCCATCCTTTTACGGGATGCACCCCAAATTAACCCAGCTTAAGCGCGTTTAACATGGCGTCCAGGTTCGTGGCGGCATCCAGCGCCCAAACCGCGTTTAAAAGCGTCTCTTGTTGTGCCGCATTAAGCGTATCTTCGGCCAGAATCGCAAATTTACGCGTCACATCGGCATCGCTCATAGGGTTTTTAGGGTGCCCCAAGGCATAACTGATTTGGCTGGTATACGTCTTGCCGTTCATCAGCTTTAGCGATACCCGGTTGGGAATCCCATCGGGATACCCCGCGTTCATTTCATCGCTGCGAACCACTTTAACCCGCTTTAAAAAGTCACGAATCGCAGGGTTTTGCAAATGCGCGTCATCAAAGCTTTCGGGGGTAATCGTGCCTTCCAGCAAGGCAACCGCCGTGCAGTACGGCAAGCTATGGTCTGCAGTCTCGCGCTCATCGGGCGCCCAGTGGACGGGTTTGCTTGCAATAATCTCAATGCCCACATCAAAACTTTCAATCAACAGCTCGGTGGCATCATCCGCCAGGCGCTCCAGTTGCTCGGGCCCCAGTTGATCCCGAATCTCAAGCGCCGCCTCTATGGCACTTTGGCTATGATACTCGGCCGGAAAATGCTTGATGTAAGTTTTACGAATCATAAACGGCTGGGTTTGCGCATTTTTTTCGCCTGCAAGTAATGGCAGCGCAAACGGCTTCCCAAAAACCTGTTTAAAAAGCCCCATCTCGCCCTCAAATATCGGGGCAGGACCCGTCATGCCCAGTTGCGCCAACCGCGCGGCAAATACGGCGTTACGCGCGCTGTTGGCGTACGCACATCCCTTCCAATAGCTAAGCGCGCCTACCCTCGTCTGTCGAAACGCGTTGTGCGGGTTAATCGCTAAACCCAACGCGTGAACCAGCTGCACCTGACTAAGTCCCATCAGCCAACCGGCGGCCAGCGTCGTGGCGATACTGGCGTAATTTACGTGATCCCAGCCGCGCTCGCGCAAGCTGGCAGCATCGCAAAACCGGCATTGCAGCTCGTAAGCCAACACAATCGAGGCTAAAAACTGTTGACCCGAGGCGCCTACGCTTTCGGCAACCGCCATCAGGGCCGGAATATTATCGCTAGGATGCGCAGGCTCAAGCGAAAGATACGTATCGTTAAAATCCAGGTACCGCGTCACGACTCCGTTTGCAAACGCGGCTAAATCGGGCGTGGTTTGGAGGCCCGGCGTAAACCAGAGCGTGGCTTTGGGTGCGCCAGGGCTGGCAGGGGCAACCTCTTGAGCCAAAGCGCGCGCTATTTTACCCGGCGGGCTGGCAAGCGCCCCCAAGGCACAGCCCAGGCTATCCACAACCCGGCGTTTGGCCTCGGCCAGATCGTCGGGCGTGAGCAAAGCAGGGGTAAATTGCACGGTATAAGCAGCAAGGCGCTCAGCAAGCGTATCGAAAGACATAAGCTTAAAAATCCTGTTCCATCAATTCAAATCGGATATCAATCGCACCAATTGTATTAATCGCATCAACCAATATATCTGCCCGCCCGATAAGTCTGTGCCCAAAGGCACGCACTAGAGGCGTAACATTAAATAGACTGCTGCATATTGATAGGCGGATGCTTTGGGTATAATCGTTTACAGATGTTCTGCTGTTAATGATGAGGATATTTTAAATGACCAAGCAAATGCAACTCAAAGTACTCACCCCCGAAAAAACCATGTTTGAAGGCGCGATTGAAAGTCTTCAAATCGAGATTTGCGGTGAAGACGAAGCAGGGCTGCAAGTAACGAAAACCGGCGAACGGCTGGGCATTTTTCCGGGACACCAACCGATGATTTGCCCGCTAGTATACGGCATTGTGGCCGCAAAACTACCTGGCCAAACCACCCTGCAAATGGCGGTTATGGGCGGCCAGTGCCACACCGATGGCGAGACGGTCACCATTTTAAGCAATAGCGCCGAGCTCGGCAGCGATTTAAACCTGCTACGAGCGCAAGAAGCTAAAAACCGCGCAGAAGCCCGCCTAAAAGAGCAAACCGAAAGCTTAGACGTTACGCGTGCAGAACAAGCTTTACACCGGGCCTTAACGCGGATTAAGCTCTCGGAGCTTTTAAAAATGCGCAAATAGGCTTTAACCGAAGCTCATGACAATATAAAAATCCCTGCTAAGCGTTAACCGATACCGGTAAGCCCATGCAGGGATTTTTTAATGCGCAAAAAATACGCCTCAGGTTATTAAGCGAACAAGCTGATTCGCCCGCCTAGTCGTCAACTTATTCGTCCAGGAAAAACCGCACCGTGGTCACAACCTTGCCTTTGCGCAGTCGCAAAAGGGTTTTAATCAGGAATGACGTTTGGTTGTGTAAAAACGCGTGCCAAAAGCGCTTGGTCACAAATTCCGGAATAACTATCGTCACAAACCCGGAACCATCAGAAAGTTTTAGCGCCGCGCTAACCTCGTCAATATATTCTAGCAACGGCAAGCTTAACGATCTAAACGGCGATTTAAGAATCGTAAGCGGAATGCCGCACCCCCACTCATCCCAAGCTTCTTTAAGGCGCTCGGTTGCGGGGGCAAAAAGCTCTACGTGCACCGCCTCGACGCTATTGCCAGAACCGCTGGCAATACTTTTAGCGTATTCCAGCGCAGGAATTGTACCCCGACTGAGCGAAGAAACCAGCACTAACACCCGGTTTTTGACTGGCAACGGACAATAGCCGGTTTCTGGTAACGTCAATTGCCGGCGCAGTGCAACATAATGCCGGCTGATGAGCCGAAACACAATAATAATGGCCGGAATCGCAACCAGTACAATCCAGCCGCCTTCCGAGAATTTCTCAACGGTGAGCAGCAGGGTCACAAGCGCCGTAACCACAGCCCCAACCAGATTGACCAGCAACCCGCCCAACCAGCCAGTTTTATGGTTGCGCAAATGGTGCCGCACCATACCCGCCTGCGCCAGCGTAAACGATAAAAACACGCCAATGGCATACATCGGAATCAGGGCGTGGGTGTCGGCGTTAAACAGATACACCAGCAACCCGGAGCTGACGCCCAGCATCACAATACCGTTGCTAAACACCAGGCGGTCGCCACGGTTGAGCAACTGCCTCGGCAAATAGCCATCTTGCGCCAAAATACTGGCCAACCGCGGAAACCCAGAAAAACTGGTGTTTGCAGCCAACACCAAAATCACCATGGTAATGGCTTGTAAGCCAAAATAGCCAAAGCTGCCATCGCCAAATACGTTACGCGCAATTTGCGAAATCACGGTCTGAGACTCGGACGGCGCAATTTGGTACCCGTAAGCAAGCGCGGTCACGCCCACAAACAGGCTGGCCAGAATCAGGCCCATCAGCACCATAGTGCGGTTCGCATTCACCGCGGCGGGCTCTTTAAAGGCCTTTACCCCGTTCGAAATAGCCTCAATCCCGGTTAGCGCGGCACAGCCGTGCGCAAACGCGTTTAATAGCGCTAGCACCAGGGCCAGTTGCGTCGTCTTGTTGCCCACGTGCATCCACATGCTCAAGGCATCATGAGACGCGTGCAAGTTCCCTTTTCCAGAAATGCCCCGAAAAGCCTCAAGCGCCTGAATGCGTTCCTGAAGGCCCTCGAGGGTAAACAGGGCGCTGTCTGCAGCCATTAACTTCCAGGCGCCCGTTAAAATCAGGGTGACCATGGCAAACATAAACAAGTACGCAGGCACGGCCAGCACACGGCCAGATTCCTTAACCCCGCGCAGGTTAATCAGCGTCATGGCGGCAATAAACAGCAGCGCCAGTAAGGTTTTACTGGATTCCGGCACAATACCGGTAGAGGTCAGGGCGGCCACGCCTGCCGCCACACTTACCGAGACGGTTAGCACGTAATCAATCAGCAACGCAGAACCGGCCAACTGGCTCTGGAACGGGCCAAGCTGTTCTTTAGCAACCTCGTAGGAGCCCCCGCCGCTCGGGTAGGCATAAATCACTTGCCGGTAAGAGATCACAACAATCGCCATTAACAGGCAAATGGCGGCCGCAATTGGTAACGCAAGCAGCGGACCAAATCCCGCATAGAGCGTAGCCGAAAACGCCATCAGGATTTCTTCGGTGGCGTATGCGGTCGAAGACAACGCATCGGAGGCAAACACGGCAAGCGCAATCGGGATTGTTAACCGCTCATGACGCTCACGCGTAGAAGCAATAGGCGTCCCTAAAAAGACGCGTTTAATCCCGGCGACTATAGATTCGAGAGACATAAAACCTCTGTGTGCATGCGCTATGGCAAGCGCGTAGCTGGGGGGCTATTCAATAACAACGGATTCGCCTCGAACAAAAAATCAACTCAATCATTCATACAAAAAGTCTGCTCGGCCTTTATAACCAAGCCAAACCGTGGGCGCAATGTTATTACAGGGCGATGTTACACAAAAAACAGAATCAAAGCGTTTTTTCGTGCTTGTAGGCATTACTGCTATGGCTTGATTTGGCGTACATTCAGCAGCTTACAAGTCAGGACTGTTTCAGTCCCCTGACTCTCCCAAAGCTTATGTCCTCTTGAGTTAAGCCTGAACTCACCTGAACTCGGCAAGACCGCGGCCTTGTTCTTGTCTTGTTATTGCCATGCCTGTGTCCTACTTGAGGCCAGTTGGTCAAAGCTCATCTAAATAACCGACGAAGCCCCCGAGGCAAGCGCATAAACTGAATAGAGCAGGGCAAATCTCGAAAATTCCATGGCTAAGTAAGCGTTCGCGATACCGCGCGCGCACATCGCCAACCCTCAGGTTCATCCATGATTGACGGACAGGACGCCAGACCCTATGACTATTTTTGGGAACATCTCCGGATTTGGACTGATTGGCGGCACGCTGGTGCTGGGTGTGGCCATTGCCATGGCCAACGTACCGCTGCACGCGCTATTTAGACCCGAAGCCTTGCTAATTGTGATTGGCGGCACCTTAATGGCGGTTTGCGCCAGTTTTCCGGCCAAAACGTTACAAGGCACCGTGCGCGCGCTCTTCCAGAAAAAAGACGAACCCGCCGCAGACGACCGGGATTTGCAGGCCCATATTGAAGAATTAAGCGCCATGGCCGGTTTTACTCGTCGCGAGGGCCTGATGGCACTCGCGCCCTACGTAGAGCAAATCAGCAGTCCGTTTTTACGCAAGGGCTTAACGCTTTTGGTTAATGATCACAGCGAGGCGACCATTTGCGACACTTTACAAGCGGAGCTTGAACGCAACACGCGAGAAAAAGCCGAAGAAGCCCGCGTGCTAGAGGTTGCAGGCGGCTTTGCACCCACAATGGGGATTATTGGGGCTTTAATTGGCTTAATGAGCGCCGTTAACCTGTTTGAAGACCCGGCCAAGCTGGGCGAAGGCGTAGCAGGCGCATTTTCTGCAACGCTTTACGGCGTGGCGCTGGCCAACATGATTTTACTCCCCTTGGCCAACAAACTGCGCGAGCGCGCGCGGCGCGTGCATTTTCAGCAAACGTTTTTGCTCCAGGGCGTGTTGTCTATAAGCGCGGGCGAACACCCGGTGCTACTCAACGAAAAACTCAACGCAATGCTTACGCCTGCACCCGCAAACGTACTGCAACACACAAATTAATGCCGCATAATGCGCTATCACGCTGCGTTTATACCGAATGATCAAAACCTACTTTTAAATAAACCATTCCGAGCAGCATTTTTTAAACCAGAACTGAGTCCTAAACCCAACAATGATTTGCAAAACCCAGGAGTCCCAGATCTTGTTTTACCCAGATGCCAATCGCCCGCCGACGCACGCACGAACGCCCGGATTTAAAACGCCCGGGTTACAAACGCAAGATTCTGTACTATTGCGAAACGCCTTGAAACGGTTTGTTACGCCGCCGCAAAGCCCGCAAGAGGCGCAGCATAAACGCCGGCAAAAATCTAAGCTCAAGCCGGTGATTCGTCCGCAAAACCTTGATGCGTTGCTAGACGACCCGATTAGCGCACATTTGGGCACACAAAGCAGCCAGCGCTGGCTAATGCCTTACGCCGACATGCTTACGCTGCTATTAGGCCTGATGCTGGTCTGGATTGCTTACAGCCAGAGCCAAAGTGCAACCTTACAGCAGCAATTGCTTGAAAGTACAACGCTCGCCCACCAGAGTCAGCAAGCTCTGGCCATTCGGGAATCCGAGATGCAAACGCTGAACCGCAAACTAGAAGCACAACTTCGCACCGCCCTGGTGCCAGAAGCGCCAGAGACGGGCGATTTAGATGCTGCAACGCCACAAGAAGAATCCCCGCAAGCACTATCTCTAAATAAAGACATTGCCGAGGCGAAAGCCAGTAAAGCGATTCAGGTCACCCAGGCGGATGAGGGCGTGGTAATCCTGATGCAAGACCAGGTGCTGTTTAACCCGGGCGAAGCCATTGTGACCCCCGACGCCAAACCCAAGCTGGAAAAACTGGCCAAGTTAATTCAGGAATCCGGCAAAGCGATTCGTGTAGAAGGCCATACGGACAACACACCCATCCATACCCCTGAGTTTCCGAGCAATTGGGAGCTTTCTACCGCAAGAGCCACCGCCATGGCACGGTATTTAACCGAAGTGATGGGTTTACCGCCGCAAAAAATTTCGGCCGCGGGTTACGGCGAATTTAGGCCCATTGCAGAAAACTCCACCGAGCAAGGGAAACGCTTAAACCGCAGGGTCGCTATAGTATTACTGAATGCCCCAAGTCATGACTTAAAAACAAACGCTACCAGAGCAGAAGCGAGCGAATCACAGCCGCAAACGCCATCTCAGGCAAAGACCCCCTAATGTTAATAAATACTAAATATGCAGCCTGTTGAGCTTTAACTTATGGCGCAACCCATTCAGCCCAAACCCATTAAGCCCAAAGCCTCTGCGCCTGAGGCGGGCAATGCAGCGCCCAACGCGCCAAAAGCAACTGACCCGACTGCTGAGGATGATGAACTCTCGATGGTAAAGCTACTGATTCTTGTTGTGGCCATTGTGGTCTCGAGCGTCTTAAGCGCAGGGGCAGCCACATACTTTTTGGCCCCCATGGTACTCGTGCCCGCCATCACCGAATCCATCGTGGCCGAATTGCCCGCTGGCGAGGGCGAAGAAGGCGGAGAAGAAGGCGAAGAAGCCCCGCACGCCTCGGTTGTGGGGATGAACCTTGAATTTGACGAATTTACGGTGAACCTAAAGCCAGACCCAACGCGGCGCGGCAACCAGTATTTGCGCGCTAAAATCGCGATGAGCCTGAAAGTACCCCCGGAACAAGATTGCACGGCACCGGCACATGGCGAAGGTCACGAAGCGGCCGCAGCACCTGCCGAAGGCGGTCACGGCGGTGGCGCACCTGCAGCAGACCCCATGGAAGCCTGTAACAAGGCGTTTAACAGCCATATGGGCCGCTACGTCCCTTCGATTCGAGACATTGTGAACACCGCGCTGATGTCGCGCTCTGCCAGTACGCTGGGCAGCGGCGACGGACAAGAGGCGCTGAAAGACGAAATCAAGGAAGAAGTCACTCACCTGATTGCCGGTGACGGCTACGAAGTGCTGCGCGTGAACTTCTCGGATTTTATCATTCAATATTAGCCTTTTAAAATTAGTCTTTTAAAGGCTACAGGTTCAAAAAGCAGCTAAATACAGGTCATTGCGTGCCACACCTACGCAAGGATAAACAACAAACCAGAATCCCGACAAGCAAATTTTAAAAAAATTATACCCGCCAGAGGCTCATCCCGGCGAAGGCAACGTCGCTGAAAGCGTCTCGGCCCTAAAGCACACCCAAAGACCCTAGCACACCCCTTTAAAAGCCTATACCCCATGTTGACCCAAGACGAAATAGACAGCCTACTATCTTCCCTGAATAGTCCAGCCGGCGCTGCGACCGGGGCCCCTGGCGCGTCTAATCGTGTGGGCAATGCCCAAGCCGGCACAGGCAAAGACGATGACGTAAATAACATAAACTACAAGCTGTATAACTTCAGGCGTCCAGATAAATTCTCGAAAGAGCACCTCCGCGCCCTGCAATCAGTGCACGAGAACTTTTCTCGGCAACTAACCCTGCAGCTCACCACGTTTATGCGTATGCCCGTCGATGTTGATGTGGTCTCGGTTGATCAACTGACCTACGACGAATTTGTCCGTTCCATGCCAAGCCCCATGACGGTCTGCATTCTGGAACTGAACCCTTTACCCGGGCAAGTGCTGCTTGGCCTGGGGCACGAGGTGACCAGTAGCATGATTAACCGCCTGCTGGGCGGCCCGGGCTGCGCCGAAACCAAGGCGCGCGAGCTCACCGATATTGAGCAATCGCTGCTTAAGCGCGTGATTGATAAAACCTGCCTGTGCCTGGAAGAATCCTGGCGCAGCATGTACAGCATTAACGCCAACCAGGTGGGCATGGAAGAAAGTTACGCGCTTATCCAGGTCGCCAGCAGTAGCGAGATTGTTGCCCTGATGACGTTTGAGGTCACGGTGGGCGGAAGGGATTCGGGCCTGATGAGCCTGTGTATTCCTTACCCTGTCCTTGAATGCATCATTGAACAACTAAACTCGCAACAGATTTATCACCAAAAAACCGAACTCGCCGACGACGAGAGCCGCGCAAAAGTATTGGGCAAAATCCGCCACGCCACGCTGCCTGTTCGGGTGTTTTTAGGCGGCACGCAAATCAGTTTTTCCGAGATTTTAAAACTGCGCGTTAACGATGTGGTGATTTTAGAGCAACAGATCAAGGATGATCTGCTGGTCTGCGTCAACGAGCAGCCTAAGTTTTACGCAAAACCCGGCACCTTAAACGAGCAACTCGCGGTCGCCGTCTCGAAACCTGTCGATGACATTGAACTGACCGAACGTTTTAGATGGCAATCCAACAAGTCTGGACCTAAATCCTATGTCAAATCTGTATAAAGACTTACTCCAAACCGAATGGCAAGGTGCCACGCGCGCGCTGGGCATGGCATTAGGCTGCACGGTTAGCTTTAACGCGCCAGAACCCGAATCCGTAACAGATGTTTCGGCATGGCTTGCCAGCCACGCCACCGAACTGACCGGCATGTGGATGGCCATTGGCGAATATAGCGCAGGGCCTAAAAATCCCAGAACCCTGCTGCTACCCGTAAGCGCCCTGCGCCCCCTGGCCGATATGATGCTGGGCGGCGATACCTCGGCCAACCAGGCCGAAGATGCCCCACTGACTGAACTGCAACTAGGCGCATTGGGCGAAGGCGTAAACCAGCTATTTACCGGCAGTGCAAACGCACTGAGCGATACCTACGGCATTTCGCTGGATGTTGGTAACCCAACCCTGGCCGAAATGGACGCAGACGTGATTGATGGCTGCCATCCGGCCTCGGAAGCCGACCCCGTCCTGATTGCTTCGGCCGAATTGACGATAGAATCAGGCGCAAACTTTTCGTTTACCGTGTACTGGCTTACCTGCAACAGCGATTTTGACAAACTGGGCGCGGGCGGCGCGCCGCAAGCCGGTACCCAGGCAGATGCGCCAGCATCAGCGCCTGCAACAGACGATGTTTTTGCCAATATTATCTTCCCCGAGGACTCCGAAAGTGTACCCGCCACGGCCGCTAAAGCGCCTGAAGCTACACCCGCACCCGAGCCCGCCGCCGCGAAAGCCGCGGTGAATGTTAGACCGGTGGCGTTTGGCAGCTTTGATAATCAATTAACGACTTCTGGCGAAGAAAACCAGAATCTTGGCCTGCTGATGGATGTTCAGCTAAACCTGGCCGTAGAATTGGGCAAAACCGATCTGCCGATTCGAGATGTTTTAGCGCTCACGCGCGGTTCGGTCATCGAGCTGGCCCGCGTGGCGGGTGAACCCGTTGATTTACTGGCCAACGGCCGACTCATCGCAAAAGGCGAAGTCGTCGTCATCGAGGACAATTTTGGCCTGCGCATCACGAGTATCGTTTCGCCGGCAGAGCGCCTACAGACGCTGTAAGCATTACTATCAAACATCCACGCTCTGCCTGAGCGAAACGTCGTTCCAACATCCAACGCCGGCAGAGCGCCTCCAGACGCTGTAAGCTTTACCGTAAATAGTTGCGGGCTGCCTGGGCGAAACGTCGTTCCAGCATCCAACGCCGGCAGAGCGCCTCCAGACACTGTAAGCTTTACCGTAAATAGTTGCGGGCTGCCTGGGCGAAACGTCGTTCCAACATCCAACGCCGGCAGAGCGCCTCCAGACGCTGTAAATGTTCCTTAAAGCGCCGCCTGGCTGCGTGCCGCTTCACGTTCACTACGCTGAGCATTCATGCGGCCTGATAACCTGAATCGCAACATCAATGCGCACGAGTTTAATAAATTAACGGGCTTCAGGTATTAAGTCGGTTAAGTTTAGGGAGAGCGCGCGAGGCAGGGAACGGCCCTCGCGATTGGATATTCAATGCGCCTAACTGACCCACTACCGGGCTTTATCGAGTCTAGCCCGTTTCGTCTGTGCGCTGTAAAATAAGCGCGTTAACCATCTTTATCGGCGCATCGTCCTTTTTGGCCGATGACCCGCTCAGGGAGTATTTTTTTATGGCAGGCGCAACAATCGATCAAATTATTGCCCGAGAAATTCTTGATTCTCGTGGAAACCCCACGATAGAAGTTGACGTTGTCCTCTCCGACGGCGCGCAAGGCCGCGCAGCGGTGCCTTCTGGTGCAAGCACCGGAAAATTCGAGGCCATCGAACTTCGTGACGGCGACGCCACGCGCTACATGGGCAAAGGCGTGCTGCAAGCCGTCGATAACGTGAACGATTTAATCGCAAACGAACTCGAAGACTTTGACGCCGCAGACCAAAGCGCCATAGACGAAGCCATGATTGCCCTGGACGAAACCTCGAACAAGGCAAAACTGGGCGCCAACGCCATGTTAGGCGTCAGCCTGGCCGTCGCACGGGCCTCGGCCAACAGCCAAGATGTACCGCTGTACCGGTATCTGGGCGGTGTTGCAGCCAACATTTTGCCTGTACCCCTAATGAACATCCTTAACGGCGGCGAGCACGCCGACAACACCGTGGATTTTCAGGAGTTCATGATCGCCCCCGTGGGTGCCGAAAGCTTTGACGAAGCCCTGCGCATGGGCACCGAAGTGTACCACGGCCTTAAAAGCCTGCTTAAAAAGCGTGGCATGGCCACCGGCCTGGGCGACGAAGGTGGCTTTGCGCCAAATCTGCGCTCTAACGCCGAAGCAGTGGATTTAATTCTGGAAGCGATTGAAAAAACAGGTCTGAACACGCAAGACGATATTAAACTTGCGTTAGACGTTGCCAGCTCCAGCTTTTATAGCGAATCCACCCAGCGCTACGAATTGGCAGGCGAAGGCAAATCGCTGGACAGCGAGGCCATGGTACAGATGCTTGCCGATTGGCACCGCCAGTACCCGATTATCTCGATTGAAGACGGCCTGGCCGAAGAAGACTGGGATGCGTGGGTCACGCTGACGCAGCGCATTGGGCAAACCTGCCAATTAGTGGGCGATGACTTGTTCGTGACCAATCCGGCGCTATTAGCCTGTGGCATCGAACGCAAAGCCGCCAACGCAATATTGGTCAAGGTCAATCAAATTGGCACTCTCACCGAAACGCTCACCGCGATTCAGATGGCCAAACAAGCTGCCTTCAGCACCATCATCAGCCATCGCTCGGGCGAAACCGAAGATAGCTTTATCGCAGATCTCGCCGTGGCCGTCAACGCCGGACAAATCAAAACAGGCGCGCCCAGCCGCTCCGAACGCGTGGCCAAATACAATCAGCTCCTGCGTATCGAACAAGAACTGGGTACGGCGGCGCGTTACGCGGGGATGTCCACGTTTCGCCAAAACGTGCAATCAACCATAATTAACGTGCAAGCCCAACCCATGGCCGCATGCGCACTCTAGCCCCTCCCCTATACGCACCCGATAAACTGATGCAGGCCGCTGAAGCAGCGGCCAAGCACAGCTACAGCCCCTACAGTCTATTTGCTGTGGGGGCTGCTCTATGGGCCAGCCCGCACACCGATACCCCGCCCGAGGACTGGCAGCTGTTTACCGGCACCAACATCGAGAACGCTAGCTATGGCCTGACCATCTGCGCCGAACGCGTGGCTGTGTTTAACGCGGTCAGCACAGGCAACCGGCATATTCATGCGCTTGCATTGTGGGCAACCCCGGGGTTAATGCAACCGAGCAGCGCTAAAACAGACCAAACCCAAGCCCAAACAGAGAATCCTGGCTTTAAAAGCGATTTATTTTCACCCTGCGGTGCGTGCAGGCAGGTACTCGCCGAATTTATGAATCCCGAAGCTAAAATCGGATTCTCGCTCACGCCAGCTGAGGCTGAGCGACCCGCTGACGTTAAGTGGTACAGTCTCTGCGAGCTTTTGCCACTCGCATTCGCCTAGTATTTTCCAGTTTGCGACTTCCTTAGCGTCTCGCGCGCTTTTGCTCTGTAGCCATTAAGTCTTAACCTAAGCGCTTGTGGGTTAAGCTTGCCATTAACCTGCCGATACCGCTATTACAGCAAAATAACTTTTAAGCGCTAGTTAAAATTAAGACTAAACGCCCTTAAATGGCATTTAAGCGCTTAAAAATGCATAATTTACGATTTAAAACACCATTTTGAAACACGGTAGAGTCAATCAACTTTGGGTTTAGGACGCCACAACATACAAAATACTGTCTGAGTATGTATTTTCCGATCTAAAGTGTTTGATTTACTTTTTTTAAATTTTTAAATTGCATAGTTCAAGCCGTTAACGGATGCTGACTTCGTCCAGGTTTTGATTATTTTAGGCTTTTAGACGCCCTATGCCGCATGAAACAGCGCTGGCAACATTTTTTGATCGCCTGAATCTTTTGCCAAAAGCCTTTCAGGCTAAATTCGATGGCCTAATTGTTGCCATGGTCGAGCAGATTCGCACCGATCAACGGCTTCGGGGCGAAGTGATTCGGCTAGGCGCAGATAATATTTTAAAACTGATGGCAGAATCCCAAAGCCCTTTATGGGAAGCCGGCGACGGCCTGACCAGTGCGTATCGCGCCGTGGCGCGCTTAAGCCCCAGTGGACAAGCCATTATTATCAATCGGCTTAAAGAGCCCGTAGACTTGATTCTACTCTACTGCACCATTTGTGCTAAAACAAACATCGAGCCAGAAGCGACAGATGCCCACGAAATTATGAAAGCCAGCGTGAACGAAGGTAATGGCCTATCGGTACTTGAAGACATTGTTGGCCCAGACCTGCTAAAGGCCTGTCTGCAAAAACAAAGTGAGCCAGAAGCGTCTAAAACAGCGCTGCCCACTGGGCAACCAGTGCTGGATCCCACTTCGAACCTGCTTCGGATTTCAGTTGGTTAATCGCCTCTGCGTGAGACATGGCCGATCGATACGAGCGTTTGGACGTCAGGGCGTGAAACGCATCGACCAAGGCAACAATACGCGCACCCAGCGGTATGGCTTGGCCGCTTAAACGTTCTTGCGGCGTGGGCCCGTACCCCGAGCCATCCCATAACTGGTGATGATGCGCCACAATCTCAATCACGCCAGGCATCAGCGGGCTTATGTCGGCAAGCGGGGTCAGGATTTTAGCACCGATAGCCGGGTGATCATTCATCACAGCACGCTCAACCTCGGTTAGTGCCGCCGGTTTGTTAATAATTGCACCCGGCACACCGATTTTACCAATATCGTGCAATAACGCGCCTAACCGCACCTGCAGTACGGTTAGGCTATCCAAACCCAATGCGCGGCTGAGTTTTTCGGCATAGGCAGCCACGGCCTGTGCGTGCCCGGACGTATATTTATCCTTGGCGCCAAGCGCATTCGTTAGCGCGTGCACAGTTTGCAAAAGCGATTCCTGCGCAAGCGCGTTGGGCGTAAGCATTAAGGATTTTCTGCGCACGGCCCGCTTCACATAAAACGCGCCGCGCTTTTGCCGCACCGAAATCCAGTGGAGCGAACCGCTAAGCGTTTTATCGCTGCCAGCAGGCTGGCGTTTAGGCGTTGCCGCAGCCGTAATGGCTGCGGGTTGCGCCAACGAAATGGCTAAATCCGTTTTGGCCCGAAACCCAGATGCGTTCGCAGCCCCGCCCGTGACACCGTGCGAGCGACCCTGCATAAAGCGTTCTTGTACCGACGATAAAATCTCGAACAAGTCAAATGCCTCCCAATCGCCGCACAGGGCGATGCGTCAAACCAGTGTTGCCGCTTGCGGCTTAACACACGGTTGCATCAATTCACCGAACAGATTATTAACAGCGATTCATCCGAGGTCTGTTTTTACCACCGCATTACCATTAAACCCGCTGGCCTATCGGCTAATTAACCCATCGGCCCAGTTCAACACGGCATTTTTGCGCAATTCAACACAACTCAGATACGGATAATCGCAAAATTTTATTTAAAAAACGAACAGCCTTAAAATTGACAACCGGATACGCGCAGAGGGGCTATTTTACTGATTCGTTAAACTTAAATCGTATACGTGCAAAATATCCCTGCAAAACACCGTTGAATAGACCAACGCGTACAGACCGGCATGCGTCTCAAATCCAGCGCAAGGCTTTCAAAGCAGACTTTTCAACTTTAATCACAAGTATACTTTTTGCGCGTCTTTTGCGCGTCACTCGGATGAAGGACTCCAATAGGCACGCGTAAATCATTTATCGCACGCCGCTAAAGGCCTTTTAGGCATATTCAAATTTAACTGTTAGGGCAAACTCCAACCATTCCAATATTCTAATCTTACCCTAGATTTGAATTATAACCGCCATCCTTACATTGTTTTTATAAACAGATTTATTCTTTAACGCTACTTTTTAACCCAAAAGCCACCAGCCACCACTCAAATACGCCCAACAACACAACAAGACTCTTTACATCAGGGAAAACCAAGCTGCAGCACGCCTACAGCCAAAATTTGCCCCGCAATCTGCTTTGCACTAAACTTAACTGTATGCAAGCAACGCCCACCCCAGAAACACGCCCCAAGCGCACGCTGCTGATTGCAGAACATGCCGGATTTTGCCACGGCGTTAAAAAAGCCGTTAATAAAACCGTAGCGGCAGCGCAAAATCAGGATGCGACCCAAGGCGAGCCAAAAGCTGTATACGTTTTAGGCGAATTAATTCATAACCCGCAAGAAATCGAACGCTTGCGCCAAGAGGGCATCCAAACCGTTCACTCGCTCGATGAAGTTCCACCCGGCAGCCTCTGCATCATTCGCACCCACGGCGCGCCGCCCGCCCTCTCGCAAGAAATGGCCGCTCGCAATATTCAGCCGGTAGACGCCACCTGCCCCGATGTGCTACTGGTGCAAAACCGCGCCGTGCAGCTGGCGCAAGAAGGCTATGTTGTGGTGCTGGTTGGCCGAGAATCGCATCCCGAAATTATTGGCATTCGTGCGCACACGCAACAGGTACCCGGCGCAGACGTGATCGTTATTGAATCGCCCGCGCAAATCCAGGAAAAAATCGTGCAAGCGGGTAAGCACCGCAAGGTCGGCATCGTCTCGCAAACCACCCAGCTCGAAGGCGTGTTTTTTGAGACCGTTGCCGCGCTGGCCAAAGTGGTTAAAGAACTTAAAGTGTTTAACACCATTTGCCCCGCCACGTTTTTCAGGCAAAACGCCGCGCTGGATTTAGCCCAAAAAGTACCGGTGATGGTTGTGATTGGCGGTAAAAACAGCTCGAATACCACGCACCTGGCCGACATATGCAAAGCCCAAGGCGCACAGACCATCCACATCGAAACCCCCGAAGAACTCGACCACTTTGAGCCTTTAAAAACAGCCACCACCGTGGGCATCACGGCGGGCGCCTCTACGCCCGACTGGCTGGTAGAGCAAGTGATCGCGTACCTTCAGAGCAATTAGACCGCTAAATATGGCATAAAACGCTGGCTTGCGGGTTGGCTTGCTTCAGAAGCATTTAAATTCAGCGCAAAACAACGTAGCAATTGACTGAATTTGGCTTCAGAAGTATGCGAACGTTTAGAGCACTTGTTTTGAGGCGTCTAAATTAGCTTTAGCTTAACTCACGGCAGTTTTAGCTTAACTCTCGGCTTGCTAAAAATCCTCAGACTCTTATTAATTGCCCAGGTCAGACGAACCCCGGAACAACCTAAAAAGAGTACACTCACGCAAAATAGACTTTGCCGGCATTAAAAATGCCCTAGCGCAGGCTTAATGCATAAGAGTGCTCAAACGTCCTGGCGAGATGCTCACGAATACGCTCGCTGGCCGCGTTGACTTCGGCATCAGTCAGCGTGCGCTCAGGGCTCTGAAACACCAACCGGTACGCCAGACTCCGCTCGTGGTCTGCGACTTTCTCGCCCACATATTCATCAAACAGCTTGATTTCGGTCAGGAGCGGCTCATCTAAGCCCTCAATCGCGGCCACCACCGATTGATGCGTTAAACCTCGTTCGGCCTTAAACGCCAAATCGCGATCGACAGCCGGATATGGCGAAGGCAGCATAAACGGTTTCTCTTGCCGCTGCGCTTGTGCCGCCATGGCAAGCAGCGCATCAGCATCAAGTTCAAACAACCAGACGGGCTGACGGAATTTTAACGCCTGCTGACGTTCAGGATGTAAACGCCCCGCAAAACCAAGGTATTCGCCTTGCGCCGTAACCACTTGCGCGGTTTGCCCAGGGTGCAAAAACGCTTGATACCGTGCCAAATGTTCGCCAGCAAGTGGCTCATACGCCAATGCACGCTCAAGCCCAAAAGCCTTAAAAAAGGGCATCAATACGCCTTTAAGTCGGTAAAAATCCAATACTTGCGTGCCTTGCGGCTGCCAGGCAGAAAATTGCGGCACGCCGTAAAGCGCGCCCGCCAGTTTCAATCCCTCGGAAACGCCCGTCATTTTTGCCGACGGGTACACGCCCGGCTTTTTATGATATACGCGGCCCAGTTCGTACAACCAGGCGGCGGACGCACCCTGCCCCTGATTGTGCAACAGCACGCTCAGCAGGCTAGGCATCATGCTTTGGCGCATTTGATTGGTGTCTTCGGCGTGCGCGTTACTGAGCGTGACCAACCGATTGGCCTCTGGCAGCAACCCCACTTTTTTGAGCCAGGGCATACCTTCCAGAGAATTGGTCACCGCCTCGTTTAAACCTGCGCCTTGCATAGACTGGTGCAATTTACGAATAAACGCTTGCCGCGGGCTGATACTGACCGGCACATCGCACACCGGCATCGTTTCGGCAATGGCGTCATAACCGCTGACCCGCAGAATTTCCTCAATCACGTCCACCTCGCGGGTCACATCCTTGGCTCGGTGCGAGGGCACGCGCACGAGCAATTGCTCGGCGTGGTACTGATTTTGATTTACGGTAAAGCCTAGCCACTCTAGCGTTTTACGCGCCTTGGCCGCATCAATGGGCATACCCGCAACCTGAGACAACGTATTGAGCCGCAATAAAATGGGCTCCTGGGCAAACAGGGCCTCAAACGCCTGGGTGCGAGCTTCGGCAAGCGCGCCCAACTGCACCGCCTGATCCGGACGACCGGCCAGCTGTTTGATCAAACCTGCGGCGCGCAACAACGCTTGTTGCTGTTTAGCCGGATCTACGCCGCGTTCAAACCGCGCGGAAGATTCGCTGCGCAAGCCCGTACTGCGCGCGCTTATACGAACGCTGCGCGCATTAAACACCGCAGATTCAAGCAACAAGGCTCCCGTATGCTCGCTAACGGCCGTGGAATTACCGCCCATCACCCCAGCCAGCGCAACCGGCGCATCGTCTTTGGTAATCAGTAAGGCATCGGGCGTTAAATGACGGGTTTGCCCGTCTAGCGTCTCTAAAAATTCGCCCGTACGCGCATTACGGACACCAAGCGCGCCTGATGCGCCCAATTTGGTTAAATCAAACGCGTGCAGCGGTTGGCCCAGTTCAAGCAGCACGTAATTGGTCACATCTACCACGTTATTTATTGGGCGAATCCCGGCCAAAAGCAACCGACGCGCCAGCCACGGGGGAGACGGCGCAATATGCACGTGCGTTACCTGCAATCCGCTGTAAGCCAGGCAATCGATAGATTCCGACGGCCCGCCGGCTGTTGCGTTATTCTCGAGAATAATTTTCAGGGCATCGGTCCGGTTGAGCGCCTGCGCCGAAGGCCAATCCGGCATGGTCAGCGGACGCTCAAACAAGGCGCTAACCTCTTGCGCAATGCCCATCACGCTCATCCAATCGCCACGGTTTGCCGTTGGCGCTGTATGCAAAACTGCATCTGGAGCGATTTCAAGCACATGCGCCAGTGGCTCGCCCAGTTGCGCATCCTGCGTAAGCGGCGTCAGATTCCAAATGCCGCCTTCGGGCTGCGGAAACACCTCGGCCAATCCCAGCTCATCGAGCGAACAAATCATCCCTTCCGAGGCCACGCCACGAATACTCACCGGCGTCAGTTCAAACGCCTCGCCCGTTTTAGGCGAAAACACCCGCGCGCCGGTGGGCGCAAACGCAATGCGCATGCCTTCGGCCACGTTAGGCGCGCCGCACACAACGGTTTTAATGCACTGCGCGTCAGCTTCAGGTGTGTCTTGCGCTTCGGGCAATTTTTGCTGCGCATCAGATATTTTTTGCTGCGCGTTTAGGGCCTTAGGCGATAACGCAACATCAACCAACTTCAGCCGATCTGCATTAGGGTGCTGACGCGTGGCCAACACCTTGGCCAGAATCACGCCCTCAAACGCCAGAGGTGCATCGTCTACGCCTTCAACCTCAAGGCCCGCAGCCGTTAAACGCTCGGCCACCGTTTGCGGCGATAAGCCATCTAGATCGACATAATCACTTAACCAGTTAAACGAGAGTTTCATGCGGGGCACGGCTCCAAAAAATTCTTTCCACAGAGGAAAAAAGCAAACGCAACAAAAAACCAAAAAAAATTAAACCTAAAAAGCCAAGCGCATCATCGCTCGACGTCGGGCAAGCACTATCGTACCGCGCGCAAACGCAGACGTTAACCAACCCTAACCTGTTTTTAAGCGCAAATCATAACTTTTGGTTGGCCTGACGGCCTCTGTTACTAGAATTTTTGTTCTCTCTACCGCCGAACGCTAACTCGCATGCACTATTACTTGCCTAAAAAGTCGCAAGGCGCTGTAAACGCATCCGGCATGCCGCGGCTTGAGCAGCGCCGTTAAGGGCTAAACACATACGCAGGACGATAAAAAAAAGCCCCAAGTGCCTTGGGGCTTGATATTTTTTTACGTAAATCCTGTTCGGCTTACTTTTTGGAGCCCGAAACCAGATCTTTGAATTTTTTACCCGCAGAGAACGCAGGAACGGTTTTCGCGGGAATGCTGAGCTCTTTACCGGTTTGCGGGTTGCGGCCTTTACGCGGCTTGCGCTTGCGGGGCTCAAAGGTACCAAAGCCAACCAAAGTCACTTTTTTGCCTTTAGAAACCGCTTTTTCAATGGTCTCGATGGCGGTCGAAATGATCTCGGAGACTTGTTTCTGGGATGCCTTGGTTTTCTTGGCAACCTCTTGTACGAGTTCTTCTTTGTTCACGGTCAAAACCTCCTATGAACGGTGACTACGCCCGATTATACAGCCGTTTCAGTAAAACGCAAGCGTCTATGCCCCCATTGCAGCCATAATAAGCCATTTAATTTAGCAAAACGCCTCATTTTAAAGGGTAATTACTGTTATTTTTGTAGTTTTAAGCCTTTTTTCAGCTTGTTTTTCAACTTTCGCGTTTAAACGCAACGCGCCGTTAAGCAAGACTTTTATTAGAAAAAATATCACCCTTACGCTCTGTAAAATTTAGACTTCTATATTTAGAAAACTTAGCCTTCTATATATAGTGGGTTAACGTACCTCTAAAAGCACGGGGCAGGACGTTTAATTAACCCAATAAACAAGCCTTGTCTGGGGCCGAACGTTTGCCTAAATTCCAGAGCCCATAACGCCTGGCGCTTTAAAAGCAGAACAATGTGCCGGTTTAGCGCAACTTATTATAATAAGTAGTGTATTTTTAAGTTTCTAACCCGTTTCAACTCAGGCTCAACATGCCATTCACGCCTAACTCACCGCAATCGCAGCAACTTAGCCCTGCCAACGCCAATGACACCGCTCTGGCCACACCCGTGCACGATATTTGCGTGCTTGGGCTGGGCTACGTGGGTTACCCGACGGCGCTGCTATTTGCAAAAACTGGGTTCAACGTTCTTGGCGTAGACGTAAACGCGGAACATTTGGCGCGCTGTAGCGCTGGATGCCCCTACCCGGAGCTTTACGCATGGTGGCACGCCTGGCAAAACGCCCCCGCGTCAGCATCGAGCCAGTTTGAGTTCAAGGCGGCCCCAGCACCAGCCCAGACCTATATCATTGCCGTGCCCACGCCTGTAGACGCAAAAACAAAGCAGTGCGATTTAACCGCAGTCACGCAGGCGGCAGCATCCATCGCGCGGGTGATGCCAAAGGGCGCGCTCGTGATTCTGGAATCAACCGTACCGCCCGGCACCACGCGTAACGTGCTGGTGCCCACTCTGGAAAATTCTGGTTTAAAAGCCGGCGTCGATTTTGATGTGGCCATTTGCCCCGAGCGCGTGCTGCCAGGCAACATTTGCCACGAACTGATCCATAACCAGCGGATTGTTGGAGGTTATACGCCCCAGGCCGCCGAACGTGCCAAAGCGCTGTTTGAGCGCGTCATTGAGGCTCAGGTTTTAACGACGGACGAAACCACCGCCGAATTTTGCAAACTGGCCGAAAACACTTACCGCGATGTTAATATTGCGCTTGCAAACGAGCTTTCGCTGGTTGCCGAGCATTTGGGCATCGAGATTCAAGCCGCGCGAGCGCTGATGAACGCGCACCCCAGGGTCAATTTGCTCAGCCCCGGCATTGGGGTGGGCGGGCATTGCATCGCCGTAGACCCATGGTTTTTTGCCGAACTGGCCCCGGACAAAACGCCTCTTATCCAGACGGCGCGCGCCATTAACGATGCAATGCCCGCTTACTGGAGCCAAAAAGTGCTTGCCGATCTTGAACACTTAAGACAAAACACGCAGAGCCCGGTTCGTATTCTGGCGCTGGGCGCAGCATACAAACCCAACATTGGCGATTGCCGGGAAAGCCCTGCGCTCAAAATTATCGCCCACCTGCAAGCTGCCGGTTGCGAGGTCACCGTCTACGATCCGCACGTGCCGCAGTATAGCCAGCCATCAGAAAACACGATACCCGAGAACACCTTGCCAGACTGGACGACGCTTTGCCGCGACAAAGACTACATTCTTGGTCTTGTACCGCACGATGCGTT
>JAYKHY010000005.1:0-10298 GCA_035285025.1 Vampirovibrionales bacterium | reverse complement strand
GGGTAAGTTTAATCGTGCTATCAGTTTTATTTTCAAATCCGGGGAATCCCTTAATCGCGAGCGTGTCGCCGTTTAAAAACCACCAACGTCCCGCCTCTGGCTCAAAGCGGGTTTCAAACGCTTTAACGGTCAGGTCAATCCCCGATAATCCCCCTAATTGCGGCAGGTTCTCCTGTATTACGTCGCAAGCGGAGACGGGTGGCACCGTAGGTTTCTGGTATGGCACCGCAAGCGTCAGGCCCTCTGCCAAAAGCGTATTAAGCTTTAATTGACGGTTAAAGAGTGCTGGAATATTCAACTGGCCTGCAGCATGGCGTAAATCAAGCGTAAATGCATCCGATGCGGCTTTTAAACCGTATAAATGCAACGTGGGCAGCGGGCTAAGCTGCACCCGTATTCGCTTGACGGACACCGGAAACGTGGCCATGGCGGCAATGTGCGCCGAGGCCTGCTTGGGCACGTCCAACTCAGTGATAAGCCGGTTTAACATCCATTCCAGGCTTAAAGTGGCAAGGGTTAGCGCGCCAAGCAGCAATAGCAGCCCCGCGCCCCAATGGCGACGAAGCTTGGCCTTGATTCCGGCGAGGACACTGAACCACTGATTAAAATCCACTGATAACAGGATACCAGTCTCGTGGGAATTTAAGACAATCTACTCAGATGAAGTTTTGCTTAAGAAGATGCGCGCGCGTGTAGCGGGCCTTGCAAGTTAGCTTGCTACAAGTGCTCGGCTATATTTTGACTGCTTAATCTGTAACAGGTTTGAATAAGCGACCAGTAAGAGAGAGTTTTGGTTATGGTACGGATGCTCAACAGTCTGAAGGCGTATTTAAAATTAATGAAGCACACCAAGGTCAGCTGGCCAGAGCGCGTGATGTTGTGTGCGCTTGCCGGGGTGCTGCTTAGCGTTTGGGGTTGGTTGCCCAATTGGCAAGCTATTAGCAAGCCTTTTATGAGCAAGCCGCACGCAAACACTTCGGTCGATGCAATTTTGGGCGACCTGGCGTAGATAATTCTTACCTGTGCTGTTTTTTGCGATAAAAACACGTTAAAAGCGCATCAAAAACAACGTTTTTTTGGTGTTTTTTAGCGTTTTTTGAGCGTGTTTTTTACGTGTAAAGCTATTTAACGCAACTGCTTCAGGTATTGAGTCAGTAACAGGGTTAGCCGTGTTTTACCTGCTAATGGGCAGTTGGCTTTCTCTATAATCTTTAACTAGGCCAAACGGACCCTGGGACAAGGCAATTTTTAACTGGTTTGTTCGTTTCGGCGCGCTTCGGTTAGACTCAGGACAAAAGGGCCATAGGTTGCAAGGCTCTTTGCGTTATTGCAAGTCAGCTTTTGGTGTTAATCACGCCCATGGTTGCAGAATTTATCCATCAAAAGCTGTCTCAGCCCCTTCGGTGGCTTAGTTTTGTTCGGCGGCAACGCGCAGGCGATAAACTACTGAGGCAATCCGCCAACAAACCGCCTTATCTCCCGCCGGCAGAGCCTAAGCAAGTCCAGGATTGGCTTGATAATACCCCGCAGGCAAAGGCTCTGGCCGAAACTTATGGCTTAAGCGAACCCTTGAGCCTGATGACGCTGACGCGCGCGCAAATCACGATGACCTACGCGGCGTATTTGCAAGCCATGGTGCGTGCAGTAAGCCAAACCGAAATCCCTGTGCAGCCTGTATGGCTGGATGTGGGCGCTAAAAATTGGGATTACGGGCAGGCGCTGACGCGCGTGCTTGCTCCTAAGGCGATTACAGGCGTTGAGCTGGATGCGTATCGCCGTTATGCCGATGGGTATTGCCGGTGGGATTACGCGCAAACCCACGCGAAGGCCATGGCCGAATTTGCCCCCGCCCATTATATCGCAGGCGATGTTTGCGCGCTGACAGAGCCGTTTGATGGTATTAGCTGGTTTTTTCCGTTTGTAGTACCCGCACCGTTGGTTGCCTGGGGGTTGCCAGACCAGTGTTTTAAACCGCAGGCGCTTTTGCAGCACGTACTGGGGCTCCTGAAGCCCGGTGGCCTTCTGTTTATCGTCAATCAAGGTGATTGGGAGGCCGAGGCGCAAGCCGAGCTTCTAAAAAATGCGCAAGTCGAGCTTCTAAAAAATGCGCAAGCCGAGTTATTACAAAATACACAAGCCGAATTACAGAAAAATGCGCAAAATAATGCAACCAAGCGCATCAGCTATAAATCAATCGTGCTGCCCGAGCCGTTTTACGCTTACCGCCACACGCATCGCGCGTTTTTGGTACAAAAGGAGGCATAATGCCCTTCTCTGAATGCCACATCACAATTGCCACCACTAACGCGCATAAACTGGCAGAACTGCGCGCGAGTTTCGCTGTGCTAGCAGCGGAGGATGCGCTGTTGCAAGTGGCATCGCTGTCGCCGGCAGAATCCATGCCAGACGTTGACGAATCCGGTGCTGACTTTGCGGAAAACGCCTTGCTGAAGGCCAAAGCGGTACCGCCTAATCAGCCTGATGGCTGGATACTGGCCGAAGACACCGGCTTTGAAGTCGAGGCGCTTGCGGGGCTATACGGGCTCAATCCCTTTCCGGGGTTACATTCTAACCGGTGGCTTACGAACGCACGCCGTGCAGAAATTCTGGATGAGCCGCTGTATCAGGAGCTTGGGGCGCAAATCCCCGTGTCTCAGCCCGACCGCAACCGCGCGATTTTGACGCTGATGGCTAAGCATTCACATCGCGATGCCGCATTTGTTACCGCAATGGTGCTTTGGCACCCGGCGTCTCAACGCCTTATACAGGCACAAGCCAAGTGGCCGCTAACAGTTATTGCCTCGGATAATTTGCCCCGTGGGCAGGCGGGGTTCGGTTATGACCCTATCTGTATCCCAAAGCAGCTACCCGGCAATCAGCCAGCTTATGCGCATAAAACCGTAGCCGAGCTGCCGCCAGCGGTTAAGCATGTGTATAGCCATAGGGCGCAAGCGTTGCAGCAAGTGCTAGCGCAGCTTAAAGCCTTAAGCGTTTAGCCATTTTGCCGGTGCTGTACCGCGCCGCGCAGGATAATTGCCTTGATTAACTGACTTGGGTATACCGGATTCGCTCCGGTGCGTCTTTTAAGATCACCAGCGTTTGAGTGCTGGCGTTCCGGTAATGCACGTCCTGCTCGGGGCCTGCGCTAATCGTCCAATCCTCGGCGCGGCCTTCCAGCATCAATGTATCGGAACCGGCACCGCCCCAAAGTTCGAGCGTGCTATTTTGTGCCGCCACCCATAGGGTGTCATCGCCGTCTCCGGCTTGTAGTTTGCCGTAAACGCGCTTGCCAGAAAACTTTATCGTGTCATCGCCCCCACCAGAGTCAATATCGGCGCTACTGCGCCGCCCGCTAATGGCGACTGAATCGGAGGCACTGCCGAGCATGACCTCCAGTTGACTATCGATCAGTTGCGCGTCTAGCGCATGCGTACCGTTATCGCCTTGCCAGCGGCCAAAACTGTTTTTAAAACGGCCTTGCACACTGGCTTGCTCGCCCGATGACGTTATCTCGACGCTGCTGTTTGAAGCTTGAAGGGCCATGGTTTGTGTTTTAGCGTTGTCCTGAACGTTTAAAGCACTATGTTTGAGCGTGACTTTTAGCGTGTTTTTTTGGCCGCTTTCGGTTAAAAAAACGGTGCTATCCTGCGCTTTAACGGTGCTGTTGTTATCGCCCGATTGCGTGTCGGCTGTGTAAAACGCGTTTTTAACTGTCGCGTTCAGGGTATCGTTACCGTTACCACCAAGAACTTTAACGGTCGATTCGCGCGCAAACACGCTCAACACATCATCGCCATCCTGGGCGTTCAGCGTGCCGAAAGTCTTATTAAGGTTAAAGATTGTGTTATCGGGCGATTCAACGGTGTTTTGCCCTTGCCAATCCAAGGTTTGACGCTTCAGAGCGGTTACTTTGGCTTCAGAGAATGGCGTTAAGCCTACGGTCTGTCGTGCAGCCCTGGAATATAATCTTGTAAGCGGTGGCATAAGCGTCTTCGCCCTTGATTTTATTGTTGATTTCGCCCCCAGAATTGCCCCTGATAGAGTTTGCCCATAACTTACCAGGCGGGAGCGCATCTTGCTGAATGCGGGTTAGTTTGCAAGCGGAAGGAAAATATAAAAAGTATATCTTTCTGATATAAAAACACACTGATTTCAAAAATTGCTCAAGTTTGAAAAACTGAGCAATTGTTTGTACAGCGCACTATCCCACTATTACATTATTTGCGGCGCGATTGACGACGGCGCGCAAAAGCTAACCTGCTTTTGTTGGCGGGTCTATTTTGTGGATTCAACCATCACTGAAGCGAGGGGCGCTCCCTCCCCGAGCCAAACTGACGCACTACCCGGTTTTTGTAAACAAAATCTCGTGGCAGATAACCCTGACAGTAAAACTTTGGCTGCACAAGCTGCAAAACGCTGGTTGCCTTGGCCTGGGTTAAACGGGCATGGTGTCGGCATCTAGCGTAAGTGGGGCGTTCGGTAAAACCCCGCCCAGCGGGGTCAGCCGCAGCTCGCTGACGGTGCCGACTGAGGGCAAATGCCGCTCGAGGATTGCATTAATGGCGGGCTCGTCAGACTCATGGTAAGCAATCAGCACGCTGCCGTGCGATTCTCCAAACAACAGCACGTCGGTGCGGTGTTTGGCTTGTGGCAATAACGCAGCCAGATTGAATTTTCCACCATACTGTGGGCGCTCGAGCGTGTTGGATAAAGGCATTGCGCCTAGAAATTTGTGTAAACCCACCCAGAGTCCGCCCAGGCTCAGTGAGCGCGCCGCCTGAATCAAGCCGGCCTGCGCGAGCGCCGGCAAAATAACCAGAGAAAGGCGTGCTTCGTCGGCAAGGGCCACGCTAGGCGGAGCGCCGTAAAACTCGCCTGTTTTGAGCCATTGGTATTCGCTGCCGCCCAGGCTTGGCTTAAATCGGCCGAGCAAGGCGATTTTAAGCTTGCTTGCCGCTTCAGCCGGATTGACTCGTGCGGGTATCAGCGGCACGCCGGGCGCGATATGACCCACCATGCCAATCGTTGGGCTCGGTTCAATGGGTCGGCCGCCGTGGACGTTATACAGGCTTACGTTACCACCGGTAACAGGGGTTTTTAAAACTTCGCAGGCCTGTTTAATCCCCTCGACGCTGTAGCCAAGCTGGTATTCGGTTTCGGGGGCTTCTGGGTCGCCAAAGTTTAAATTGTTGGTTACCGCAATGGGTGTGGCACCTGTGGTGGCAAGTTTGCGGGCGCAAAACGCGACAATCCCTTTTGTGCCGGTAAATGGCTCAAGCGCAACGTGTCGCGGGTTGCCTTCAAGGCACGTGGCAACGCGATGCGTTTTTGACCAATCGCCGTGCTCGGGTGCTTCTAGCGCCAGCACGCCCGCGCCGCCGTGCTCGCAGGCTTGCAAGGTTCGGTTGCCCACGTGGCGGTCGTAATGCCCCCAAACATCGTCTCGCATGCGCAGGTTTGAGGAATCCAGCAGCGCGTTTAAAACGGGGGTTATCACCTCGGGGGTTAAATCAGCCAGCGCGGGCAAGTCTTGCAGGGCCTCTAGCGCTTGGCGTTCGCGGCGCTGCTTCAGGCGCTCGGGCTCATCAGGTTTGTTGGCGGGCGGATACACCGGGGCTAGGCTGGTGAGCAAGGCAGGCGGCAGGTTAACGACGCATTGATTTTTAAAATAGGCTTTGGCCAAGGGCTCTTGCGTGACTTCGCCAATGACGCAGGCTGGTACTTCGTGGCGTTTAAACACGGCAAGCAGCGCGTCCAGTTTATCGGGTGCGACCACCAGTAGCATACGCTCCTGGGTCTCGCTCAGTAAAAATTCGTGCGGCTCCAGCCCGGATTGTCGGATGGGCACTTTATCCAAATCCAGACGCATGCCCAGGCCTGCTTTGTCGCTCATTTCGGCCAGCGCACAAGCCAACCCTGCTGCGCCCATATCTTGCGCGGCAAGCACGGCTTTTTTATCGTTCACTTTTAACGCAAACGCTTCCAGGCAGGATTCCAGTAAACGTTTGCCCATAAACGGGTCGCCCACTTGTACCGCAGGGCGATCGTCGTTTGCTTTTTCGGTTTCGAGTGCACGGCTGGCAAACGCGGCACCGCCCAGGCCATCGCGCCCGGTCGGCGCACCCGCATAAACCACCAGCGGATTAATGCCTGCGGCGTGCAGCGGCGCGCAATCTTCTCGAGAAATACCTGAAGGCATGATTGGGCCAGCCAGCACGCCCAGCGCCATTGCGTTTACAAGCGGATTTTCGGTGTACCAGGGCGCTAAAAACGTATCGCCGGCAAGTGTCGGAATCCCCATGCAATTGCCGTAATCTGCAATGCCAGCCACTGCGCCTTTAAGCAGGTACGCGTTACGAGCACGTTGCGTTGCGTTGGGGTACGCTTGCGGGGTAGGTTCGGGGTCGCTGGTGCCAAAACGCAGGGCGTTAAGCAGCGCAACGGGCCGCGCGTTAAGCGTAATAATATCGCGCAGAATGCCACCCACGCCCGTTGCCGCGCCTTGGTAGGGCTCGATTGCAGTGGGGTGGTTATGGCTTTCGACTTTAAATGCCACTTGATGCGGGCCGATTTGCACAATCCCTGCGTTTTCGCCAGGGCCCAGCACGACCATGGGGCCTTGCGTGGGCAATTTTTTAAGTAGCGGCTTGGTGTGTTTATACGAACAATGCTCGCTCCACAGTGCGCTGAACATGTACAACTCTGGCTTGTTTGGCTCGCGCTTTAAATGCTGGCAAATTTTGTGGTATTCGCTTTCGCGCAAATTCAACGCTTTAAGGGTCTCAAGCAATTCAGCGCTGAGTGTCGCATCGGGCGTAATGGGGCTGACAGAAATCGGTAAGGTGGACATACTTAAAGAATATAGCAAAATAGGGCAAATAGGCTGACCTAAATCAGCTTTTGAGTAGATTTTTATGGCAGCGTATCTTAAAACCAAAGCGACAACTGCGACAACACGTTGCTTTTTGACGGGTCACTACTCTCTGCCCACGCGAGGCTTGTTCGCGCTAAGGCATCTTATAGAGCTTAACCTTGCAGGGTTGGTTTCCAGAGACAAGCTAGAGATGCGTAAGCCCTGACAAGATTATCTTGCAGAGTTAAAAGCGCTGGAGGCGATGGCGACAAGCGTGTACACTGCTCAAAGGTGCAAACTGAAAAATCTTGCGACCCGTAGCCGCGTTTTGTTTAGGCTTTTAAAGATAAATGTCGTTTCAATCGTTGGTGTCGTTTAAGGCGCTCGCGTTTTGGCATGCCCCGTGGTTCAAATTAAGCCTAGATTTAGCGCAGATTATTTTTGGTGTGGTGCTTGCGGCCTTCGGGATTAAAGCGCTTTTAATGCCCAGTCAGTTTATCGATGGCGGTGCGATGGGCATCTCGATGCTGCTGAGCGATATTACGCAGGTTTCGTTACCGTTCTGGATTCCGTTGGTCAATTTGCCGTTTTTGCTACTGGCGTACCGTCAATTTGGCCTAAAGTTTACGCTTAAAAGTTGTCTGGCCATTCTTACGCTGTCGTTATCGCTCGCCTGGCTGCCGTTTCCAATCATCACGCAGGATAAACTTTTAAGCGCTGTGTTTGGCGGCTTTTTAATTGGCACCGGTATTGGGCTAACCATTCGCGGCGGCGGCGTGTTGGGCGGCATCGAGGTTGCGGCGATTGTGATTAGTCGCATGAGTCATTGGCTGACGGTTGGCGATGTGATTTTAGGCATTAATACGTTGATTTTTTCGGCAGCCGCGTTTTTCTTGGGGATAGAGCCCGCGTTGTACTCGGTTTTAACCTATATTGCAGCCTCGCGCGCGGTGAATTTTCTGGTGTATGGCATGGAAGAATACATGGCCGTTACCATTATTTCTGAACGACAGGCTGCCGTGCAGCAGGCGCTTTTGCGAGGGCTTCAGCTCTCGATTACGCGCTACAAGGGGTTGTTGGGCGCGCAGGCGAAAGAGTGCGATATTTTGTATTGCGTGCTGACTAAAATGAACGTGGGAGAGGTCAAATCGGTCACGCGCGCGATTGATCCGGATGCGTTTATTGTGGTGCATCCGCTCACCGATGTTGAAGGCGGCTTGGTGAAGCGCGCCCGATTTAAAGAAACGCTTAAATCGCAGCCTGCTGGGTAATGGACTGACGGATTAGCGGGGTAAAGTGATACCTGAGTGTTTTGCGCCAGTGTTTGCAAGTTTTAAGATGCGCTTTATGGCATAATGGCCGCGTCAGCGTTTATGGTAAATCATGCAACGACTCATCCTGATGGCGTTTTGCTATTCTTTAGACGCCGAAGGAACCTTAATTAACGTTGATTTGCATTATTGATTTAAACGAAATAACGAATCATTTTGGGGATTAGCGTATGTCTTCGGTCGCGGATGCCAGCCATAACACAACCATCAACATTGCTATTGCGGGCGTAACGGGCCACATGGGGCGCGCGGCCCTAGAGGCTTTAACAGTGCCTGAAAGCGTCAACGCGCCGAAACTGCCTGCGTTTAAGCTTTCGGGGGCGGTCTCTCGCCGTGCGGCAGGGCAACCGCTTGCAGATCTGGCGACGCTAAAAGCATCCAAAACGCCAGACACGCAATCGCTTGTTATTCAGGACGAGCTTAAGGCGGTGCTGGCCCAAACCCAAACCGATGTGTTACTAGAACTGACTGGGCCCGATACTGTTTTTAAGCACGCGATGCTGGCGGTTGAAGTGGGCGTTAGGCCTTTAATTGGTGCAACCGGCATGACGGCAGATGAGCAGGCGGCATTGGATGCCGCCCTAAAAGCGCGCAAGCTGCCTGGTGCACTGATTCCGAATTTTAGTATTGGCGCGGTTTTAATGATGCAATTTGCCGCAACGGCAAGTCGTTATTTAGACCACGCAGAAATTATTGAATACCACCACACGGGCAAGCAGGATGCGCCCAGCGGCACGGCCCTGCTGACTGCTAATCGAATGATAGCGTCAAAAATGATAGCGTCAAAATTGAATGCCAATCCGGCTGCATTTAACGCAACATCGCCGAGATTTGAAACGTTAAATGGCTGCCGAGGCGGTGTTGTCCCGATGCGCACCAACGAAATCTCAGACAATACGTCTCTTGCTGCAGCGCCGCAAGCGGGCGTTCCGATTCATAGCGTTCGGTTGCCAGGCCTGGTTGCGCACCAAGAGGTCATTTTTGGCGGGTTGGGTCAAACGCTCACGATTCGTCACGATAGTTTGAACCGCCAGAGTTTTATGCCCGGCGTGCTGCTTTCGGCGCGTTGGCTTATGCGCCCAGAAACCCCAGCAGGCCTGACGATAGGGCTCGATGCGATGCTGGATGCCGTATAGCGTCGCTTGATGCATCTCGTTTACATGCGCTCTGGGGCGTGGACGCCAATCACATCGAGTGCGCGCGCGAGTACACGGGCCACCAGCGTAACCAGTGCTAACCGCGCAAGCGTCACGTCTGCTTCATCGGTTAACACACGGCAGTGTGCATAAAACCCGTGGAAGTTACTCGCCAGCTGGCTAATATACTGCGGCACGTGGTGCGGGGCCATCGTTTCGGCGGCACTGCTCAGGCAGTCATCCAAGGCGTCTAGTTTTAACACCAATTGCCGTAAGACTTTTTGGGTGGCCTCTGTTGCTTGATTTGCCTGCTGCGTTGTTGTCGCGTTTTGAGCTTCGTCCGTGCTGGCTGCTTCTACTGCGTTTATTGTTTTGGGCGGCGTGAGCGGCGCAAACAGATTGCTCACCAGTTTTTCGGGCGTTAAAGTGCTTAAATACGTCTCAAATACCTCGGGCTTTACTTGAGGCTTGGTTTCGGTTTGCGTGGCAATGTTGATGCTGGGTTGGGTGGCGGCACGTAAAATACCGCAACAGCGCGCGTGCGCATATTGCGCGTAAAACACGGGGTTATCATCGCTTTGTTTGGTGGCCAGTGCGACGTCAAATTCCAGCTGGCTATCTGCGCTGCGCATTACCATCCAGTAACGGGTGGCATCTGTGCCCACGGTGTCAACCAAATCCTGCAAGGTGAGCATTTTTTTGCGCTTGCCCATCCGCGTGCTTTCGCCATCTATTTTTAAGCTGACCAACTGGCCTAATAACACCTCAAAGCGCGGCGTTTCAGTAGATGGTTCTGTGGACGTTTCTGGGGAGGCTAAAATACCCAATGCGATTAACGCGGCGCGCATTCGTGCAACGTAGCCGTGATGATCGGCGCCCCAAATGTTGACGATTTGCGAGTAGGGCGCGCCAGAGGGCAAGCGGGAGCGGCGGAATTTATCCAGGTGATAGGCAATATCTGGCAGCAAATATGTATAG
>JAYKHY010000004.1:0-9542 GCA_035285025.1 Vampirovibrionales bacterium | reverse complement strand
GGCGCGCTATCTGGCCGAATTCTGTTGGCGGTTTAACCGACGACATCTCAACCTCTTTGAAAGACTCATTCATACTGCCGTTTTGTTCAAACCAGATAACATACCTGCTCTGATCAGTTAGTCATTTGATGGCGAGTCAATGTATCTTTTAAGCCATTTATATACTTATGAATATCAACCGTCCCAACAGCCTTGCCCAAACCTCCTAAGCGACCTTTGAACAACGCAATGACATCTTTCCTTAATGGGCCATTTTAGTGGCACAGCCCAACATGCTGCTCGCATGATTTTAGCCTCTATACTCACAGTCGCATCTCTCTCAAATTAAAACAGCCATGCCCTTTGACTGCATAAAAACAGGCATGGCAGTTTTAGTGCTTTAACTGTTTTTTAAAGCAAAGGATTTACTCGGCTTGAGGTTCAAAATCCTCAGGGGCATCGCCCGTAACGGCCGTGGGCACCGGCGCTTTAGCATCGGCCTCAGCCATGGGCTTTACAGAGGGCTCCGTCCAGGTGACTTTTACTTTTTCCATTACCGTGTTCAGCACTTTTTGCGCCAAAATCTGATCGTTGATGCCTTGCACGGCGCTGGGATTGTTGGCCAGTTGGCGCATCAGGGTTTTTTCATCGACGCGACGCATTGCGGCCAGTTCTTGCACGGCCTCAAAAAACTCATTGTCGGCTACGCGCAGTTCAAGTTCTTTCGCCAGGGTGCCAAACACCAGCGTGGTTTTTAGGCGTTTTTCGGCTTCTACGCGGCAGGCTGCCCAAGCGGATTCCTGGCCGCCTTGGGCCTCAATGTAGGCTTCCCAGGCACCGCCTTGACGGCTCATTTGCTGGCGCATGCTGTCCATTAGCAGCTTGGTTTCGCGTTGCGCCATCGAATCCGGCACGTCTACTTCGGACAAGCTGACGAGTTTTTCGACCAGAGCAAGTTCTGCCTGTTGACGGTTTTTTTGCTCGGTTTGCGCCTCGATACCTGCTTTTAATGATTCAATCAAGGCGTCTTTGCCAGAAAAATCGCCCAGTTTCTTTGCGGTTTCGTCGTTTAGCTCAGGCGTAATACGGCGGTTAATCTCGTTGATTTTAATTTTGAAGCTGGCTTGTTTTCCGGCGAGTGTGGTGTCGTGGTAATCCTCGGGGAAGGGCACTTCAATCGTAAATTCTTCGCCCAGCGTATGGCCCACAACTTGCTCGGCAAAGCCATCAATAAAATGGTTGTCTTTTAAGTCTAGGCGGTAATTCTTGGTTGCACCGCCTTTGATTGGGGCGCCATCAACGGTGCCGGCAAAGTCAATGCTGACAATGTCATCGGCTTGCGTGGGACGATCGATGACAGGTTCAAGTGTTGTTAAACGCTCTAGAATTTCTTTTAAAGCCGAATCCAGGGTGTCTTCGGGGGCAACGAATTTTTCGGCGGTCACTTCAAAATCGAGCGCGGGTAATTTTACCTCTGGCCGAAGTTCAACCAGCGCTTTAACGGTAATGCCCTGCTCAAGGTCAAACGTGTAGGATTCTACGGCAGGAGAGCTGATTGGCTCCAAACGATTTTCGCTGATTGCGCCAGCCAACAGGTTTGGCAATACACGGTCTAGGGCTTCTTGCTTAATGCGTTCTACGCCAATTGTTTTTTCGACGATGTTGCGGGGTACTTTACCGCGACGAAAACCGGGCACATTCAGGCGTTGGCTTAGTCGGCGGCACGCTTTGTGGTATTCCTGAGAGGCGAGATCTGCGGGCAGTTCGAGGGTAATGACAGCAGCACCTGATGTGTTTTTTTCGACATCTACTTTCATAAGAGGGGTCATCCTGTTTAAACTTGGGTTTAAATCCGGTAAGCGCAAAAAACAGCCGATGGTTTGGGCACGCATGCCGAGCGGCCTGTTTATGATCTTTAAGCGTCTCGCAAACGCTGCGGCGGGTCAACGGCTAGGCTTTTAAAAAGCCTAAAATGCTACAGTGCACGTCACTCAAAAACCAAGCCGTGTGCCGCGCTTCGTGGCGCTTGCTGGCTTGCGCATCTGTTGTGAGTCAAGCCGCCTCCGGCTTAAGTATGTGGGCTACACGACTTGTAAGTGGGCGGGTTTATTGGCCTGAATCTCGAAGGCTGGGCCTTCGGCCAGTTGTTTGTGGTATTGCTCTAGTGCAAGCCCGGGCTGTGTTTCTCGGATTGCCTGATATTCCAGCGCGCGGGTGCCCGTTAGTAAGTAGACGGTTCCGGTTAGCCCAACCTGAAATGCAACCGCAGGAATGCCATAATAATCCATGCGATCGGCAATGCGCTGCGCAACCGATTGCGTGTAAGGTTTATCGTCACCGCTAATGCGATACAGCGAGCCGTCAGTCATACCGGATATTATGCCAGAAAAAGAAATTCACGCACCCCAAGCCCTTGGCGGTGCTGCTCACGCGCAAGTTGACGATGCACTTGCCCTGTGCCTACCCAAGTGGCAAGCGTTTTGGCCGTACTGCGCACTGCTGAACGCCGCCTATTGCGCGTCTTCGGAGGTTAACCAGTGGGCGCTGGTCGCCCTTGGTATCAGGCAGGGGGTACGCGTTAACGCCCGTGGCAAGCAACACTACAATGATTTACAGCAAGTTTGGGAGCCCTGCGCTCAGCCTATTTGGGCGTTGCTAGAAAGGCTCAGGCAGCGTTGTGTACTTGCAAATTTGTTGTCTGAATGGACTGAAGAGCCCTTTGCGGGTAGCCCGGTTCGGGGAGGGCTAATGCTTTACCTGGGCTACGAGGCCGCCCGGTTTATGGATAACGCTTTTGCGCCTAAAGCCGAAATGCTTCACGGTAGCGTAACCTCGGCTTCGCAACTACCAGCTTCGCTACAATCCGATGAGCGCGCTTTGCCAGATCTCTTGTGCTTTGAACCTGAGGCTTGGTTGGTGATTCATAAGCCCAGTGGCGATTTCCGTGTGATTTGCGCGTCGGCGGCCACGTCCGAAACGATCAGCCAACAGTGGCAGGCGGCGTTTTTGGCTTGTTTAAAAGGCCCGACGCAAAGCGGGTTTGTCCCGAAATCTGAAGACTGCAAAGAAACCGGCGAAACTCAAGAAACTGCAAGCCTGAGCCCTGAGGCGTTTGCTGCGGGTGTGGAAACACTTAAAGCGGCAATTGAGCGCGGCGAAACGTATCAGGCCAATTTATCGATGCGTTTTGAGCGCGTTTTGACGATGCCCGAAGCCCAGTCTATGGCCAATGTGTTCCATGCCCTGTGTGCGCAGAATCCGTCGCCGTTTTCGGCGTTTTTGCAAACGCCTGAGGCTTGGCTAGTGTGCAATTCGCCCGAGCGGTTAGTGGCTTGCACGGCTTCGGGCCAATTAGAGAGTCGCCCGATTGCAGGAACGCGTGGCCGCGCCGGTGCCGAGACTTCAGACGAACAGATTGGCGCGCTACTGCGCGAAAATCCTAAAGAACGGGCAGAGCACTTGATGCTGGTGGATTTGGTGCGAAATGATTTGGGGCGGGTTTCGCTGGCTGGTAGCGTGCGTGTTAGCCAGCTAATGACGCTTGAACGCTATAGCCATGTGACGCATTTGGTGAGCCACGTGCTGGGCGACAAACTTCCAGAGGCTTCGCCGTGGGCGGTGATACGGGCGCTGTTTCCGGCGGCAACGATTACAGGTTGCCCTAAAATCCGGACGGTTCAGCTGTTGGATGCTGTTGAGCCAGCGCCTAGAGGGTTTTATACGGGTAGTCTGGGCTATGTTTGTGCCCAAACGGGTGCGCTTGACTTGAATATTTTAATTCGTAGCTTGCTCTTAACGCCTGTGCCAAACGCAAGCACTAACCAAGCTTTCAAGCGTTACCGTGCTCAATATCATGCTGGGGCTGGCATTGTCGCCGATTCAGATGCACAGCACGAGTACCGGGAATGTTTACGCAAGCTTGCCGCGATTCACCGGCTGTTTGACCTGATTGCAGTTTCTGAGCCCGAACCCGCGCCAAGGACTTGAATCGCCAGTCTATAAGGTTTTGCGAAGGCCTTGCATATTTTGCTTGAGTCTAGCTTGTTTGCGCCAAGGTGGCGAGCGCGGCTAAAGCTTCGTCGGCTGCGCTATGTTCGTGCACCTGCTGCCTTAAAAACGCGTTAATTCGCGGCTGCATTTGCACGGCTTTATCGAGCATTGGGTTGCTGCCCGGCGCGTATGCGCCAATGTTAATTAAATCTTCGGATTTTCGGTACGTGGCAATCCAGTTGCGCACCTGCCCCGCCTGCTGGCGCTGCTCGGGGCTTACCAGTAAATGCATCACGCGGCTAATCGAGGCGGGTACGTCAATCGCCGGAAAATGATTCTGATCGGCCAGCTCGCGGCTGAGTACAATGTGCCCATCCAGCAGGCCGCGTACGGTGTCGGCCACGGGTTCGTTCATATCATCGCCTTCCACCAGCACGGTGTAAAGCCCCGTAATCGAGCCAACTTCGGCCATGCCAGCGCGTTCGACGAGTTTGGGCATAAACGCAAACATGCTGGGCGTATAACCACGCATTGCAGGGGGTTCGCCCGTGGCCAAGCCTACTTCGCGCAGTGCCATGGCGACCCGTGTTAGCGAATCCATCATTAACAGTACGTTTTTACCCATGTCGCGGTAGTATTCGGCAATGGTGGTGGCCACCAGTGCCGCCTTGATTTTAAGCAAGGCCGGCTGCTCCGAGGTGGCGACAATCAACACCGAGCGCTTGAGCCCTTCAGGCCCAAGGCACTGGTCAATAAATTCGCGTACCTCGCGGCCCCGTTCGCCGATTAGCGCAATTACGTTGATATCAGCTTCGCTGTTGCGCGCCATCATGCCCAGTGTGGTGCTTTTACCCACGCCAGAGCCCGAAAAAATCCCGACGCGCTGGCCTTTACCCAGCGTAAGCATGGTATCTATTGCGCGTACGCCGCTAAAAAAAGGTTCAGTTACGTCAAGCCGGTTTAACGGGTGCGGCGGTAAGGCGGTAACGCTGTTTTTTTGCGCCTGATTCAGCGGAAATCGTCCGTCAATCGGCTGGCCCAATCCGTCTAGCACGCGTCCGGCCAGTTCCGGGCCAACCGGAATTTTAAAGGGCTTCCCCGCGCACCTCACATGCGTGCCCGGCTTGACGGCGGGCAGCTCGCCCAGGGGCATTAGGAGTAAATGATCATCTTTAAATCCGACGACCTCGGCAAGGCTCTTCGAGCCGCTGTTATTGGCCGGCATGTGTTCTGTTAGCCCTGCCGCTTCGCCCGTCTCAATCTCGCACACGTCGCCCAGCTTGGCGTGCGCTGGCCCATTGGATTCGAGCATGAGTCCGACAACCCGTGTAATTTGTCCGAGCGCTTCCAAGCCAAATCCGGCCGCGCCCTGGGCGGTTTGTAGGGTGTTTGCAGCTTCAGACAACAGGCTCATAAGCAAATTATGCAGGATGCGGGCCAGGGACGCACCGGTTAATCAATGGATTTGAGGCGTAAAAGCTTAAAAACCCTGGGGTTAGCGGCAGATTTTTATTCTGGGGTTGCGGCTTTTTGTTCGCCAAGCGCAGGCTTGGTGCGGGCTGGTTTAAAGCGTTCGGGCAGGGCGTCCAGGGCAGCAAGCAGGATGAGTACGACCTGAAAGCTGATAAGCCCGGCGATTACCCAGCCAAGGTTTGGCCCATGGCCAATGAGCACCACGGCTAGCGCAAATCCTGCCATCCTAAGTAAACTGCCTCCCCACTGAAACCCGAGAAGCTTGCCGGGCAGGTGTGCGCTTGGCGCGATAAGCCCTAATTGCAGTGGTCGCCAGAACAAAACGCCCAGCCCGCAGCCCGCAAGCCAGTAGCCAGCCGCAGCCGGGTTAAATGCGCATAAAAGTGCTGCAATCAATAAACTGCTTAGCCCAAAAGCCTTCCAGGCTTTGTGCAGCAGTTGTTGCGTTTTTTGCAGGGCGAATCGATCAGGCATTTGATTCAGGCATTAGGAGTGTTTTCGTTATCGCTGTTAATTGTTTCGTTGCCCAACAAGGCGTATGGATCAGAAGGGTGATCGTCGAATTTTTTTTTGAATTTTTTTGGCGAAAGAATCTTTTTTGGAGGCGTTTGTAGCAGCAGTTTTTTAGCAACCACGCCAATCCCCAGCGCGAGCCCTAGCACGGGTAAAAAAGGGACCAATACGGGCGAAATCCAGTGGTTTTGCGACAGCCAAATGCCTAAGGCCAACGCCCCAAACACCGGGATTAAAAGCTGTATGGCGTAATCCAAGTCGCAGCTACTTTCTGTAAAGTTAGCGCAAATTAACGTTTGAATAAGATGGTTTGAGCACCATTAAGGTTAAAACACTAAAACGCGTTGCATTCCTGGCCGGCAGGCCCGAGCGTTTTATACGATTTTAAATCGATGGCATAAACGCGACTGCCGGGCTGCCATAAGCCGGTTTCGGGGTAGCCCATTGTGCTGCTTAAGGGCTTATCAGTGGCTTTGGGCGTTTCGGTAAAGGCAAGGCTTTGCAGGGCGCAAAGACCTTTGTAGCTGTATCGATCAAACACCATTAGCCATAACGGCCCGCCATACAGGGCAGAGAGCGCCATGCCGTCTTCGGATTTTACGAGCAGCGCATCGCAAGCGCGAATTGCGGCTAACGGCAAATACTCGACTTGCCCGTAAGCGTTTTGCTGACGAATATACTGCGCCGACGCGCTGGGCTTGTGCGATTCCGGCAGTGCCTCTAGTAGTTTTTGCAGGCTATAGCCTTCCCAGTGGCCTTTATAGCTCCAGCCATCAGCGCTGACCACTCGACGAATCTGGTGCGAGACGGGAACAGCGTGCGTGAGTTGCGCCAGCGTCCAAGAGAGCGGCGGCGTGGCTTCGTTCGCGGCGGTGATTGTTAGCGTTGGCGCAAGCGCAGTTTGTTTTGACGCTCGAGCTGTGGCGGCCTCGTTAAGGTAAAACGTTGCGGGCCAGGCAAACAGGCCTGTTTTTTCTGGGGCCGTTGCGGCGTCTTTCGCCGGTGTTGCTGTCGATGATATAGTGATGCTGTAAAAAGCCATTTAGGGGCGTCCTATCGCGTTATTGCCGCGTTGAACGAACGGATTGCCCAGCATCACGCCGTCATCATAGAGAGAAGGTTGAGCCGAAGGTGTTGCCGAAGGGTTTTCGGATTGTGCCGAGGCTTCGGTTTGTTTTTCGAGCGCCTGAGAGGCTGTGCTGAGTTGTTGTAGTAAACCAGCGGGGAGCCCGGGCATATCGGGTAGAATACGCAGCCCTTTGGCGTTTGATTTTGCCTCGACAACAGGGATTGCACTGTTAGCGACCGGTTGGCCGTTGCTGCCCATAAGCGTAAACGCTTGCCCAGACTCGGTCAGGTAGGCGCGGATTACGGCTTGTTCGCCCACGAGACTGGTTTCGTCTGATTTTTTTGTTTTAACGTCGGTCGTCACGGCGGATGTTTTGACTTGCGAGATTGTGACGTCGTTAGTTGATGATGTTGTAGTTTCGCTCGTATGCACGGTCTCAGTGGTCTCGACGGCTTCGAGCGTTTGAGCAGTAGCGTCAGTAGGGACTGTAACCGTTAATTTTACTGCGCCATTGGGGCCAAGTTGTCCGCTTTGGCGAATAATGCCCAGTCTGGGAATTTCAACTTCGAGTGTGACGGCTTGATTCGCTGGGCCCTTGAGGACCAAGGGCGTTGGCTCGCCTGCAATAAAGCGCGTGGGCATAAATAGCTGTGGCTGTTGTTGCACCAGCGATTGCAGGCGCCCATATGCGTGCGCGGGCATGCTGGCGAACGGGCCGGGGCCGACGATTAAGGTGAATGCAATCAGGCTTGCCGCAAAAAGATTGTTTATGCCCGGGTTGGTATCAGGCAGAATACGGGGCTGTTTTAGGCTTGCGGCTAGCGCTGGTAAAACAGGCAGAGAGGTGAAAAGCGTTTTCATGTCCGCTATTCTAGCAGATATTTAAACTGGCGAATATTTTAAATCGAATTACAACTCAACTTTTTGCCAAAGACTTTTTTGCCTCTAGCCTTGCAATACGGGCATGCGGGCCCAAGCTACTGTTCAAATGCTTGATCTGAATGCTTGAAAAGTAAAGCCTGACGACCAAGCTCCCTCACGAGGGGAAATCCCCAAGGAAAGGACTGCCGTTCGGGCGTTTTCTATCATTTTCTTCCCTTAATAGCATACTAAGGAGCGGATCCTGTTTACGATGTTGAGTACATCTAAGTAATTGCCCCGTGACCCGAAAAGGGGGTATGCCCTTTTTTAAAGGGCGCAAATGCGTTAGGTTTAAATGCGCTGTTTTCTGGATTGGCAAGTTTAGCCTGTAATGCTTAATTGCGCTGTTTTATTTAGCTGTTTTATTGAATTGTCTGGCACGGTTGACTAGCATGACCACGAACTTTAAAACCAAGCTTGCCAACGTGGCGTTACGGCGGCAAACGTTAGAGCGCCTTAAGCAGTGGGCAGATGTTTCGCAGTGGCAACAAAAAACCGAACAGTATTGCGAGTACCGCCTTGATGGAGCCTCCGTGCGACACGGGTGGGTCCGTGCCAAGCAGTATACCAACGGCACGTTATGGCTCGAGGCGCAAACCGAGCAAGGCCTGCAAACGATGCTGGCCCATCTTAATCTGGCGTCTAGCGCGCCTTCCATTCGCCCCTCTGGCGGTGCAGCGCTTTATTCGGCTAACAAACCTGGGGCAAATAACACGGGGGCAAATAAAACGGGGTTGGCGCAACCGCACGCATTGGCAAGTGCTTTACCGTCGGCAGATGCCATTATTGGTCAGGATGAATCCGGTAAGGGCGACTATTTTGGGCCGTTGGTGATTGCCAGTTGTTTACTTGAGTCGCAGCAGCTTGCGGCACTCCAGCAACGCGGTATCGCGGATTGCAAGCTGCTCAGTAACGCGCAGGTGCTGCAGCAGGCCGAATGGCTCAAGCAAACGCTAGGGCCTGCTGCCTGGCAGGTCACGGTGCTTATGCCCAAGGTTTACAACCAGCTGTATGCTCGCATCCAGAACCTAAACACATTACTGGCATGGAGCCATGCGCTTACGCTAGAGCGGTTGCTCAAAAAACAGCAGGTACGCCAGGCCCTGCAGGGGCTAACGCCAGTGTTTAAACAAACTACGCTGGTGATTATTGACCAGTTTGCCAACGCAAGTGTGATTCAAAAACAGCTACAGCCGTTGGGGCGGAGCATGCGGGTACATCAGCAGACCAAAGCCGAATCGATTCCTGCGGTGGCGGCGGCCAGTGTTTTAGCGCGCGCCGCGTTTTTAGAGGCGCTGGCGGCCTTAAGCGATTTGGCCGGAGTGCGTCTAGCGCCGGGTGCCGGCGATCCGGTTTTGAACGCCGGGCGGCAGTATATAAGGTTGCACGGAGCGGCGGCATTGAGCCGTGTAGCTAAAACGCATTTTAAAATTACCGAAAAACTGGGCGCGAGAGCGATGGTTTGATGTTTTAGATAGTGTCGTCACAAGATAGTTTGTGTGATAATGCATGCAAGTTTTGAGAGGAGACTTACTATGAGCTTTGCATACGAACGTCACGATATGACGGACGCAATTTGGGCTTTACTTTCGCCCCA
>JAYKHY010000003.1:0-110482 GCA_035285025.1 Vampirovibrionales bacterium | reverse complement strand
TTGCAATCAGGTAGTGCTCACAGGCCGCTTCGTCTGAAAAACGTGCTGAAAATTCAAGAAAATCCATTCCTTTTTTACTCCTCTACAATGAAACCATTGTAGCCTGCTTTGATCGGGGAGTCATTGATATTTGGAATGGTATTGATTGGCAAAACAAATATGAATATGTTTACTTAAAGGGATCCACAGATACTACTAAGCCGATCACAGATGAGCAAATAAAGGAAACGGGTGTTTATAAACACGTAGATAATTTCAAATTTTCAGAACCAAAAAACTTGCTAAAAGATTTCATTTACTTTCTATATTTACAATTGATTTATGACCTAACTAAAAATAGAGCACAAAATGATCACATTGTTCCCGTGATCAATCGGCTTGTGAGTAAGCAAAAAGACATTGAAAATTTATTTTGCTCTGAATGTTCTCGCAATATGTGGAGGGAACATTCTATTATCATTATTAACCTTGACAAGGTTAACTTGGAAATGAAGAAGACAATTCCATTGTTACTGTGTAAAAGGTTCTATAATGAGCATAAACAGCAGAACAAGGGCGAGAATTCTCTCACTTTTATCATTGACGAAGCTCATAACATTCTCTCTAGTGAATCATTTCGAGAAGCTGAAAGTTGGCGTGATTACCGATTAGAAACGTTTGAAGAAATTATCAAAGAAGGCAGAAAATTCGGAGTTTTCTTGACCATTGCCAGTCAGCGCCCCAGCGACATCTCAGAAACCATCACATCCCAGGCCCACAACTATTTCATTCATCGCCTTATTAATGAAAAAGATTTAAAAATGATCTCAAAAGCAGTGTCTTACATTGATAAAGTGACCGAAGATTCTATTCCAAAACTCCCTACGGGTACGTGTATCCTGAGTGGGGTGACGACGCAGTTTCCTCTAAAACTCAAAATCGATGAACTCCACGATAATCACAAACCTCAAAGTAAGAATTACGAGTTTTTCAGACAAACATCATCTCATCAACCTTAATATCAGTTTGGACACCGCTCTTTCCCCCAGCCCGCGAAGCGAATATCGTAAGTGCCGCTTGAACAAATAGCGCTCCGCATGCCAGTTGGGAAGGTGATGCTCTGGGGCCTTAAACCGCGTGAGGCTTTCCGTTGGTCGATTGGCATCAGGATTATTCCAACTCAAGCGTTTGTGCGTGCCCGTGCTTCCCACGCCGATATTACTCACCAGATTCACCCGTGGGACGACACACAGCCCGTGATTACGCATCACGTGAAACGCCCAAGGATAATCCCACGATTTGGAACGATTGGCTAAAAACTCTTTTCTGATTTTGTGAAGATGATAATTCGTTCCAGTTTGGCTCAAACTGGAAAGCGGTTCATAAAATCGATAAAGTCCGTCAGTTTTGAGAAAAGACTCCAACGACACCATGGCCAAATCGTAACCGTGCCACGCACGACGCCAGCTCGCCCACCCCCAAACCAAGGGCGTTCGGATGAAGAAATAATCGCCCTCGCCGTAGGATTTTCCGGGTTCAAAGCAATGATAGCCCGCCACATGCATCATCCGCGTGTCATCACGATATCGCTCCAGCATTACGGCGCAATACTCAAAAAAACTGGGATCTGGTAGGCAATCATCCTCTAAAATAATGCCTTCAGGCTCATTCTCAAAAAACCAGTCGATGGCACTGCTCATTCGGTGAGCGCAGCCGAGATTGGTGTCTGAAAAATTCGTTTGAACGTCACATGGCCAGTCTATTTTGGACAAAATCGCCTCTCGAAGTAGGCTCACGGTGTCCGCTTCATTCAACTGGTTCGCTCGTGGGCCGTCTGAAGCCAGATAAAGCCTTGTGGGTTTGGCTTGTGCAATACGTTCAAAAACCCGGAGTGTCACCTCAGGCCGTCTAAAAAAGATAAACAGGACAGGCGGGCAAGGATTCTCGACCATGGCTAGGGGTTCCCAGACAAAAAAAGCTCCCCTAGGGGGAGCCGGGAGTTAGAAAACCGCAGTAACACAGTCGCGACACTCTTTAGCCAAGAGGCCTGGACATACAGTGCCGCCTCCCGGCCACAGCCGAGAAACGACATCCGTTATGGTCGATGTTAACCATCGTTTGCGGGGTTATCATGCCCCGGTTGTTCCCTGGAGGGTTCAACGCTTTTAATATAGTCGATGAGGAAAGGCGTTGTCTATTCAATCTCTGCCCTCATGCATTGACTGCGTTAAAAATTTGCGAATCATGCGAATCGCAAGCTCTATCTAGAAAATTTTGCGAATTCTGTAAAAAGCTGAGTGCACCTATTCTTTTTCACGAATAACGAGCCATGCTTCCGCAACTATTTTTCCTTTGATGCTTACAGGCTCCAGAACCCTTTGGAGCAGACCCGATTGTTCTAATAGCTCGAAACAGTCCCGGTTGCGTTTCGCATTACTGCGAATCGGCTCATTTTTTGAGGCCAGCGCAATCGTGAGATAGTCCCCCGTGTGACGTCCCAGTATCCACCGCTGGAGCTTGAGCGCATCTTTTTCTATTGCGGTGGGTTCATGGGTTTCCGTGAGCCTGAGGCGTTCGCCAAGGTAGTACTGCATCAGAGCAATGCCTTGACTCATCAACGCGCCGTCAACGGCCGACATGGCTGGATTCTCGATAAAACCCAGCACCGCCGCCAACCGGATTGCCATTTCAGGAGCTTTGTTGGCAAAGCCGGAAATATCTCGAAAGGCACCGTTTGAATGGAGTTCCTGCTCAATTAAATCGTGGAAATCCGCCCAAAGGGCTTTAGCGTCCTGATTTAACTCTAAAACACGCGGTTTGAGTTCATTCTGAGTGTTTTCAGCCAGTGGCCATGGCTGTTCAAGAGATTCCAGAATTTTTTGCTGGAAGTCTTGGATCGCAACATCCGCCGATTCTGAAGCCTCTTTATAAAATCGCGTGCCCATAGTGGAGGCTGGGAAGCACGCCAACACCCGAGAATGCAATCCTTGCCCCACCAGTAGCGGATCAGACAAAAAAGGTATCCCGATTTCAGGTTGCACCATGAGGTGCATCGACATCCGCCGTGAAGTTATGGTGTTTGAGTATTTTGAGAAGAGATTTTGGCTCGAATTAACAAGAGCATATGACTTCCCAAGACAATGTGCCAACATTCTCTCAGAGTTAGACTGGCCATTGCGTATAAAATAACTTTAATAAATCGTCCCGTTAAAAACTCCAAAAAAAATGAATTTTCAGGTTGAAAGAAATATCCCCAAGATGGATTTTGCCATAAATAAACATCAATACATTTAAAATCAAAAAGGTTTATGGCCGCAAGCCCCCACAAGACCAAAGTAACTAGAATAATTAAAATGGCTGATTGAAATGTATACACATAATTCAATATTCCGTCAGCGTGTTGATTAGCAAAATTTTCGATTTCTCTTGTTTGAAGTAATGCTTGTGCATTTCCCGCCCAAGCAAAGCAAAGTCCCACAAAAATACTGGCTAATGGTAATAAAAAGGTACTGGCAACTTCGGCTATCTCTTTTTTAATAAGAACAGAGCATGCAAGCCCAACCATTAAATGAACACAGAGCCAACGATCAAAGAATTTTAATATACCAGCTCTGCCAGAATATCCTTTGAAAAACCAAGTCCAAAATGAGGGAATATTAGTCATCTTACATCCCCCTTACTGCCTCATAGAGGTCTTTCATTTTCTGCCATAAACTTTTTCTGTCGTCATCGCTATCTATTTCATCTGTGGAAAAACTAACTTGACCACCTTCAAGTTTTATAGTCTTCTGTTTTGATCGCCCATCTGGTTTGACACGGGCAGAAACTTGATTTCCTGTTGAGGCGATTGAGTGAGTCAATCGTTCAAGTGGACTAGAATGTAAGCTTTGTCCACGAGAAGCTTTTATTGTTGTTTTTCCTTCTGTCGCATCTGTTTCTTGTAAAAGATTTTGCATTGGCCCATGGAAATCTTGGTCTGCGTCCCAAGGGTTTGGCTTTGAAAAACTAATGCTGAATGACTCTATGGAATAAGCATTTTTTAGTATTTCAATAAATTTTTTTGGGTCTTCAATAGCTGGAATAACAAATTTGATGTTAATCGTTTTAGCAACCCGTGTTGCTGTTAAAAGTCTGGCTAAATTTCTTGCAATGGAATTAACATCGGGTGCAATTTTGCTATTATGGGCAATGGCGCATAGTTGTTGTTTAAAGTCAATGAGAACATACGTATAAAGAGCATCTTCAAGACTTTGCTGACCGAATCTTTTATTGTTTTCATCAAAAGTGCCCACGTTCTTTTTTGTAAATTTTCCAAGTGCAAAGAAGACCGCATTATCATCAAGTGAACGATAATTACCAATTCGCCACGTATGATTGTCTTCATGGCTTTCTCTCTCGTGAACCTCTTTTAGTGCTTTCTGGATGAGTTCAGAAGGAGTCTCTTGTCCATCGAAAATTTGAGGGTTGGGTGAACGTTCAATTTTCAGTCTAAAAAGAAAAAACGTTACCATAATGCCTCCTATATCGTCGTAATCATTCAGATGCACAATCACATACAGACCAATAAACTACTATGAAACCCGTCCGGTTTAAACTCAAACGCTTGCGTGAGGACAACATCAAGGATAAATTCCTCACCGAGGCCGAAATCAACCGCCTCCTGCAAGCCGCCCGTGAGGATTTAAACCCCTACACGATGCTGTTTATCCTCATTGGTCTTGAAACCTCCATGCGTCGCAGCGAGATTGTCAGCATTGAAAAAGACCGAATCGACATTGAGCGCGAGGTGATCCTGATCCCTAAAGCAAAGGCAGGCGCACGCATCCAACCAATGACGCCCCGCCTAGCGGGCTTCCTGAAAGCGTATCTAGAACAATCCGATGCTGATGAGCGTTGGCTGTTCCCCTCCAAAACCAGCGTAAACGGCCATGCGCATAGCATGTATAGTGCATTTCGAAGAGTGGTGGTTGCTGCCGGACTTGACCCTAAAAAAGTAACACCTCACGCCATGCGCCACACGGCCATTACGAACATGGCTCTCGCCGGGGTGGATTCTTTCACCATTAAGCAGTTTTCAGGCCACAAAACAATTCAAATGGTGGAACGCTATACACATCCTACCAATCCACACGTGAAACGGGCGATGGAAAAACTACAAGCTCAATACGAAATCAAAGGGTTTGGGAACAGCTTGGCATAAGCAATCGCATCAAGTCGCATCCATTCGCAAGCCAAAATCGCATCTTTTTTGGGTGCTGTTGTGGCATTCGCACGATTCGCAAGTTTTTTCAAAGGGTGCCTTTATTTGCCATAGTCTTCAGTGCGACCTAGCCCCCTTAAGTTGATTCAATTATATAGGCAGATGTCCCGGAATTACTGATAAGGGATCTTACTGCGATCCAGTTCCAGCAATCGATGCTAAAATGCTTGACACAATCCAGGCTGGCCTCTGCCAAAGCCAAGACCTTAGGCCGCCAGAAGGGTCAAAACGTAGTGACTCACAAGGTAACCCCCAAGGTGCAAAAGCTACGGGCAGAAGGTCAAAGCATGCGCCATACTGCCAAGACGCTTGGCATCAGTAAAACCACGGTGCAGAAGGCTTTAAAAGCTATAGCCCCCACCACCAAGATGATCGATAAATGCTGAAATTATTCATTGATGTCCAGCTTATAGCTTCCCACATGTTTTTATTATCTTTTCCATATTTTGCTTCGTTTGCCAAGGAATTATAAACAGTATGTGTTATCCATGTAGGGTAATCTGACGGAAGACAGCAAAGCTTTGCGGCATAGTTTGCAGCACGACCGACCCAAACCAAGTCATTAGAACCTCTAATACCTGTTTTGGCCACATGAATTTCACTTGTATCAATGCCGACCACATGTTTTACAACATAAGAATCATTGGGATAATACTTTGTCAATGAAGGATTGATTATCTTTTTCACCGCACCGTTAATCTTTAAACCTGCTTTAGCCGCCTGTGTATTTTTTACTCCGCCTAGAAAAACAGCCATTATACGATCTCCATCGTAAGCTGTTATTTCTCCTCCACAATCTCGAATAATCTTTGCCGAGCAATACAAAAACGTTTTATAAATTTCTGCTGCGAACTTAGGTTTGTATGAATCAACAAGATTAGTAGAGGCATCAAGATCAGCATACAAAACCGTTGCATCTAAAATGACAGCATCATTTAAAAACTTTATAGAGTTATCCGCCGGAACAACTTGACCATTTCTCGTAGTCCAAGTTGTTTTAAAAATATTTTTGACTTGTTCTTCCAAGTCTTCTTTCAGGCTCATCGGATAATGCCTCTACTCCCGAATCCCAAGCTGCTTAACATTTTTTCTGATTTCATGACAAGCGGGTGCCAGTAGAGATGGTAGCCTGCTTTCATCTCCATTTTGATACCTTATAGTGATTAAACCTAGCAAATCGGATGGCAGCTTTACAGCCTCTCCACGTGGTTCAAGTAGGAATACTCTCTTGCAATCCTTTAAACGACCAATGGCAAGACCAAGTTCAAAATTGACATTATCCCGTGGAGTCTTAAAATCAGCCCCTCTAACAGAGGCTTCATCATCTGGTTGGGCAATGACAATGGCAAAATCTGATTGGTCTAAAGCATTTTCAAGGCTTTCTATAGGATAAGAAGACGCCCGAAACACACCATCCGTCCATACGGTAATAGAAAAACTATCATGGCTCAGAATGGACTGAATTTCTTGCGCAATAGGCAATGCTTCAACAGAGGACACGATAAAAATGCTGATTTGAGAGTTGGCGGGGTCTATCCTGTCATTTCTCTGAATTAATCGTTTACTAAGCTCAATAGCAAGATTTTTCCATAACACAGGGTGTTCTTCTGACAATTTAGAGAAATCCGGCTCTTGAAAACAAAAAACAACACTGTCTTCATCAGCAACAACCGTAGAGGTTCTCGGTTGTGAAGGATCAATAGCAGCCATTTCTCCTAAGTGGTCGCACACACCACGAACAGCAACTTTTTTACCCTTAACCAGCACAGAGAAAGCTCCATAAATAACTAAGAATATTCCATTGTCGGCGGTTCCTTCTTCGATCAAAATTTCGCCTTGAGAGATATTCCTAAGCTGTCCCACATCAGCTATTGCCTTAGCTAGAGCCTGATCGTCACAAATCAGTTTTTGCCGCTCCAAAGCGCCTAATAAAAGTCTCTGCTCTTGAAATCTAGTCAGCATTTCCATACTTATTCAGCACCAAGGACAAACTTTAACTTACCCCAGAACCCCTGCAGTTTTGTCTGATTCTGATTTACAGGCTCATAAGTCACAGGCGGGTACTGTTTTATCTTCCAGCATTTGTGTGCTTCCCTCACTTTGAAATCCGCATTACACACAAATTACACACGCGGCATTTAAAATAAAAACAAATCAAGAATTCTGAACCGCTAAAACCCTATCCTGCATTGAATTTGAGGTGGTGCCACCTGCCGGAATCGAACCAGCGACACGGGGATTTTCAGTCCCCTGCTCTACCGACTGAGCTAAGGTGGCATTAACACGACTAAAGCTTTATATTGTTTCGCACTTGTTTTCGGCATAACCCTATAGGCTTGTGCCAACCAAGTAGCGTATAACCTTAGTTTCGCTCAAGTCCCCCATCAGGGTCAAGCGCTTGCGTAAACGGAAACCATGTGCGAACTAACCCCGAAAGCAACAGCAGCAGCCCAACGCCACTTATAATCAACAGGCCATATAAAGGTAATGATTTTACATAAGCGCTTGCAAGTGCGCCGGCTAAAATGCACGTGCCGTAAAACACGCTAATCACGCGGCGGTGACTCATGCCGGTGCGTAGTAATTTGTGGTGTAAATGATCCGCATCGGCCTTAAACGGGTTTTTTAGCTTGAGCAATCGTCGGAACGTGGCCACGGTAATATCGAGCAGCGGCACACTTAAAATCAGAATGGGTAACAGCATCACGGCCACCGGTTTTTTAAGCACGCCGGTAACCGAAATGGCTCCGAGTAAAAACCCGCAGAGCAACGCGCCACTATCGCCCATAAACAGCTTGGCCGGGGGTAAATTGTACGTTAAAAATCCCATCACAGCGCCTGCTAGTATTGCAGCCATGGCAACCGAAGCCCATTGGCCTGTAAAGCTTGCAACCACCACAAGCGTAATTGCACTAAATAGCGTCACGCCGCCGGCAAGACCATCCACGCCATCAATAAAATTCATGGCGTTTGCAAGCGCCAGCAACCAGATAACCGTTACGGGGTAACTTAGCCCGTTTAAAATCAGCAGTTGGCTTTGCGGTAAATCCAGCGTGTTAACCTGCACGCCCAATAGCCACGCAATGCTAACGGCAATAATTTGGCCTAGCAGCTTGGTCATCGGGGGCAGATTAAACAAATCATCCACCACGCCTACAGCAAACATCAGCAATGCGCCCACTAAAATGCCCGCAAGACCGTAACCATGCGGATAATGCCACTGAATGGCAATCATGGCCGCAAACCCAGCGAGGATGCCTAAAAAAATACCGACGCCGCCTAGTCTGGAGACCGCTTGCGTGTGAATTTTACGCTCGCCCGGGGCGTCTTGTAAGCCCTTAGAGAGCGTCCAGCGGCACACCCACGGCACGCCTAATAGCGAAACCGCCAACGCCGCCAAGGCGCTAAGCAAAATTTGCGATGTATGAGAAAAAGCCATTTTGCGAACGCAACGAGCCCTGACAAACAGATTTAAACGAATTTAAACGAATGTATACGGAGTCAAACAGAATTTAGACCTTGCACGACGTTAGTATCGTGTATCGACTTGAGACCATTATAGCGCCGATGCATCAGTGCGTTGGGTTTAGGGTATTTGCTGATTTAAATCTATAGCGTGATTACTTCAAGACGCTTAAGCCATTACGGCCTCTGCACCCTTCGCCCACTCGGCATAGAGCGGAAAACGATCCGTCATTGCCAGGACGCTGCGTTGCAACCGGGCCATGGCATCTTCAGGCAGCGCTTCGCCGCCGTTGGCTTGAATCGCGAGCAGCGCTTCAGCAATCATGGTCGCCACTTCGGCCATGTCGTTTTCTCTAAAGCCGCGGGTAGTAAGCGCAGGGGTTCCCAGGCGGAGTCCGCTGGTAATAAAAGGCGATTTAGGATCGCTGGGGACGGTGTTTTTATTTGCCGTAATGCCAGCTTTGTCTAGCTCGGTTTCGGCTGTTTTACCCGTAATCTCAAGAGTCCGCAAGTCACACGTCATCAAATGGTTATCGGTGCCGCCGGTTAAAATCGGAATCCCCGCCTGCATTAAGGTTTGCGCAAGCGTTTTGGCATTGGCAACCACTTGCGCCGAGTAGGCCACAAATTCCGGTTTTAATGCTTCGTGGAATGCAACAGCTTTGGCCGCAATAATGTGCATCAGCGGCCCACCCTGAACCCCCGGAAACACAGCTTTATCAATGGCTTTCGCCAAGTCTTGCTCGCCGTTGGTCATGATCAATCCACCTCGGGGGCCGCGCAGGGTCTTATGCGTTGTGGTGGTTACCAAGTGGCAATGCGGGAACGGGTTAGGATAATGTCCTGTTGCCACTAGCCCTGCAATGTGCGCAATATCTGCCAGCAACAGCGCGCCACATTCGTCAGCAATGGCCCTAAACGCAGCAAAATCAAGCGTTCTGGAGTAGGCACTAAAGCCGCAAATTATTAGCTTGGGCCGATGCGCCAGGGCCAGTCGTTTGACCTCGTCCATGTCAATCAGACCGGTTCCGGGGTTCACGCCGTAAGGAACAATATTGTAGTAAATGCCCGAGACATTTACTGGAGAGCCGTGCGTTAAGTGTCCGCCGTGCGATAAATTCATGCCCAGAATCGTATCGCCAGGTTTGAGCCCTGCGGCCAAAAACGCCGCCATGTTGGCTTGCGCACCGCTATGCGGCTGTACATTGGCGTGCGCAGCGCCAAACAGTTTTTTTGCGCGCTCAATCGCAATCGTTTCAACTTCATCAACCACGTGGCAGCCGCCATAATAGCGCTTGCCCGGAATCCCCTCGGCGTATTTATTGGTTAACACGCTTGCCATGGCGCTCATTACGGCTTCGCTGGCAAAGTTTTCGCTCGCAATCAGCTCCAGGGTGCTTTGCTGCCGAATCAGTTCCTTGTGCATCAGGGCATACAGCGTCGGGTCTGTCGACTGAAGTTCGGCGTAGCGCATTGCGTAGTGCATTCGGGTCACCAGTGCTTTCGTGTGTGCGGCAATTAACGGTCTGGATTTTATTTTACCGAAATCCACTAACTTTTGGAGTCTTTATGCCTTAATCTGCGTTTAATTCGAGCCTAAGTTAAGCACGGCCCACTTAAACGAGTCCTTATGGTGTGTTTCTGTCTCCGCACGCTGAAGCTTTACCCCTCATCTCAGGCGCTTGTACGTTTCTGAAAATACAAGCGCAATATTGCAGCAAATCAACTTTAGATTAGGACATTTTAGACTTCAAAATATTGTCAAGGCATGCGCTTTCTTCGCTTGTATTCGTATCATTAAGCACTATCGAACCTCCTGATAGCCGGATCGCAGCCAATAAAAAACCGATCTGAACCCCTTCAGATCGGTCAATGACAAGAAGATTGAAGTTTAACGCCATCCCGCCCTATGTTGCCCTGATAATTCCCCTGTTATTCCCCTTTTATACCCTTACTCACCCCAAACCCTGGCGTCATCGGGGTCGTTGTCTATCCATCGACCCCGTGCGCAAACATATTCCCCATTAAGTCAGTTTGTCTGTTTTTTAGTTTATTTACCTGTTGCGTCTACCGGGTGCTTATAACAGGCCGTTGGCCATTAAAACCAGTTGAGCCCCTAAAAACGCCTCTTCGCTTTGTTCTTCTTCGGTCATCACCGCCATGGCGGGTTTTAACAAACGCGTAAAACCCGGAGGAGTCTGCCCTGCCTGCGCATAACGAGACAAGCTTGCCTCAATGTCGCAGCGATCCTCTGCGTCGGCATGGCTGCCAAATAGCCAGTTCAACATTTCAAAGTCCTTTCCTGTAAACCCCATGATGCTTGATAGACCCCTTAGTAATTAGATGTCAGTTCGAATAACAATCGTGTTGAATCATAGTTGTAATAGTTGGTTTACTCATTCAGCAAGATTCCTGCTCAAGACCCTGGTTGGAGGATACTTACAAGCTTGAGCCGTCATGCTTGGCCTGTGAGGGCGCTCAGCATCTTTTGCTGCAGTTGCAAGTTAAATCCCACGCATCAGTCTAGTGGCAAAAATCGTTAAATACTTAGTTATCGTAAACCCCAAGTGTCAGTTTTTTTAATTTGATTAGGCTTACTTCAATAAAAAACGCGTGCATCTCAAAATTGCCTGATTTCAAGTAATCTCAATCTTTTGTTCAGATTTTGCGGTTTGCGAGGCGCGACTTACAAATAGAGATGTTCAAGCGCGGCAGTTTAAGGGGCGGCCAAGCGCAAACGTAAAGCTCTTGATAACTTGGTCTTAGCCTCAAAAAGTTTAGTCCAGGCAGTGGCTTATGCGTGGCCTTAATTGTGCGCTTTGGTGGTCCTAATGACTCAGGGCACGGTCACGTTCTGGTGTACCCAGGTTGCGTAGGCTTCAAGGCTATTTAATGTGGTCTCCAGCACCAAGCATTCCGGACACTCGTAGGGGTGCTCTTGTGCGAGCCATTGCTTGATGGGCTCAAGGGCGCTGACCGTGGTTTTAATCAGCAGTTGAGCCTCAATTGCGTCGCAAACAGCTTCTTGCCAGCGGTAAATTGAGCGCACCGCGGGGATAATACTTACGCAGGCGGCCAGCCGAGCCTCAACCAGGCCTTTGGCTAAACGTTCTGCATCATCGGGTGGGCACGAAACCAGCACAACTAAAACCGGTGACTGCATAACCGTTTCGCCTATTGGTGTTAAATGCGCTGAATATTCGCGCCCAGGCCCTGGCATTTTTCTACCAGGCGCTCATAGCCACGGTCCAGATGGTGCAGGTCAAAAATTTCGGTTTTGCCGTCTGCCATCAGCCCTGCAATCAACATGGCCGCGCCAGCTCTTAAGTCATGGGCTTTAATGGGCGCGCCCGCAAGGCGCTCGATGCCTTGTACAATGGCAACATTGCCCTGCACCTCAATTTGGGCACCCATTCGGCTCAGTTCGCCAACTTGCTTAAAGCGGTTCTCGTATAGCGTTTCGGTAATCACGCTGCTGCCTTCTGCAACGGTGGCAAGCGTCATCAGCGGTGCCTGCAAGTCCGTCGGGAATCCCGGAAACGGCTGCGTAATCAGCGAAACGGGTTGTAGCCGCGCTTTATGCGACTTGATTTTAACCGAACTGCGCGACAGCATCTGAATCTCCGCGCCCATTTCGGCCAGCTTACCCAGTACGGCATCTAGCCCGCGTAGCGGCACTTGTTTAACCACTACGCTACCGCCAGTACCAATGGCCGCCATAATGTAGGTTGCCGCTTCAATGCGATCCGGCATCACCGCGTAATCTGCCGCGTGCAGGTCTTTGGGGCTTACGCCATGGATCACAATCTCGTTGTTGCCGGCGCCGTGGATATCCGCGCCCATCGCGTTTAAAAAGTTTGCTAAATCTACGATTTCTGGCTCTTGCGCCGCGTTAGACAGCACTGTAGTGCCTTCGGCCAGAACAGCCGCAAGTAAAATGTTCTCGGTTGCGCCCACGCTGGGTGTATCCAGCACAATGGTGGCACCGCTCAGTTTTGCGGCTTTGGCTTCAACGTAGCCGTGGTTTAACTGAATTTCGGCACCCAGCGCGGTTAAACCCTTAATGTGCAAATCTACGCCGCGCTTACCAATGGTGCAACCGCCCGGTAACGAGACCTTGGCTTCGCCAAACCGGCCTAATAGGGAGCCTAAAACCACAAAACTGGCCCGCATTTTGCTTACCAGTTCGTAGGGGGCGTGGCAAGAGTGAATTGCGGCGCAGTCAATCAAAACCGCATCCGTACCGTTCGCATCTTGCTGCGTTTCGACTTTAGCGCCCAGGTACTCTAAAACATCTTGCATTACGGCAACATCGCTCAGGCGGGGCACGTTACTAATGCGCACCGGGTGCGGGCTAAGTAGTGCTGCTGCCATCAATTTAAGCACCGAGTTTTTAGCGCCCGATGTTGTTACTTCGCCCTTAAGCGGTTTGCCCCCTTCAATAAATAAGCGCTCCTGAAGCGGCGTGTTTGCGGTGGTGGTCTGCATGGCGTCTATTACTTCCTTCACATCCTTGCTTATGGGGGGCGAGCTAAGTGGTGCCGACATGCCAGGCGAAGGGCTATGGGCGGCGGGCAACGTAAGGTCTGCCTGTAAGGTATGGATTCGGGTTGAGCGCAAAACAATCTCCTCGGGGCGGTTTAAAATCAGTGCTGTCGATAATTAGGCAAAACCGTTACGGTAAGTCCTTTAGCGTCTGGTGATAGGGGGCAGTTAGGGCTGTAAATTAAAATAAAACAAATTGAGATTTAAGATACACGACTACGCGTTGACGCAGTTTGAGTGTTAAACGTGAACTATAAAAAAATATTTAAATTGTTTGTATTATCTTCAAAAAAACGCTTATCTCGCAAGTCAATCATTACAAATGCGATTCTTCGGCGCATAAGCTTTACATGAGGGCGCGCGTGCTAGTGTATAAAACACCAAAGGCAAAGTTTTTATGCGTCAGTGCTGGGTTTGTGTCTAAAATCGCCAGAATTTTACAGAATTCAGAGCGTTTAAACAGGATTAGCAAATTAAAACAACCGAAACTTCAGGTCTATGTCATTAAAAAGAGCGACCGCGATCGATGCGTAATGGCAATTATTACGATTCTGCGCGACGCAAGACGCTATAAGCAGACTAAAGAGGACTTCTCAAAAGCTTCCCGAACAAGATAAAGTCCCACGCTGCGCTTTGTGAGCCAAGACAGCGCCAGGGTGTTGGTATGGATGTATATTTTCTGGTATTTCTCTATTATTTCTCCCGGATTGCTTCTAGATGTCTGATTATCATACGTTATGGTATGGTTTTAAGCAATCCTGTTCATCATCATCGGTGTGTTTAGGGCATAATAAAAGCAAGATTCCGTTTGCTAGGGTTGCCCCCCCCACGAATTTGAGGTTCAGTCTTGGCTGGTCACGCAGAAATATCACCGTTTCGTAGACTTTTACGCTTGCTCAAGCTAGATAGGCGCGACGTTGCGGTTGTTTTTATCTACACAGCACTTGCGGGCTTGCTTACACTGGCAATACCCCTTGCGGCGCAAGCCTTGGTAAACACAATTGCCGCAGGCGTATTTGTGCAGCCGTTGGTGGTTTTAACCACTTTGCTCTTTACCGGGTTGCTCCTGACAGGTTTGCTGCGGGTTGCGCAATTTTATTTGGTCGAACTTTTGCAGCAGCGCGTTTTTGCTCGTGTCGCCATTCAGTTGGCTGCGGGCGTTCCGCGGGTGCAGCACGATGTGCTGCAATACAGTTATTTACCCGAGTTAATTAACCGCTTCTTCGACGTCATTAAACTGCAAAAATCGCTGGCCAAACTCCTCCTCGAAGGGCCCGCGGCAATGCTGCAAATTGTGATTGGCCTAATGCTAATGGCGATTTATAGCCCGCTTTTGCTGGGCTTTGATTTGTTGATTATCGCGTTTTTGTTTTTTTGCGCCTTTGTACTCGGGTATCGCGGGGTGCGCACCAGCTTAATGGAGTCACAAGAGAAGTATCATGTCGCGGGCTGGCTCGAGGATATTGCGCGCTGCCACGTGAGCTTAAAAATTGATGGTGCAGCAGATTTTCTGTTTACCAAAACCGACGATGCCGTCCTGGATTATTTGGCTGCGCGGCGCAAGCATTTCGGGATTCTTTTTCGTCAAGCCTCAGCGAATTATCTCTTTCAGGCGTTTGCCAACGCGGGGATTCTTGCCATTGGTGGTTGGCTCGTGATCCATAATCAGCTGACGCTGGGCCAATTAGTAGCTGCAGAATTAGTGATGGTGATTTTGCTTGCCGCAATTGATAAACTGGTGATGATGGCGCCAGATTGGTACGATTTGCTGACCTCGCTCGATAAAATTGGCACGGTGGCAGATTTGCCACAGGAGCGCAGCGGCGGCAAACCGATTCCGGAATTGCCAGAAGGCGCGGCTGCTGTAACGTGCAAAAACCTGACGTTTGGCTACTCTGGCCAAAAATCTGTGCTTAAACAACTCAATGCCAGGATTATCCCAGGCGAGCGCGTGAGTTTGGTTGGCGCAAGTGGTAGTGGTAAATCAACCTTGGCGGCCATGATTTGCGGCTTGCTAACCCCAACGTCGGGCGTCATCGAACTCAACGGCGTGGATGTGCGAGAGGCCGATTTATCGACGCTCTACGATATTGCGGCGCTGGTCGATGACAGCGATTCTATTTTTGAAGGCACCCTCGAAGAAAACATTACCGTCGGACGCCAGGGCATTAGTAACGAGGACTTGCGCTGGGCGCTTAAAGTGACCCAGCTTGAAGAAGATGTGGCACTGTTCGAAGACGGCCTGCAAACACGCCTGGTTAGCGCCGGCATGAACATCTCGAAGGGCCAAATCCAGCGCCTATTAATTGCGCGCGCCATTGTCGATCGCCCTCGCCTGCTGATTCTCGATGAGGCGTTTAGCGGTATCGACGAGCGCACCAAGCTTGCCATGTTGCAGGCTTTGCTTGCGCCGGATTTGCCTTGGACGGTGATCGATATTTCTCATGATGCCGACGTTGTGTTGCGCTGCGACCGGGTGCTGGTACTCGAAGGCGGCCACATCGTCGAATCTGGCGAGCCGCTTGAATTGGCCCGTAATGCCAGTAGCGCCTTTGCCAAACTCTTCCCCGAAGTTGTCGCGCTTGTCATCGCAAGCAAACTCTAAATATTTTCGTTCCCACGTAACCGTTTTTTGAGTTTTCTCATGTTTCTTGCTAACGCTACGCAGCAGTTTGCCCAGTCCCGCGCTTTAAGGTTAATGCGTGCGCCTGGGCTGTTAAGCCGATGGGCGCTCTGGAGCCTACTGCTGTTGTTGCTTGCGATTCTCGCGCTTACTTTTGTGCCTTGGCAACAAACCGTGGTGGGCTCGGGGCAAGTTACGGTGTTTTCACCGGGGGCGCGTCCGCAAACCCTGGAGGCTACCATTAATGGCCGAATCAAGCGCTGGCATGTGATTGAAGGGGCACAGGTCAAGCAGGGTGATTTACTTGTTGAGCTTGCGGATTTAGATCCTAAATTCTTGAATCCGCAACAACAGGCCCTGCTTTTAAGCCAGAAAGAAGCCCTATTAGCAAAAAAAAGCGCCACAGAACAACGTATTTCGGCGTTGCAGGCACAACTGGCTAGCGTCGGTGCTTCGCGTGCGTCTCAGTTGCCCGGCGCGCAGTTAAAAATTGCCCAAAGTGCGCAAAAGCAAAACGCCGCAACGCAAACAGTCATTGCGGCAGAACAGAACAGACTCACGGCCTCGTTAAACCTGGAGCGGACCCGCACACTTTACGGTCAGGGATTAAAATCCAAACGCGATTTAGAATTAGCCGAGCTGACTGCGGCACAGGCCAACACGGCCTATCAGCAATCCCTGGCGTCGAAATCCGTCGCGCAACAAGATATAGGCATTGCGCGCGCAGAACAGGGTAAAGTTACCGGCGATACCGCCGCCAGTCTGGCGAGCGTCTCAGGGTCGCTGGCCAGCGCGCAGGAATCGCTTGCTACGGTTAACAGCGATTTGGCCAAACTGGCTGTTGATATCGAAAATCTAAACTTGCGCGCCGAACAACGCGCACTAAAAGCACCGGCTAGTGGTCGCATTGTGCGTCTAATGCAGGCGGGCGTCGGCGAAACCGTGATGGAAGGCGACGTGCTGGCAACCATTGTACCGGATACCCCGGACCCAATGGCAGAACAAGCCGTTGCCCTTTACATTACCGATTGGGATGCCCCGCTGGTTCACATCGGTGCGCCGGTTCGGTTGCAGTTTGATGGCTGGCCTGCAATTCAGTTTATGGGTTGGCCGATGGTTGCCACCGGCACCTTTGCCGGGCGCGTGGCTGTGGTTGATGCGGTGGCCGACGAGGCCGGGAAATACCGCGTGCTGGTACGGCCAGATCGCCAAGCTATTGCCGATTACGAGCGCGAACAGCCTTGGCCGAGCCCGCATTATTTACGCGCCGGCTCTGGCGCTACGGGCTGGATGATGCTTAATACCGTACCGCTAGGGTATGAGTTATGGCGACAGTTTAATGGCTTTCCGCCGAATCTGGCCGAGGCACCGTCTGCCCAGGGTGCCAGCGAAAAAGCTGAAAAAGGGAACAAGCCCATTAAGCGTAAAAAGGCCAAGTAGTTTTGTATAGGTGCATAGTTTTTTATCCTGAATCCCGACACGCATTAATGATGGTTAAACGCTTATCGGTTACCAAAACGCCTGCCTATTGGCCCATGCGCGCAACGCTGTGCGCGCTGGCGCTTGGTTTTGGCCTGAGTTACACCGCGTGGGCCGCTTCGCCGCCAAGCAATCAAGCTCAAGTGCAAACAAAAGTCCAGGCGCAAACGCAATCGGAGAATTCTGGCACTAAAAATCAAGCTTCTGCTAATTTACCGGTTGCGCTTGAACCCTTACAGCTAAACGATGTCTTGACGCGCGTGCGCACGTATCATCCCAAGTTATTGGGGGCCACGTTAGAGCGTAATATCGCGGCCGCTAAAGCGCTCGAAAAACAGGGCGCGTTTGATCCGGTCATTCGTGGCGATAGCGAGTTTTTGCGCTACAACGACTTTATCGATAAGGGTAAAGTTAGCGAAACTTGGGATAACGAAGCGGTGCTAAGTTATACCAACAACACGGGCATTAAGCTTGAATCCGGCTACCGTTTTAATACCGGTGATGTTAAGCCGCCCCTCTACCCCACCGGTACCGGCGGCGAATATTTTATGGGGCTTAAAATGCCTCTGTTGCGCGGGCTAATCATTAACGAAAAATCTGTGGCCTTGCAGCAAGCCGAGCTTGGCATCCCTAAGGCCGATGCCGAACTGGGCGTAACACGACTCGACGTTCTAAAAGCCGCCGCCGAGGCGTATTGGCAGTGGGTGGGCGCGGGGCAAAAGCGCATTGCCACCCAAAAAATGCTGGCCGTGGCGCAATTTAGGGTCAAGGCGGTTAAAACCCGATCCGAGGCCGGCGAGCTGCCCGCCATTGATATCTCGGAAGCTGAGCAAGAGATTTTCCGTCGTCAGGGACAATTGGCCAAGGCGCAACGTGAGCTTGAAAAAGCTACGTTTAAGTTGGCCCAATACTTATGGCAGCCCGATGGCACACCAGATGCCTATGTGCCAGAAGCACGCCTGCCCGAAAAATTTACGAGTGCCGAGTCACTTATACCAGAGCTATATGCCGATGCGCGTCTTTCGGCGATAAAACAGCGCCCCGAGATCCGTAGCCTGAACCTGGAGCAGAAAATTATCACGCTCGATAAAAAACTGGCCGATACGCAACGCCTGCCTGTTTTAGATGCTTACATTGTTCCGGGCATGGATACCGGCGAGAATTCGATTGGTTTTACCGTCAAAACAGGTGTTCAGCTGATCGTTCCGTTACGCCAGCGCACCGCCAGCGGGCAAATTCAGGCGGCCCGGTTTAAGCTGCAAAAGCTGGATCTAAGTCAGCGGCTGCTGCTGCAAAAAATTCTGATCGAAGTTGACGACGCCGTGTCCGCAATTCAGGCTGCGCAGATGCAACTTGGTGCAGCACAAAACGAGGCTGCATTGGCCGAAACGCTCCAGGATGGCGAACGCACGCGCTTTGATCTAGGCGATAGTACCCTGTTTCTGCTTAATCAACGTGAGCGTGCAGCGCTAGAGGCGCAGCTTAAAGTGATTGATGAGCGTGTGGGCTTAGAGCAAGCCTGGGTACAGTTTAAGGCCGCTAGCGCAGCGCTTTAACCCCGCGGCTCATTTTGCAAGCGATTAAGTCAGATAAAATCCATATAAAATAGCGCTTGATACCGCTAAAATTGCTGTAAAAAGCGCTAAATTAGATGAATTTTGAAACCAGCAAGCGTCAGCTTTACGCTTGGCCCGCGAATTTTCTGAACAGCCACTGCACGGGATCGTAGAACCGATCCACGACGCGCTCCTTGAGCGGAATAATGGCGTTATCCGTAATATGAATCTCTTCGGGGCAAACTTCGGTGCAACATTTGGTGATGTTGCACAGCCCAATGCCGGCCTGATCTTTGACGTACTGCATACGGTCTGCAACGTCCATCGGGTGCATCTCTAGGCTTGCAAGGCGTACAAACCAGCGCGGGCCTGCGTATTGCGCGTGCTTTTGGTTGTTGCGCAGCACGTGGCACACATCCTGGCACATAAAGCACTCAATGCATTTACGGAATTCCTGGACGCGGTCGGCATCTTCCTGATAGTAGCGCCAGCTCTCGGTGTCCTCGTTGGCGGGCGTAAACGGCTGAATCGTCTTGTTGACCTCGTAGTTCCAGCTTACATCGGTCACCAGATCCCGAATCAGCGGGAACGCCTTCATCGGCGTGACGACGACGGGTTGGCTCAGATCGATATCATCAAGGCGTGTTTTGCACATTAAACGCGGTTTGCCGTTGACTTCGGCGGCGCAAGAGCCGCATTTGGCGGCTTTGCAGTTCCAGCGTACGGCTAAATCCGGCGCCTGGGTGCGCTGAATCGCATGAATCGCATCCAGCACCACCATCCCCGGCGTCACATCGACGCTGTAGGTTTTGTGGTTGTCGGCGGAAATAAACGCGTTAGGCGTTGCGTTTTCGCTAGCTTCGCCACGAAAAACCTTGAATGTTGCAGTTTGAGTCATAACAGCATAAGCCTTAAGTCAACTAAATAGCACAAAAACATAAATAATTGTTTTATTAATAATACTAGTGTTTTTTAGCCTAACTGGGGGTATTTTATGGGTGATGAGCTTTTGAAAACGATAACGCCGGGTATTTTCCTGAGACGGAATCGAGATAATGGACATTTAGATATCTTGCAAAAGAAAAATGAAAAATATTATTTGTTAGATCACAATTCATTGGGGCCAGAATGGGTAGGATCTAGTCGAGGAACAGGATATGGTTCAGAGCCTTTGAGTTCTTTTGGCGTAAGCATTAATGGTGGCGAAACTAATCTTAAATACCAATTTGGCTTAGAAGGGGTTACCAAAACATTTTACAAGCGAGAAAAGCCTGTCACCGAATGGAGTGAGACATACGGAAAATCAACGATATACAAAGGTCGGCAGATTGATAATTTTCCAATAGAAACCATCCAACAGCCTGCAACAAAATTTATTAAGCCAAAATAGCCTAGACTGTCGCAGTCTGAGTCATGGGTTAAGCCTTTAAAGCTAAACAAGATTTTTAACAAGATCTTCAAGAATTTTAAACGTGAACGGTTGATAACGGCGTGTTTTGGGATCAGAATTTACTTCAAAAACACCTTCGCCGACTTTAGCGCCAGAAGAATTATAGGCGATGCCTTTTTGGCCGGGCTGGGCGTAGTGACAATACCTTAAATAAGAACGAGATCCGTTGATATAGCAGAATGGACCATCAATGGTTGCTTTAACATGGGCAGGAGGTCTATCTTGCCACCAGTTAGGTTTTTGGCTGATAACATACCCGCCAATGGTATTCTCCGCTTGGTGAAAATCTCTTTGCGCTTCAGGGAAGGTCTCTTCTGGTGCGTGTGACGCTAAATTTTGATAGCAAGGCCTTTGCGTAGCATTAACTTCACTCAGTGGAATCAATGCAAACATTTGTCTTTGCGGCTTATGGTTCAGAATGGGGGGGGTAGGTCTATTTGCAGCACTAAAGCCGACCGTTTTTAATCGCAATGATGCTGATGATAACATTTTTGAAACTCCTGGAAGAACTTGAGTGAACTACCCCGGTATTTTTCGACTTCGCCGGATTCAAACATATCAGGAAGAACCTTGAATGTCGCAGTTTGAGTCATAATTTAAAAACCTTTTTTGACATTCTTATTTAATAGCCGAGTTTATTATTAATTTCATATAGATTCTGCTCGACTGAAGTATAGCTGTCAGCAATGCTCTCTAGTTTATCCGCAATTGTAGTCATGTCCTGCTCAATCGAAATAGACTTTGCAGAAATTCCCTCAAAATCAGGATCATCAGGTGAATAGATAGAGAATCCATCCAATCCTTTGCTTCTTTGAAAGTCAGTAGTATTAATGAAAAGAAAAACCGATGAGCCGATTCCTACTAAAAACAGTAAAGAAGGTACAGAATTAATATAGCGCCTATTTTTAGCAGATAAGATAAGAAATCTAATTAAAAATAACGAGAATATACACAAGCAGAAAAAAACGATAGGCAGATAGTAATAGTCAAGTTTATTTGAAAAAAAGTCAACCTGAAATCCTGCAAATAAAATGACAATGAAAAATGCTGATATTTTTATAAGTAGATGCGAAAATTTTTCTTCTATTTCAATTTCGAATTTTTCATCAGAGCTAAGGCTCATCTCTTCTACCCCCGGTATTTTTCGACTTCGCCGGGGTCAAACAACGCCTTGAGATCATCGGGCAACTGCGGCGTTTCAATCACGCCCACGTTCAACGTCGGGTCATCCAGACTATTCAGCTTCACCAGGCTGTTCTGCTTGCCCCACACCGGATCGTAACCCGGATAATCTTCCCGCGTGTGGCCGCCACGGCTCTCTTTGCGTTGCAGGGCGCACCGCGCAACGCACTCGCTAATCCAGATCATCGACTGCAAGTCCATGGCCATGTGCCAGCCGGGATTAAATTGAATGGAGCCGAGTACCATGCAATTTTCGGCCCGTTTTTTCAGGGCCTGCAAGTCAGCAATGGCTTCTTCCAGTTCTTCCGGGCGTCGCACAATACCGACCTTCGCTTGCATCATCACCTGTAAGTCAGCGTGAATCGCAAACGGGTTTTCGCCAGTTTGGCGCTCAAACGGTGCGGCCAATTCGGCAACAGCGGCTTTAACCAACGCTTCATCAAGCAGCGGGAGCGGGTTTTTCTTGGCAAAATCGGCAGCGTATAACCCGGCCCGTCGGCCAAACACCAGCAAATCACTTAGCGAGTTTCCACCCAAACGGTTGCCGCCATGCAAGCCGCCGCCCACTTCGCCGCAGGCAAACAGGCCGTGCACCGTGGTGCATTCCTGCGTTTCGTGGTGCACACGAATCCCGCCCATCGTGTAGTGCGTCGTCGGGCCTACTTCCATCGGGCCGGTCGTAATATCCACATCCGCCAGCTCTTTAAACTGGTGGTACATGCTGGGGAGTTTTTTCTTGATGTATTCTGCGCCCCGGTGCGAAATGTCTAAAAACACGCCGCCGTGCGGGCTGCCACGTCCGGCTTTGACCTCGCTGTTAATGGCTTTGGCAACCACGTCGCGCGTCGAAAGTTCCATGCGCTTGGGGTCGTAATTTTCCATAAAGCGCTTACCCTCGCTATTCGTGAGCAAGCCGCCTTCGCCGCGCACGGCCTCGGTCACCAGAATCCCCTGCACGCCCGGCGGCCAGACCATGCCGGTGGGGTGAAACTGGATAAATTCCATGTCGATGAGTTCCGCACCCACTTTTAAGGCCATCGCATGGCCATCGGCGGTGTACTCCCAGCTGTTGCTGGTAATTTTGTAGGCTTTGCCAATACCGCCCGTAGCCAGCACAATGGCTTTGGCTTTAAACAGTACCAGTTTGCCGGTTTCGCGCCAGTAGCCCAGCGCGGCGCTAATGCGGTGCCCATCCCGAAACAGATGCGTAATGGTGCATTCCATAAACACATCAATGCCGCTGTGGACGCCCTTGTCTTGCAGGGTCCGAATCAACTCCAGGCCGGTGCGGTCGCCCACATGGCACAAGCGACGGTACGTGTGCCCGCCAAACGGGCGCTGAATAATCTTGCCATCGGCGGTGCGATCAAACACGGCACCCCAGCGCTCAAGCTCGCGGATTCTGTCGGGCGCTTCTTGCGCGTGCAGTTGCGCCATGCGCCACTGGTTTACAAATTTACCGCCGTGCATGGTGTCTTTAAAGTGCGTCCGCCAGCCGTCTTCGCTGTCTACATTGCCCATGGCCGCGGCAGCGCCGCCTTCGGCCATTACAGTGTGCGCTTTACCCAGCAGCGATTTGCAGACAAGGCCGACTTTAAAATCGGGGCCGCCTTGCGCCGAGGCTTCAATCGCGGCGCGCAAGCCTGCACCGCCGGCACCGATAATCAGCACGTCGTGGGTTTGAGTTTCAAAGTTAAGGGTCATGGGTTAGGCATCCGAACAGAGGCGTTTTCTAAGGTTTTTTGCTGATGCTTTAAAGCAAAATGAATGAGTTGGCGAATAGAGGCCATTTGTTTGATTTCCGTGATTCTAGCAAGCTCGGGAACCAGCGCCTTAGGCAGACTAATGGGCACACGAATAGTTTGATTGACCGGAATGTTATCCAGCCCTTTGTACAAAATTGGAGTTAAAATCTCCGCAAAGCTCCTTCCAGCTTTGTCAGAAGCCTGTTCTAAATCTTCCTTTAACGTTTCATTCAAGCGGAAACTCAGAATCTTTTGTGTCTGCTGTCGGTTTAAAAAAAGCTGAAGCGCGCTTACAATTTGGTTTCCCAACGTTTCTCGCGTAATTTCGGCTTTCTGCGATTCGGCTTGTTTGAGCAAGAACTGGACACTTTCAGGCGGTAAGTTAATTAGCTGATTGGCTCTTGATCCGCTCAGCGCTTCTTTCCCGATCTTAATAGGCTTGTTTCTGGCAGCAGGGCTACGCTGACCAAACAATAAAGATTGAATCATTGATGAATAAAACCTATTTTAAGTTTAGTGCTTACAAAATATCTTCTAAAACAACTTGATATCCTGCCACGCGCCGCTGGCCACCATGCGCACGTAAAAATCAGCAAACCCTACGGTAAACAAACTAATCCACGCCCACAGCCCGTGATTCTCGTTGAGATGACTCACGCGCAACCAGCCCGCGTAGCGCAACTTGCTAAAGGCGTTGGCCGTGAATTTATCGAGCTTACCGCCCAGCCAGTGCCGCCACGAGTGGCACGAAAACACGTACAGGCTCAAGAAAATCGCGTCGATTAAAAACACCACCATGCCCGCACGCAAGCCAACTTCGGGCAGATGACTAAACGCGTTAACCGTATGGTACCAGTGGAACGCGGTAAGAATAATCGCAAGGTATAAAAAATACCGGTGCAGGTTATTTAAAATAAACGGAAACTTTTGCTCGCCCGTGTAGCCGCTCTCTTGGCCGGGTTTCTTGGTGCACATCCCCGTTACCGCACAGCTGGGCGGATTCATAAAAAACGCGCGGTGGTAGCACCGGCGGTAAAAATAACACGTCGCCCTAAAGCCGAGCGGAATCCACATCACCAAAATCGCGGGCGAAACCGGAAAATTCTGAACCAGCAGCGGCGAATAAAACGGCGATAAATACAGCTCGTGGCCGCTGGGCGTCAGCACCTGAAAATTGACCCCTTGCAGGCCCGCCCACATGCCGTAAATCCCGAAAACAATTAACGCCAGCACCACCAGTGTGGGCTCTAGCCACCAGGCGTCCGTGCGTTCAGTATTGCCCAGCGTGCCCGTCGAAATCAGCGTCGGGTTGGGGTTCACAGGGTAACTGGTACTCATCCGTGCAAGACTCCAGAATCAGCGTCAGATAATTCGATTTTCAATTCATTTAAAAAGTTAAACGCGTGTGCAGTATACTTGTCGCAAACAAGCGGTATATATCATGGCGATGAATATGTCTGTTTTAGCGCAGGCACTACCGGATTACAAGGCAAGTACGTTCAATATGACAACTTTCGATCCTGGCATCAGCCCGAAAAGCCTAAGGGGCCTCGATGAGGCTCAGGCGCAACTGTGGCTTAAAACCGTAAACGCCATGGGTATTGCGCCGCAACAGACAATGCTGGACGCTTTTGAGCTGTATTATCAATTGCTCGAGGCGGGTAACGCGCAAATGAACCTGACGCGGCTGACTTCGCCCGAAGAATTCTGGTTTAAGCACATGCTGGACGCGTTGCTGCTTTACCCTAAATTACCTAAAGCAGGTTTGGCGCTAGATTTAGGCTCGGGTGGTGGCGTGCCGCTGTTCCCGCTTGCGCAGGTTTCGGCGCCCCTGCATTGGCATTCGATTGAAAGCACGCAAAAAAAAGCCACGTTTTTACAAACCTCTGCGGCTGCGCTGGGGGTGCCGGTGCAAGTGTTTGCCATGCGCGCCGAAGACGCTGGCCGGGACGCGGGCATGCGCGAGCAGTACGACGTGGTGACCGCGCGTGCAGTGGCCAGCCTGCCGGTACTGCTAGAGCTTGCAACGCCCCTGTTAAAGCCGGGGGGGTGCGCATTGTTTTTAAAAGGGCCGGGCGTTCAGCAAGAGCTTGAGCAGGCCCAAACGGCCCTGGCCGAATTAAATTGCAAGGTTAAGCACCGCGAAACGCACACTATACCCGTTCTTGATTCGAAGAGCGTTGTGCTGTGCATCCAGAAGCTGGCCAATACGCCAAAAATTTACCCGAGAAAACCCGGCATCCCAGCAAAAAAACCTCTTTAAACGAATTTTGGGTACAGCTAGAAAACTGTTGCTTGGGTGGCTGTATACTATACGATCTATTTGTCGCTTCTGTCAGCGCAAAGTAAATTCAATAAAAAGCGCCATCATACTGACATGGAGTTCGTCTCAAAATAATTCTCTATACATGCCAACAACAGATGCTTTTTTGTGACTGCTTTCGTTCGGTCTCTTGAATTTTTTGCCTCCACCCTCCTGTGCCAGAGGGATTTAAGTCACGCATCCTTCTGCACTTAGCCTTGCAGAGGCAAGTCCTTTTGTGTCGTGCAGTTTTTCAAGCAGCGTGGCCCACATTTTTTTAAGAATACCGCGTTCAGTACAGCGCTTTAATGCATCTTGAGCAGTACTTATGGGTAGGCAACTCGACGGATGTGCTTCGTACTGTCTCCCTGTGCAAAGCAGAAAAATCAATGCTTCAAAGCAGTTACGGTCGCATTTGGGCGAACGTACAAGTTCTTTTGGTGCTGGAATTAACCGCGAAAGCTTTACTTATAATAAGCATCCTTTAATCTCAAAATCTGATTGCTATTGCTCTGGTCTCTCTCTCAAAAGCTCTCTGTTTACAGAGAGCTTTTGCTTATATTATTTCCAGATTTATAGATTTTCCGGATTGGCCCTCAGCTTAAGTAGTACGCTTTAGGCGTCCTCCTCAGTCTCTTTAGGGATTTCCATTTTTTTCATAAAGCTTACCTGCGTTTGATCTATACTTATCGTCATGTCCACAAAAAAATCCAGGCTATTAAACTGGCTACTGGCTGGTGGGGTATTGTTGATTCTGGCAGGGGTGGGGTTCTGGCTAGAACTCAATCAATCTGAACGGGTATCGGCTATTCAGGTCAAGCCCGAATCGGTTGTGGCAACACTGACTGTTACGGGCGAAGTCCACGCCGCATCGAACGTCGCGTTTGGCGTGCCCACCACGGGGCGTCTCACGGCGGTGCTGGTGGAAGAAGGGGACCGTATCGTCCCCGGCCAGCTGCTCGCCCAGTTGGACCCTGCTCAAGTAAACGCCCAGTTTCAGCAGGCGCAAGCCTTGGCCAAACAAGCTCAAGCGGCAGAACGAGAGGCTCGCCAAGGGACACGCCCAGAGCAGTTGCAATTGTGGCAATCGCGTCAACGAGAAGCCCAACAGCGCCTTCAGCAGGCTCAATTGGCCCTATCTGAAGCCAAACTCCGCGCCGCAGAGGCCAAACGAAACGCCAACCGGTTTTTACAGCTGCGCCAAGACGACCTGATTAGCGAAAAAGAGTATGACAACGTTAAACTTCAAGCCGATTTAGCCGAGCAAGTCGTGGCCCGATTCGAGGCAGATGTGCGCGGAAGCCGTCAACTACTTAATCAAATCGACGCACAATATCAGGAAGCCCAAGCGGGACGAACCGCCGCCCAGCTAGCACAGTCGGCCGCGGCGACGCAGGCCTCGCATGCGTTTGCGGACGCCACCCGATTCAAGCAGCAAGATTATCAAATTTTGAGCAACCTCAATGGGGTCATCACGCAACGCTTACAAGAGCCAGGCAATCTGGTGCAGCCAGGCGAAGCCGTCTTGACGGCCATTGACCCAGCCACGCTCGAAATTTTGTGCGATGTGGAAGAAAGTGATTTGCGACAATTACAGGTTGGCCAGGTTGCCCATGTGGTGCTGGATGCCCTGCCCGATCGCCTGCTGCCAGGGCGGATCACGCGCGTGGGCAGCCAGGTGAATCCAGAAAACGGGACCGTTACGGTGCGGGTGCGCCTGCAGCCGCAGGCTTTGGCCGGACTAAAAACCCTCCAGTTGCTGCCGGGGATGACGGCTGATGTCAACATCGTCACCGCGCGGTTAAAGCAGGCATTGGTTTTGCCCAGTACGGCGATTTTGAAAGGTCAAGGCCCGCAGGGCGCCTCTGAAGCATCGAGCAGCGTTTTGGTGTTTAAGGGCAATCATTTGCAGCAGCAAGCCGTAACGATTAAGCCTCTGTCCACCACGTCGGTGCAGGTTACCTCAGGGCTCCAGGCGGGAGAATGGGTGGCGACGGTGGCCAACGTGACTCTGCTGGATAAAAAGCGCGTTCATCCCATTCAATCGCCTTAAGTAGGGCAAAAAGCATGACGATTCCAATTGAATACGCCATTGCCGCACGCTATGTGAAGGCCAATCTTCGGCAATCGTTGATTATTATGCTCGCCGTGGGCATTGGGGTCGCGCTGACGATTTTTATTCCCTCACTAAACATCGGCTTTTTTAATTACCTGCTTATCAAAACGGTCGAAACCAATCCGCATATCAAACTGACTCGAGAACTGGAAACGATGCCGCAAGATAAAGCCCTCTTGCAGGCGCACTTTAAAGCATTTAAAAAAACGGTATCCCAACCTCGGCTGATTTTTTCGGACCAGACCCAAAAACGACGCCGCACGATTCAGGCCTATCGTCCGCTGATAAACAAACTGGAAGCCTTTCCAGGGGTCACCATCGTTTCCCCCACGATTCGAGAGCAGGTGATTATCGTCCACGGCAGTCAAAGTCGCTCGGCCGGGCTTCAGGGCGTCTTGCCCGAACGAGAAGATCGCATTGCGCGCATTAACGAGCATGTGATTGCCGGCCAGTTCAATAAAATGGGCCCGCAAGATGTCTTTTTAGGCCGAGAGCTCGCCGACGAGCTGGATGTCGACCCTGGCAGTCGCGTAAAGATCGTCACCGCCTATGGCCAACGCAGCTTTAGAGTCGCAGGCCTCATCCAGACCGGGATGGCCACCGCCGATCTCTCGTTGCTGTATATGCCATTAAAATCAGCCCAAAAGCTGCTGCAACTAGAAAACACCGTCACCGACATTGGCCTGAAAATAGACGATATTTATGCGGCCGACACCGTGGCCCAAACGCTGGCACAGGCGTATCGGCTTAAGGCCAAAAGCTGGATGTTAGAAAGCAAGGTGTTTCTGGATCAGATTCAGAATTTTCGGGTCATCGTGGGCATTATTAACTTTCTGATTGTGTTTGCAGCCGCCACCAGTATTACCAGTATTCTGGTGATGATGGTCGCGGCTAAATCTCGAGAAATCGGCATTCTGAAGGCGATGGGGCTATCGCCCGGGGCAATCATGCGATTGTTCATTTCTCAGGGGCTCTGTTTAAGCGTCTTTGGCTGCATTGCCGGGTTTTTTGGCGCGCTTGGCCTGATTATGCTTTACAACGCATCCCCCTTGAGTCAGGGGGCCACGGTGCTGGGCATTGAGCGCCCGCCCACAGTGATTAACGGGGAATACACCGTTTTAGCCTTCGTCTATGCCATGATTAGCAGTTTTTTAGCGAGCCTGTTCCCTGCCTGGTACGCCAGTCGGCTGGACCCTGTCAAGGCCATGAATCAGCCATGAGCGTACCCCAAGAGCAACTGTTATTTCAGGCTGAAGGGCTGCAAAAGGTTTATGGCCAGATTGAGCCCGTATACGCCCTGAAAGAAGTCTCTTTTTCTATCCAGCAAGGGGAGTTTCTCAGTATCATTGGCCCCAGTGGCTCGGGCAAAAGCACGCTGATGAACATGATGGGCCTGCTGGATACCCCCACCCGCGGCATAATGCGCTATTTTGGAGAAGACACCGTCCACTGGTCCGAGCGGCAGCGCTCTCGGTTTCGTAATCGGCAAATGGGGTTTATTTTTCAGGCGCACATGCTAATGCCAGAGTTCACAGCGCTTGAAAACGTGTTGATGCCCCTGCACATTGGTAAAACATACACCCCTGCCGCACGCGCGCATGCCAAAACCCTACTGGAGCGCATTGGGCTGGGCGATCGCATGCATCACAAGCCGTTTGAACTGTCTGGCGGGCAAAATCAGCGGGTCGCGATTGCTCGGGCCCTAGTTAACAAGCCTAAAATTGTGTTTGCAGATGAACCCACCGGTGCCCTGGATTCCCAGACCAGCCTGGCCGTGTATGAGTTGATGCGGGAAATCCACCAGAGTGACCGTGTAACGTTTGTGATTGTGACTCACGAGCAGGCCCTGTCTGAAAAAACGGATCGCATCATTAGCCTGCTCGATGGCCAGATTGTTTCTGATCAGACCAAAACACGTCTTTATTCGTTACCTTAACGCGCTCTGGCGCACCTTCTTTGGCTAAGATCTTGCTGGAGTCTCTGGTCATGGCCACTTACTTTGAAAAATTCAAAAAAATAGCCGGGTGAACAATCTTCGGGCGTTTTGCGTGGTGGCGGCCGCGAGTGCCTCAAGCGAGATTTGTCTGTCGTCGGCTAAAACCTGTGCCGTCTGCCGTGTGCGGCCCGGTTCGTTCAGTTGCCCGCGGTAAGGCTCGGGGCTTAAAAACGGCGCGTCAGTCTCAACCAGTATCGATTCCAACGCCAGCGCGCGCGCCGCGTCTCGTAACGGTTGCGCTTTTTTAAACGTGGTGTTGCCCGCAAAACTAATTAAAAATCCGCGCGCCACCATGGTTTGCGCAAACGCGGCGTCGCCGCTAAAACAATGCATAACGCCTCTCAGGCGTTCGCCGACCTGATACGGCCCCAGTGTTTCATCCACCATTTTAGCCACGTCTTCGTGCGCTTCGCGATCGTGGATAATTACCGGAAGCTGATGCACTTGCCCAAGTTTTAAAAACGCGCTAAAACAGGCTTGCTGAAGCGTTTTTAAATCGGGCGCATCGTTATGGTAATAATCCAGCCCGGTTTCGCCCAAAGCCACAAGCTGCGGATGCTGCAAAAATGGCGCAAGCAGCTCGCTAATCCGCGCCTCGGCGGTTTCGGGTGTCAAGCCGTTAACGGCTTGCACATCGGTGGGATGAATGGCGAGCGCAAACGACACCTGTTTGGGGTACTGCTCGGCAAGCTGGACAATGCGCGCAAAGCGGGCCGGTTCGGTGCCAGGGTTTATCAGATGATGCACGCCGGCTGCTGCGGCGCGGGCAAGGACGCTGTCGGCATCGGTAGGGCCGGGCGTGGGTTTATCCACCTTGAGCAAGCCATCCACGATGTAATCCAGGTGGCAGTGGGTGTCTATGAGCGTTAGGGGCAAGGTCAAGGGGGCAGTCATAGCCGCTAGTTTACTTTAAAGTCAGGCTAATCTAAAAAGTCAGATTAGTTTAAAATTTAGGCCAATCCAAACGCACGCAAAACCAAGCGCCAGCCCTTAGGGGCTGGCGCAGACAAATAATAAGAACTATTAAAAATTTAAGCCTCAATTCTGATCAGCGAGTCTTTTTTAGGTGTAATTTTTTTTGAGCTGAACGCTCCACCATCGCCGCCTGCTGCACTTAATGCACCGGCTATAACAGTAATAACTTTTTCTGTCAAAGTTTTTTCTGCCCAGGGTGTTTCTTTCTGGGAATCGTCACTTTTAGCATCAGATGGCTTATTATCTTCCGAGCGGAAAACATGCTTAGGGGCGGCACTAGGTGTCAAACTAAAAGTATGGCGTTGCTGAGGTTTTTGAAACAATGCAGCTACATTGGATCCTGGCGTGGGCTTGTAGGATGTTAAACCGGTTCGAGAAATTGTCATCGTCGTTATACTCCTTTTTAAGTAATGTATGCGTATGCTCAACTGCTGTGTGCTTTTATAGTATATGCCGTTCAATAACGGCATATATAACCGCTTTAACGTTTGTTAGTGCAAAGCATGCTGAAAGCAATTTGAATCCAACCAACTATTTTTTATCAACTTTTCTTTATCTACCAATTATTTTTATTTACCAAAGTTTCTCTACTAAACTAACTGTCTGTTCACTTATAAACCCTAGCGCGCATGGGTCGTCGATGTCAAATACGAAAGTTAAACATGCGTTTAAGAAAGCTATAACCCTTACAGGTGTAGCGTTTTAAGTGTTACAAAACCTAAACGTTGCCCCCGAGGCTTGCCTTTGTTGAAATAGAGCTATGGCTGCCTCATCTTCTGCTTCGCAAGCGTTTGTCCCGCTGCACGTTAACACGCAATATAGTGTGCTAGAAGGGGCCACGAAGCTCGATCAACTCATTAAAACCGCCCAAACCCATCAGTGGCCCGCTGTAGCCATTACCGATAAAGGTAATCTCTACGGCGCCGTTTCGCATTACACCAAAGCTAAAGCCGCCGGCATACAGCCGATTCTGGGCACCACGATTGCGCTCATCGAAGGCGATATTACCGACAAAAAAACGCGCCGCGATACATACGATATTGTGCTGCTCGCGCAAAATATGACGGGCTGGCGTAACCTGTGCCAATTGCTCACAACGGCGCATCTGGAAGGCTTTTATTACCGTCCGCGCATTAACTGGGACTTGCTCGAAAATCACGCCGAAGGGCTGGTGTGCCTCACCAGCGGCTTGCACGGCCCGTTGGCCCACGCTGTATTGCGCGCACAGCCAGACGTTGCCTTTGAGCGCGCCGCGCGGCTTAAAACAGTATTCTCAGCCGAACGACTGTTTATCGAGCTTCAGGACCATGGCCGCGATGCCGAGCGCCTATACACGCAAAGCGCGATTGAGATTGCGGATAGGCTTAGCCTGCGGCAGGTGATTACCAATGACAGCCATTTTACTGCACCAGAACATACTCAGGCGCACGATATTTTGCAATGCCTGCAGCAGGGCAAAACCATGGCCGAGTTTATGCAGCGCCCCAACAACTACGGCCCCGAGTTTTACCTTAAATCACGCGGCGAACTGTTCGATCAGTTTGGATTTTTAAACGACGCCGACCGCGTGAACCGGGCCCTGGATGCGACGCTTGACGTAGCCGAATTGTGCAAACTAGAACTACCCTTAGGACAAACGTTGCTCCCAGATTATCCTCTGCCCGCCGGCGAAACCGCTGCGGGGTATCTCAAACAAATTGCCGAGCAGTTGGCGCGCCAAAAATACGACGGGGCGAGCGCGGCGCTGCTTAAAGCCGTCCAAGACCGTCTGGACTTTGAGCTAGGCATTATTAACCAGATGGGCTTCCCGACGTATTTTTTAATCGTCTGGGATTTTATTGATTACGCGCGTAAAAACGGCATTCCCGTTGGCCCTGGGCGGGGTTCGGCGGCGGGTAGCCTGGTGGCCTTTGTTCTGGGTATTACCAACATCGACCCGATTGAGCATAATTTGCTGTTCGAGCGCTTTCTAAACCCAGAGCGCGTCTCGATGCCTGATATTGATATCGACTTTTGCATCGATCGCCGTGAGGAGGTCATCCAGTACGTACGAGAAAAATACGGTAGCGAGCGCGTGTGCCAGATTGCGACCTTTGGTACGCTTGCGGCCCGGGCCGCGCTTAAAGCCGTCGCGCGAGTCCGGGAAATCCCCTACGCCGACAGCGACAAATGGGCCAAGCTGATTCCGGCGACGCCCGGTACCAAGCTGAACGATGCGCTCGAAAAAGGCCAGCCCCTCAAAGCACTTTACGATGGCGATGAGCAAGTCCGCGAGATTGTGGATTTGGCGCTGGGCGTCGAAGGCCTCACGTTTAACGTGGGCGTGCACGCCGCCGGCGTGGTGATTTCCAAAGATCCCCTTTCAACCATTATTCCGCTGCAACGCGCCAAAGAGGGCGGCAGCAAAGAGGGCGGTATTGTCAGTCAGATGACAATGGGCGACCTGGAACAGCTTGGCCTGCTTAAAATGGATTTTTTAGGCCTGCGCAACCTCACGATTATCCATAACACCCTTAATCTGGTTCAAAAATCGGGCACCCCTCCGCCCAACATGGATAAACTGCCGCTGGATGATGCCGCCGTATATCAGATGCTCACGCGGGCCGATACGGACGGCGTGTTTCAGCTCGAATCCGGCGGGATGAAGGCGCTGGTGCGCGATTTAAAGCCCAACGTGTTCGAAGATATTAACGCGCTGGTGGCGCTGTTCAGGCCGGGGCCGCTTAATTCGGGCATGGTCAAGCAGTTTGTTGATCGTAAGCACGGGCGCGAGCAAGTGCGCTACGATCACCCGGCGCTGGAGCCGATTTTAAGCGCAACCTACGGCACGATTGTGTATCAAGAGCAGATCATGCAAGTTGCGCAACACCTGGCGGGCTATTCGTTGGGGCAAGCAGATTTACTGCGCCGTGCGATGGGTAAGAAAAAGGCCGAGGTAATGGCCAAGGAGCGCGACGGCTTTTTGGCGGGCGCAATCAAGAACGGCGTCGATGAAACCTTGGCTAACACGCTGTTTGATACGATGACCGAGTTTGCGGCGTACTGTTTTAACCGTTCGCACTCGGCAGCGTACGCGCTGGTAGCATACCAAACGGCCTATTTAAAGGCGCATCATCCGGTTGCTTACTTATCGGCGCTGCTCAGCAGCGTCAGTAGCGATTTGGACAAGATTCAGCTTTACATCAACGTTGCCAAGCAGTTGGGCATTCAGGTCTTACCGCCGGATGTCACGCAATCCGAACTGGATTTTTCGCCCAGTGAAGGGCCTCCAATGCATGCAATGGGTTCGGGGGAGGGAACGGACCCCGAAGAGAAAGCTTTCAACGGAGCTGATCAACCCAACACTAAAGCCATAAGATTCGGCCTTGGTAGCATAAAAAACGTGGGCACAGGCGTGGTCGAAAGCATTTTACAGGCGCGTGCCGAAGCCCCGTTTGCCAACCTCGAGGACTTCATCAAACGCGTTGATCCCAAGGTGCTTAACAAAAAAACCCTCGAAAGCCTGATTGCCTGCGGGGCGTTGAGCGCCTTTGAACCCAACCGCAAATATCTGGCGCAAAACATCGAGACCATGGCGCGCTACGGCGAACAATTGCGCCAACAGCAAGAAACCGGCCAAGCCAGCTTGTTTGATTTACTGGGTGCCGCGGGCGCTGGCGATGACGCATCGGCGGGCGTGCATCACCTGTCTGGGCTAGTGCTTTCAGGTAATCCCGATGATGATTACCGCCCGGAAGAAATCCAGAAATTCGAAAAATCCCTGCTCGGAATTTACCTGACCAGCCACCCGCTTGATGACGTGCTGGACGTTTTACCCATGCTCACCAGTCATAGCATTCTGCAGTTACCCGATTTAAAAGATGGCGCCCAGGTCGTCGTTGGCGGGTTAATCATCGAGGCTCAGCGTAAAATCAGCAAAAACAACAAGCCCCTGTGCGTCGGTAAACTCGAAGATCTAACCAGCAACATCGAGTTTGTTGCCTTTAGCGAGGCGCTGGGGCAATACGACGATATGCTGATGAGCGGGCAAAAGGTTCGGCTTGCGGGCACACTTCAGTTTAGGGGCGACGATGCCGATATGGTTAGTATTGTGGTCAAGCGCGTTATGCCGCTTGCCCCTGCAGCAACCTTAGCGCTGCAATTTACGCAAATCCCCACCTACCAGCAGGTGGCCATGGTCCAGAAGCTATTTGCCGAAAGCCACGGCGAAACCGGCCAGACGCCCATGATTGTTCTCCTGCCGGATCAGACCAAAATCAAACCCCACGCACGCTACTGGGTAAGCCAGGACGCTATTGCATCCCTCAAACAAAAACTCGAGGCCCATTTGGGTAATTTAGTCAAGGTAGTTGCCTAACTATATTATTTAAAAAAGTAAATCATATACTTTAGGCTAGGAAAACGCTTGTCCTGACTGTATTTTGAACATCAAAGTATCCCAATCTAAAGTTGATTTACTATGACTGTATCATTTATTGCTCATATGCCGTTTAGTTCAGCGTTACTCAACCTTCCCAAATCATAAACGCCAAAGGCATCGCTATGTCTGTCAATTTTCGTAATATGCAGGCGATTAAAATTCAGCCTGGTGCGACCCAAGAACCTCAAGCTCCTGAGGTCAGCCAAGAGTGTCCTTACTGTAAACACCGGTTATACTTGCCCGAAGTTTCGTTGTCTCGTGATATAGAGCTTTCTGAACACGCGGTTTCTCCCATCGAGCAAAGCGGCACGCGCCCTTCGCACATCGAAATGACCGTTGTGCAGTGCACCAACCCAGAATGTATTCGGTTTTCGTTATCAGTTACCCTTTTTGGTCAGAAAAAAAACAAGGTTCGCATCGCGGGCCAAGCCACCGAGCCCGTTCATTGCGTCATTAAGCAGTGGAATTTGCTGCCCGAAGGCACGGGTAAAGCGTATCCCATTTTTATTCCTGCCGAAATCAGACAACTTTATCAAGAGGCTGTCGGCACGCTTAATGCTAGCCCGCGTGCCTCTGCGGCCCTGTCGCGCCAATGTATTCAGCGTATTGTTCGCAGCGTTTTTAATATTCAAAAGTTAACGCTGCGGCAAGAACTCATTGCAATTCGCGATAAAGTCGACCCCATTATTTATAAAGTTATCCAGAACATGATGACCTTGCCCACCGGCCAGCAAACGCCAACCTTACCCGGTGCGGGCGTAGCAGCATCTCGAGAACTTGCCGCTAGCAGTACCAGCCTGACCATTGGCTGCAACATGGAAGGCGAAGCCGGCCTGATTAAAGAGTCCACCGATCTCGAGGCCCGAAAACTCATTCTGCTGGCCCAGTTTATGCTCGATGAACTATACGTTGAGCGCTATCAGAAAGAATCCATGCTTAAAAAAGTCGTCAGCCACGAGGAATCCCGCGTGCGCCTTAAATCCGAGCTGCTTGATTTGCTGAAGCAAGAGGGCTAAGCGTAAACCTGCGTTAATTTATAAGCCTCAGGGCAAAATAACGCGAATCGATTTGGTTGGTTAAATCCGCTCGTCCATCAGCCAGCCAGTGGATGCCAGGCGCGATGAGCCTTGTTATAATCATCAAGATGACTTTTGTCGCAGATTTTGCGCGCCAAAGTTAAATGTTGCGCTTATAACCGCAAGCCTTATTTAACCTATGAGCCGTTCCTCAAATCCTCGCAATACGCCGCCCATGCGTAACCTGTCGCTAGATGCGTCTGGTAATCCGCCCTCGGAGCCATTGCGCGTGTGTATCTTAACGCCTTCGCTGCGATTGGTGGGCAATATTCATCTGGCAAAAGTGGGTAAGCAAGAACGCCGCCTGACGGCGCTGCTGCAGAGCAATAAAGACTTTTTAGCCATGACGCAAGTGCTGGTGCAAGATCGTGGCACGTGCCAGGCACTGGAGCGGCACAGGCTGCCGTTTTTACAGGTCAACCTCGAGAACGTCGAGGCCATCTGGCCTGTCGAAAATGTCGACTGAGTTTTAACCTTAAGGCTTAATCTAGCCTGACGTAAGGATTGGTCGCCCTCTCGTGCCCCACGGTCGTCGGTTGGCCATGGCCGCAAAACAGCCGCGTTTGCGGCGGCAAGGTATAAACCTGGGTTTCTATGCTGTGCTTTAGCGTTAGCCAGTCACCTCGCGGAAAATCCGTTCGCCCGACTGCGCCTGCAAAAATCACATCGCCCACAAACGCCCAACCGGCCTCCGGCGTGGCGTCGGGTAGGTAAAGCGTCAGGCTGCAGGGCGAATGCCCCGGGCAATAGCGCGCTTGCAGCCGAATCCCATCAAACGTCAGCTCATCGCCGTGGTTGAGCGCTTGCCCTTGTATTACCGGCCCGGTTAGCTTAAGCCGGTAAGCCGCCGCTTGCTGGGGCAGTTTTTCTAACCAGAACGATGCCTCTGGGTGCATGTAAACGGGGCAATCCGGGTATTTGTCCAAAATTACGGACTGACCCTGCACATGGTCAATATGCACGTGCGTGTAAACCAGCGCCTTCAGCGTCAGGTTCTCCTGTGTCAGCGTCTCCAGCGCAGCATCAGGTGCTTCGCCAGAATCAATTAAAATTGCGCTGCGGGTTTGGGGGTTCCAAACCAGGTAGGTATGCACCTGGAACGCACCCAGGGTGTAAATTTTAAGCTTGAGCATGTCTCACTCGGGCTTTAGCAAGCCAAGGGTATCGGTTTGCTGTAAAACAGTCTTAGCCCCAGTGTAGCGCAACCCGGCACGGTTACGATGCAATACGAACCGAATCATCCGATTGGGGCGGCTCCAGCGTCTCCCAGAAGGCAGCGGGCACCCGAGAAGCATTGTCGGCCCAAACGGCTTCCAAATCATAGTAGGCGCGGTCGCTACCGCGCATTACGTGGATTAATACCGAGCCGTAATCCAGCACCGTCCAGCGCGCGCTGGCATCCTGATCGCTGTTTTCGGGCATTAAGCCGTGCCACTGTTGCATCAGTCCGCTAATGGCCCGGGTTACCGCGCGGTGTTGCGCCGAAGAATCCACGCTGCACAGCACAAAGTACGAGGCCGGCACGGCGCTCCCGCCTGCGCTATCAAACGCCAAAATCTGAATATCTCGAGCCAGCTTCTGCTGCGCTGCGCATGCGGCCCAGGCGGCAATGGCAAACGGCTGTAACGAAGATTGATTGCGGCGAAAATTGCGAGCAGGGCGTTTCGGCATCAGCGGTTCGGGTCTCCTGTGTTAGGGGTGCGTAACAGTAAAAGCAGTTTATTGCGGGCCATCACCGATTCTGGATGAATCAGGACGCCGCGACGAATCAGGTGCTTGACCGACTCATCCAGGCACCATAACGCCGCCCGGGCTAAGGCGTCTGGTTCGCCCGCGCAGGCAATGCGCCAAGCGGGGGCGTGCCACGCTGTATCGCGCGTACGGTGCTCAATTTTATCGGCTACGTAGATTAATAAGCTGGTTGGGGCAATATCGGGCGCCATGCCATGGCCGCAGGTTGTATGCGCTGCTACCGCCGCCAGAATTTCGGGGTCGGTTATGTCAAAGCGGCTTTTTAGCCATGCGGGGCCCACGCGCGCGTGCAACACCAACGGAATCTTATAATCCAGCGCGCTTAGTGGTACGTTTAGTCGGGCGGCTTCTTGCAGCAAGGTTTCAAAGTCAGTTTCTCGGGCAAAATCGTGCATTAATGCGGCGATTGCAACTTGCCTAAGTTTGGGTGCGGGCCAGCCGTAATGCCTTGCTAGGGTGATGGCCGCCTCGGCCACGCCAAAACTATGCAAATAGCGCTTCTGCGAGATCGTCTCCCGAAGCGCTTGATCCAGCGTTAAAAACAGGCGCAAAAAGGCTTCCGCCTCGGCCTCAGTCAAGCGTGCGTCTTGCGGGTCTGTGTCTAAAACCAAGAATTCTGCCAGGGCGTTGACGTCACTAAACGTAGGTGCTTCAGAGGCGGCTGCGTCTAAAGCAGAGCGGGTGTCAGTCAAAACCTTGGGTGCCAGTGTCTTGGCGATACGCAGCTCCTAAATCAAGGTGCATCGAAATACTAAACAGACATTGTTTGTATGTGTATTATAGCGCATTTTTCGGCAATTTCTAGTGTTTTAAGGCCTTGCTAGTGTGCTCGTCTGCTGCAGGGCGTAATCTCGAAATTGCGCAGATGGCTGCGGACAAACTCAGGGGCGTTATCACGCTCTAATGCGCCGGCAACCAACTTATCAAATCAAAACGCCCTGAGGCAAGGTTTTATTGCGGGCTTTGTGGCGCATGCGCACGCGGTATAAATCGATTTAATAAAAGATTAAGGCGTTAGCCGCTGACTTTGGGTCATTAACGCTGTTTAGTTGTTTTTATTTTTAAAGGTAAAAAGACAATACAGAGCTGCATCCCGAGCCCGTTTTAAAACTAAAACTGTATTTTTGCGTTTCGACACGCGCTTTGCCGAACCGTGAACCTGAGAGGAGCAGATATCTATGATGATTCAAGGCCCGTTACTTGGGGTAAAAAACATTGCCGCGGGGTCAAATAACGAAGGCTTAATGGCGTTGGCCAATCGGGTGACCCATAAAACCTCGCCTGCAGAGCTGGTGCAAATTAGCGCGCAAGAAAAAAAACTCACGCAGCAAAAAATCGTGCAAGAGCACGGGCAAAAAGCCAGCGAGCTCCATTTTAATAGCGTGATCGACATGACTCAGCAGCATTTTGCCAAGCAGCGCAAGCGTATCCAGAATGGCTGGATATTTGCCTAAGCTCAATTGGGTTTTCTAGGTGTTTATTCCGCCTTTTACCCCCCCCGTACTGACAATGCCTGTAAAACGTCCAAAACCGCTTAGGGCTTAACGTCCCAAGCGGTTCGAACGGTTTTTTGTTTCGTCGTTGTCTAGGCGCTTGGCGAATCATCCAACAAAGATGATTGAAGCCCTTTGGGTTTATCCTAAGCGCTAGACAGGCGGACTAGAGAATCTGAATAATGGATTGTAGCACCTGGCTTTGCGTCTGGATAACCCGTGTATTGGCTTCCAGACCCCTTTGGGTAATGATCAGGTTGGTAAATTCGTTCGCCAAATCTACGTTCGAGGATTCCAGCGCGCCAGCCTGCACGACGCCTCGGCTGTCGGAGCCTGGCACACCAAAGAAGCTGCTACCGCTGTTGGCCCCAATGGTAAACAGACTATTACCGCCGTAAACCAAACCGGCCGGGTTGGTTACGGTCAGCGTTTGCAGTTGTAACTGCATGCCCTCCATCGCCGTACCGCCCGAAGGTGCCGAAAATACTTCGGCCCCGCCAATCTGATCAACAATACCGGCATCCGTCGCTTGCGATGAGTTACCATCCCCGTCGTTATCGGCCCCCAAAATATACCCTTCCGAGGTCAGGTGGACAATTTCTCGACGAGTGGTCGTAGGGTCGCCCGTGGTAATGGTGCCGGCATCGGTTCTGACGCTAATACGGTCTCCGTTAGAATAGGTTGCCGTAATCGCGCCGTCGTTCCCAATCGAGAAGTTGGTCAGGTTTACCGTCTCAATGGTTTGCGATGTGGCGCCCGTGGTGAGCGCAGCCGTAAAGTCGGTGGTAGCGGTGCCCACAATGGCAAAGTGAGACCCAATCACCGTGTTCGAGGCGTCCAAATCTTTCGCAATCATAAGCTGCTGCGGAATCTGAATGCTCGAAAGCGTGGTTGGGCCGCTGCCCGATGTTTGCGAGGTACCCCGTACTTTATAACCCGCCGAGGTTACCAGGCCACCCGCCGAATCCAGCGTAAAGTTGCCAGCGCGTGTCAGGTAAAACTGGCTGTTGGCCGTCTCCGATGGGCGCTCAATGGCAAAAAAGCCTTCGCCGTTAATCATCAGGTCGGTGCTTTGGCCGGTAAACTGCGTACCACCCTGGCTAAAGTTGGTCTGAATATCGCTCACGCTGGCACCCGAGCCAATCTGAATCGGGTTGGTCCCCCCCAGGGTTCCATTGGGTGCCGTACCCGATGAGATAACATCTGAGAATACATTCGAAAAGTTAGCGCGAGCGCCCTTAAAGGCAATCGTGTTAATGTTGGCCAAATTGCTCGAGATAACGTCTAAACGGGTTTGGTTGGCACGAATGCCAGACATCGCGGTAAAAAATCCACGGGTCATAGGGGGTGTGTCCTCTTTCTCTCGCTCGTGCAGATCGCAAATTTTTTAAATCTATTTTTTAAACGCTAAAACTTTTTTGGGGCTTGTCTGCGTTAATTTGCGTTATTTTTAAACACCTGAATCACATCGCTACTTAAAATGGTTTGGCCGCCAATATTAAGTGCCGTTCCGTTGGCACCCAGCAATACGCTATCTACAACGCCGCTTGCGGTTTGCGCGCCGTTGCCGGTTTTGTATTGCACCTGTTTGCCCACCAGACCGCTGGCTTCCAGTAAAAAGTTGCTGCGGCCAATGGCGCTGGTTAAGTTGTCCAGTTTCTCGATTTGCGTAAACTGGGCCTGTTGCGCAATAAACTCCTTGTTATCGGTAGGGTTTAGCGGGTCCTGATTGCGCAGTTGCGTCATCAAGAGCTGTAAAAAGCCGTCTTTGCCAATGGCGTCCGAGCCCAGGTTTTTCTGGCCTTTCAGGTAGTTCGCCTTAGAACTTTCGGTTTGCAGCTGGGTCAGTATGCTATCGGTGTTAATGGTAGACATCGCGCTCGACTCCTTATTGTTGGGGTTTGGTTTAAGACGGTTCAGGCTGTTTAAGTAAGCTGGCCTGAGGCTATTTTGGGCGTTTAGTGTTTAATTATTCTGGGTTTTTGTGCGGGTTAAACCACAATATTGACGCGGGGGTTTCGTCCGTTTTGGGCTGCTTCAGAGGCTTTATCCAGCGCGCCTTCTTGCGCAGACTCCGTGAGCAATTCACCTTCATCTGTTGGCGATGCATAATTGGGCTTATTCACGCCCATAGCATCCGTATTGCGGTGGCCATTGGGGTGTTGGTACGCATTTTGCTGGAGCATCTCGAAGGTTTGAGCCATGGTTTGCCCGGAATTTTGCTGCTGACGGGCGTCGTTGCCGCCTGCCATAAACGGGTTGTTGTCGTTAGCCTCAGATTGCGCGTTGCGCTCGAAGCGTTGTTGATCGGCCGAATTGTTTGAGTTTTCGCTGGCACTAATCCTTGCTGCGCTGTTTAAAGCTTCATTAGTTAGTTTTTGCCCAAACAGATCCGAAACCGAGCTGCGCTCCTGGCCTTCAGGGCCTCGAGATTGTGAATCCCGAAGGCTTAAGAGTTGCTCGCCACTTAGCTGAATTGTCTCGCCGTTGCCAGGGGTCACAATTTGTAAGCGCTCCAGCGTGATACCTTTTTGCGCCAGCGAGTCAGATAAAGAACCAAGTTGCTGACGAATCTGGCTGGCAGCCGCGGTGTTATCGATAACAACACGGCCGGCAATTTTACCGCTTTGCCCTAACTGATGCATGCGGATGCGCACCGTTCCTAAGGATTCGGGGTTTAACACAATCCTTACTTCGCGTCCTGCCGCGCCTGCGGGCTGGCCGTTCGCGCGCTCGGGTCCGCTTACAGCTTGGGTTGCATCTGCGCCGTCAACGGTTTCTGCGCCGCCTTGCGGGGAGTTATTGGCGTTGAGGGTATTGCCTGGGGGCGCCTGCGTGTTTTGCGCTTGACTGGATTGTTCTAAATTAAATTGCGCCAGATTAAATTGTTCCAGGGCTTGCGCAAACCCTTCGCCCACCTGCTGGCTCACGCTGGGCAGGCCAGTTGCCTCAAGTTGCGGGTTAAGCTGAGTGTCTGTAACTTCCTGAATATTTAAATCTTTTAAGGCGTCAAGTCTTAATTCGGCTTGGGTAAGCGGTGCTTGATTGAGCGGTACTACCTGAGCCTCTGCGCTTGCGCTTTTACCGCGCGCCAACTTACCGGCATTGGTTTCGGCTAGAGAGGTTTGCGCCGCGCCATAGGGTAAACGCACGCCGGTTTTAGCAAGTGCTTGCGCCAAAGGGTTACTTTGGCCCAATATTGTGCTGCGTCCTGTTTTTAGCGCTTGCGCAGCCTCTTCAGCAGCTGTTTCTGCGGGCGTTAACGGCGGAAACGTTTTCGAGAGCGTCTCGGCCAGGCGTCCAGCCTCCAAAGCACTGCCTTTACCTGTCAAAGCATTCTCAGCAGGTGCCTGAGTCGTTAGTGTTGCCGCCTGCAGCGCATCACGGTTCAGCATGCGCTCGTTTAGGGTTTGCATTTGCGCCATGGCGCGCGATGCTGCGTTGGCTTGCTCGGGGAGTTCAAATTTGTCGGCAAACGTCGTCTGCGGTGTTTCCCCTGGGTTTTGGGCTAAAGTCGCTTTTCCGGGGGCATTTTGCAGCGCGTTTACGGCCGCCTCGCTCGCGTTGGGGTTCGCGGTTTTTATGCCGTTTACCGCTTGCGCTGTTTGCGTGGCGTCTGGCTGCGCGGGTAGATCCGGACGTTGCCCGTAGCGTTTGCCATTAGTGTTATTTAGTCCCAGCGCGCCTTGGCCTTGCATTAAAGTGCTGGCAATGGATTCGCGCCCTGTTGCAGTAAGCTGCCCTGCAGGGGGCTCCATTTTTGCACCAGGCTGCTCGGGGTTCAGGGTATTTGCAGGATTTGCCTCAAGTAAATTCGCCTCAAGAAAATTTTCTACGGGCGTGTCTGGCATTGATTGAGGCGCAGAACCCTGTAATAGTTGCATAACTTCGGCCAGCGCGGCCTGCATGCTGGTGTTGCTTTCAGGCAGTTCGTAAACGGGCGTCTCACTTGTGTCAGCGTCTTTAGCTGCTTTAAAGTCAGCCAGCGCAGCCTGTAGCCATTCCCCCCGCGAGAGCCCGTGCGTGGCCTCGCCAAGCGGCCCGCCAGCGTCCTGAGTCGTCTCAGTGGCGACGTCGGGGCATGTTTCTGCAGATGTTAAACCATTCGCCATGGCTGCGTGGACTTCCTGCGCGGTTGTTGATGAGGGCTTAAGCGCTGATAAGGCCTGCTGTAAGCTGCTTAATAACCCGGAAAACTGCTTCTGAAGGTTAGCAAAAGCCTCTTTGTTGGCTTGGATCGGGTCAGGCTTTAAAATATCTACCGCAGTCGGTTGCACTGGCAAGGGGCTTGCTTGCATGCAGGGTTAACGCTCCTGAAAAACCAAATAAAGCAGATTAAAAATTAGCAAATTAGGGCAAAATCGTTCAAAAGCACTAATAGGGGCTAATGCGCTGCTTGTGGTTAGTAATATCCGCAAGCATTGCCTCTTCCTGGCCCCATTCAAACTGCGTCCGTGCGGTTTGCCATTTGTCTTTTAGCTTTTCAATCGCTTTTTGCCCTTGTAGGGCTAAGGTAAGGTCTCGTTGGGCTTCATCGGCCTGGTGTTGTTGTTGTACAGCTTGTTGTCTTAACTGGGCTTGTACACTGCGTATCCGTTGCGTGTAGGCACTTAGTGCGCGGTGGTGCCACATGGCCATTGCTGGCAGTACAGGTTCTGCGTAGGCGTGGGTAATGGCCGTGTCCAGCATGTCTATTTTTTGGCGGGTATCATTCAGGGCTTGCAGGCGCTGCGCCAGCACCATTTGTTTGCGCTCCACAATGTGGCTTCGCAGTTTTAAAACAGACCCTAGCGGGAACCGGGCAGGGGGTTTGCCATTTTTATGCACTGCAGTCCCTCGTGCGTTTGATTACTTTGATGGGCATCAGCCGCATCAATCGCAAAATTACGTTATCCCCAATAAACTTTTTCAAAATCGTGTTGTTCTTGAATAACCGTAACCGATGACGCGGCTGGCGTGCCTCGTTCAAAAAACGGAGTTTTACCCCTTTAGGCAGCGGTTTCAGAACAAACTGCCGAAATATCAGCTTTTTAGCCCAAAATTAAGGCTCAGCTCGCCGCATCCGATACTGTAAATATTATTAGCGTTTTCAAGGAGGATTTGACGTTCGTCAGAGGGCCCGCCGAACCCCAAACTGCTGATAAGTGGGGCCGGGCCGTAATGCCGGCCGATAAGCTTATCAACAAGACAAGTTGAGATGGCTAAAATCCATTCCTGAAGGGAGTTTTGACGAGGCTTGCCTTGGTGTCAAGGATGGTTACCTTAGGCCATGTTGTTTCTAAATGCAAATCAAGCACTTGGGCTTAGGTACCACTGAGCTTGGCAGCGCTCCCAAGGTCAAAGCCAAGTTTGCTGCACTACCCGCTTGTTGCTAGTGATGAACAATTTTTAAACGCAGGGATTTAAACCTGGAAGGCAAACAAAATTACAAAGGTTAAGGGGTAAAAAAGTTTGACGTTAAAAACTCGCAAAAAACACGTTTAAAACGCGTTAAAAACGCAAAATAAACAGGTAGAAAGCACGTTTTTTCGAAAATAATTTGCTGTACGAGAGGCAAATTTTTGAATCAAAGCATTGTTTTTATAAATAAAGAAAGAACCATTTCAGAATATGACGAATCCGAACCCAACCAATACCACCGAAAAACGCCGTTGGTACGACCTGGAACCCGAAGTCAGTCAGGCGTTTAACGCGCTACAGCAGTTTCCGGATGATATTTTGCACATTATTGCCGAGGGACTGGTCGATTTTGCCGAACGCGAGTTTAAGGCCAAAGAGCTCCAGCAGAACCGCCGTACGCTCGGCGCACCCAAGGTTTTGGCGTTATTCCAGTCGCAAAAGCGTCGCCGCGTGCCAGATCGCGTGGCTTCGTTCCTTAAAATCAGCAATTACATGATGTTGCTCTCGGTGAGTGCGCGCAAGGTGATGAGCGCGAACATGATGGAGCTGATTGGCTTTATCGCCGAGTATTTACAATCGTGTAAGCTGGCAAAAAGCGCGGTTATGTCCGATGATATTGGCGTGCTGACGCGTTCGTATTTGCGTAGCGGTAAAGATGAAGCTCGTCGGTTTTTAGCCGAGGTGCGTGAACGTTTTGCAGAAAAAGTGCATTATCACGCAAAATCTGGCCCGGGAACCTTTATTAAAACCGCCGCAGAACGTGACATGCGCCTCGGAAATTCCTGAAAGAGCCGTTAAATCAGCTGTTATGGGCTGCGATTGTGGCCCAAACGTCAGGCTCAAGCTCAAAGCGGCTAATGGCTTTAAGCCCCGCCTGATTGAGCCAGGCATCCATCTGCTCGCTTTGTATTACGCGGCCGGTGGGCGTGGTAATGCGCAAGTTCAGGTTATAAATCATCGGCCAGGTTGCATTGCTGCGCGCCGGATCGCTTAAAAAGTCTACAATGGCAATAATCCCGTTGGGCGTTAGGCTGTTGGCGGCTTGCTGCAGTAGGCGCTGGCTGGCTTCTTCGCCCAAAACGTGGCAAATATGCGCCAAAAATACTACGTCATACCGGTTGGGGGCCAGAGTCATGGTTTCAAGATCGCCGCAAATCAGCTTGATATGCTCGCCGTAGCCGCTGCGTTCGGCGAATTGCCCGGTGACCGTTAAAACAGTCTCGTAATCAATAATATCCACACTTATGTCAGCCAGGGCCTTCGCATCGGCTTGCGCTTTTAATGCGCTGAGCAAGGCAATTGACCATACGCCCGTTCCGCCTGCCAAATCGGCAATGGTTTTTGCCTGCGGATTATGGCTGGCCAGTAATTGCTTAAGCCAATGGGCCAGCTTTTTTGCGGGCGCAATGTTACTGGCGTACAGGGCCTGGGCCAGCTCAGCGTAGCGCAGTTCGGCCTCGGCCAGCTGTTGGGCCCCGCCTGCGGGCATGCCAGTCTGGATGACATCGGGCAGCATGTTCCACAAATCGTAAAGTCGTCTGCAATGGGCCACCATGCCGCCCATGAAATTCGGGTTTTGCGCTTCGTGTTCCTGCTGGGGCTGTGGGGGAAGTGTTGCCACCAGGTAGCGGGTCACATCGGCAGGTAATTGGTATACGCCTTGCGCAGATTTGTACAGGAACCCGCAGCCGACCAATCCATCCAGAAACGCCTCGAGCATATCCGCAGAATGCGGACGATACCGCCCTTGAGTACTCAGGCGGGCGTATATCGATTCGACCGTGGGGGTTTGCACGTGGGCAATGGTGGTAAAAACGTCTAAATCCAGCGCGACAAAGAGCAGTTGGCTCGTCATAAAGCCGTAAAGGCTGTTCTGAATGCGATTGCTGTTAATCGCGGGTAGGCTGGCGGGTGGCGGCGCGGGTAATTTGTAAGGGGCTGGCATAGATCAGCATCATAACGCGGCCCCAATCAATTCGCACCTGTTAAGCGCCTTGAATTAAACCTGAATTAAGCTTGCATTAAAACCTTTAAAAGCCAGAAACGGCTATATATAAGTAACTTTTGCCCCTTAACGTGCGCGTTACAGGCAAAGCTTAAGCAAGCGATTTGTGCGCCATAAATACGCCGGGCGATGGCGAGATAGCTCATAAGTCGATAGTGGGTCAGCTTGGTGAGTTTGGTGAGTTCAACATCCTAAGGCGTGGGCCGTTCCCTCCCTCGTGCTTCCTCCCTTCCCTCCCTGAAGCAAACTGACCCACTACCCACACACCGAGCTGTTGCCGTTTGGTCCAGACGGGGTTATTCTACGTATGGCTTGATTTTAGTATGGCTTGATTTTAAGTTGTTGGAACAAAATTGGACAAAAATGATAAAAATAGAACAGTTTAACTGCTGAAAGCCTTGCTAATAAAAACAAGCGGAGGTAGCTCAATTGGTAGAGCTTCTGCCTTCCAAGCAGAAGGTTGCGGGTTCGAGCCCCGTCCTCCGCTCCATTTTTTGAATCCCGGTAAGGGTTTCAAACTTTCAAGGGTTTTTGCAAAAAGCGCTGTGGGCAAACGTAGGCAAATCGGTTTAAACCGAGGTGCGCTAGCCCGGACTGAGTAAAATAAGGCGGGTTGCAGCAGGTGATGTCTGCTCGGCAGCGTCTTTTTTGTTGCATTAAGGCTTAATTAATCCGAATAGCGCGTTAAACACCAAACCGGGCCCGAGCCGTTTTAAGCGCACTTAAATGCGTCCGTTTAAGCTAGACTGTTGTTTTTACGATTCAACTGCAATAGCTTCTGCTTCATAAAATCAAGTTAGCGCTTTTTATTTGAGTTTTTTGATTTGAGCCTTATAACACAATGACCGCGACAAAGCTTATGCCCCCTAAAATTGCGCCGTCTGTGCTTTCGGCCGATTTTGCGGCGTTAGGCGCTGCGGTGCAAAACGTTCAGCAGGCTGGCGCAGACTGGATTCATCTGGACGTGATGGACGGGGCCTACGTGCCTAACCTGACGTTTGGCCCGCCCGTGATTAAGGCGATTCGGTCGCATAGTACGCTGCCGTTTGATGTGCATTTAATGATTGTTGAACCTGACCGCCACCTGCAGGCATTCAGAGATGCAGGCGCGGACTGGATTACCGTGCATGCAGAGGCCTGCACGCATTTGCACCGAACCCTGCAGGCCATTAAAGCCACCGGGGCCAAGGCAGGCGTCTCGCTGAATCCGGCAACGCCGCTTACGGCGCTTGATTACGTGCTGGACGACCTGGATTTGATTCTGGTAATGTCCGTGAATCCGGGCTTTGGCGGCCAGCGGTTTATTCCTGCCACGCTGGTTAAACTAAACGCGCTCAAGCAAATGGTTGCAGACCGGCCCATTGAGATTTCGGTGGATGGCGGCGTGATTCCTGATAATGCGCAGGTGTTAACCCAGGCCGGCGCGACCGTATTGGTGGCAGGCTCTGCCGTGTTTGGCACGTCAGATTGGGCCCAGGCGATTCGCGCTTTAAAAGGCAGTTAACAGGCTAATAAGTAAGCGATTAAGGCAGGTCAGCTTTTTAATTTGCTGGGCAAGGGGGTCTGTTTCAAATTCGTCCTGCCCGCGCTGGCGGGGAACAGAATGACGTGCTTTGTGAACTTGTTCTCTGAAGCCGGCATGGATCATGGACTTATTGATAAAATTGCCTCCATCGTCTAGTTTTTAGGGTTCAACGGTTTGCAATGGCATAAATTTTTGTCTCCATGTCACTGTTGGCAGTTCTCTAACACGCTAGCTGTGTTTGTTAAATGCTTAAGCCTTGTAACTTAAAACTGGTTGCGCCCTTAGCCTGTTTTGAGGCTAAAAATATGTCGAGACATGACGGGAGTTGTTAAGTTTTGCTTGATGCTTGAGCGGATGAGCCGCGTTAGGCATTACACTAAAAATTACAAGCATTTTAATGCGGGTTTTTTGTCCGCTAACAGTAAATGGCCTAGCGTTTAAATTTTGTTTTTAATTTTTCGCTAAAAAGGTTCCAGGGGTTATTCGGTTAGCATGCTGCATCTACTTTTTGGCTTTAATCGTTTATTTTGATTGAATTGCAATTGCAGGAAGGTGGTTATTTATGAGCACTCAAAACTCGGGTTCGTTTACCAAATTTATGGTCGCGCTGCTGGCGGGTTTAGGCGTGGGGACGCTGCTGGGGTTGCTCTTTGCGCCACGCAGCGGACAAGAAACGCGCGCTATTTTAAAATCTAAAATGGATGACGAAGTGGGCCGTACGGTGGATACCGTAAAAACCCGCTATAACGACACGCGCACGCTGGTAACGGATAAAGTCTCGACTTCGGTTGAAGCGTTAAAAAACCGTGCCGGTACGGTTAAAGAGCGCGCCGAGCATTCGCTGGATTCTGTGCGCGACGCGCTTAAAAGCAAAGCGGGCGTGATTGCAAGCGCGCTTAAAGAAAGCTCGAGCGAGCTTGAAAAAGCAGGCCGCGATGCGTTTGAGGGCATGTCGGCTAATGGTAGCAGCAACTAGCGTACGGTAGTTTTTTAAAGAAACGTCCTAAGGTGAAGCCTCGGGGCGTTTTTTTATACAAAATTTAGCGCGCGGGGCAATTTCTGGTTTTCAGTGGTTTTGAATTTGTATCAGCCCATGCTTTACGTGGTGTTTGTTATTTTTGCTTTGTGAATCACGATTTGATATAACCCTAGACAGGGTTGTTTCAAGCCAAAACGCAGAATGGTTTTTGATTTATGCGCTGTTTTAATTCTGGCCGGCTATTAGCTTTAATGTTGCCTTTGCTGCTTGTTATTGCGCAAGTGGGTACGCAAACAAGTTCGCTTGCTCTGGCAGAGACGTTTGACGGCACCGATGCGGCACAGCTTGAAACCGCGCAGCCGCAACCGCAACCCACAGATGAATCGCTGATTGAGCATGAAGAAGCTGTTGAGCTGACGCCGTTATCGTCTGGGTTTGTGATGGACAACCCTGACCCTGCAATTGACGAAACCAACGTTTACGAAACCACGCCGCAGTCATCCCAGTTTTTACCCGAAGCCCCGGATGCCGCGCAAGCGGAGGACGTTAGCGGAATACCCAAGCTCACCACGATTGATCCTAACGCCATGCGCATTGCCGCAACGGCGCAGGCCGAGGTGTATATTCTTAAAACCCCGGTGGTGTTGCAAAGCAACTTGCGCCACCAGTTTGTTGCCTATGAGTTTTCGATTGAAAATCACTGGCACGCACCCGTCGAGCTTTTGCAAACGCAGGTGGTGGGCAGTGTCGATCCGGAGCACGGGTACCTGAGTTCGGTTAAGCGGCCTAAAGGTCTGGTGGGTGGCGTATTTGGCGGCGATGGCACCACGAACACGATTGGCGCCATTGTGCTGGGCGCAACCTCTGCGATGAGCATGGCGAGCCAAGGCAGCACGCAGGCGCAAAACAATCGAACTGCGCAAGAGGCAAACCAGTTTGTGCGCACCGTGCCCCAAGGCATGTTGCAAAGCGGCCAGCGCGTTACCTTTAAAGTGCTTGCGCCAGGCGGCACCGTGCCCGAGCTGCGCGTGACGTTTAAAGATACAGCCACCAACACACTTTACGCGATTGCCGGTTAATGCCCGTCGCCCGCGTTAACGATGCTTGCAGGCAAGGACTTTAATTGGGCCAACAATTGCAAGTCTGGCGCTTTAGCGGAATGAAATGACGTTTTTTAATGTATTTATTCTCTAATTCTTGCGCTGATTATTGGCTTGTTAATCACAGCCCCTAGGCTAGACGAAAGTTCACGCTCTTAAAGTCAGGCCGCAATATGACCTATCACAAAAACTGTGGCGGGTATTTTGCCGCAACGAGGAAGCGCTAGAGATGACGCTTGAAAAAGCGCTTTCTATCAGTAAAAAGCGAGCTCTCTCTTGCTTCAAGATGTTAACTCCACCAAACTGCGTTCACTCTAAGGCGTTCACTCTAACAAACTGCCCATTGCCCCACTGTCTAAAACCGACAGGCAAAGCGTTATGGCGACCAGGTCTGTGTTTATCTGCACGTGCCTGTTGGCCAAAAAACTGCTTGAGTAAAATCTGCGGAAACATGCCCCAAAAACATGCCCCAGAAACATGCCCCAGAAACATTCCAGACTGTGCTGCGTCTCAGGGTTCAGGTTAGCGCATAAACAGGCGGACGCAGTTTTAAAAATTAACGCTGCTGTAGATGGGAGCACTGGCTAAACATTTTTGTGCGGAACCCGGACGTTTTAGTCAGTTGGGCATTGTTTCTCGAAAGTTGTTCTGTTAGCCTATTTTTAAAGCTCTTAAAATGACAGGGGCTTCTTCGCGGCATTTAGCGTCCAAGTCAAATCCAGGCCGGTAACGCGACACAACACAGATGTAAGCGTAGTGCGTAATAGCTAAATCTCTTTAAACAATAAGATCTGTAGCACCGAAATAAATCTTAGTAATCAGTTTTAAAAAATACGTTTCATCAGTTTGCGTTGTTGGCCCAGGCGTTTTTGGACAAGATTTGTAACGCACGCTTACAAATGCCGCACAAAAAAATTAAAAAGTGTCACTAATATCCTCGTCAGCTTGCCTAATTAATATAGATGGCGGCGCCGATTATCAGAAGTCTAACCCGACTCAGCCCTGTGTCCTGTTTATGCGCTGGCTTATTGCACATTATTCCTGACTCCTGCGCTTTTTGGCGACTGCACGGTTATCCAGCTGTTTTGCACTCGGTTTGTTGTTAATGCTGTACTGTTTTTTTAGTTTTTACTTGATTTAGGGATAAGCAACATGACGGTTGAACAAGGCCTAACGCCCACACTGCCCGGTAAAGAGTCCAACCCATTGGGCTCAATCGTAATAATGTTGCACAGCCATTTGCCGTTTTACCGAATGGCGGGCATGTGGCCCTTTGGCGAAGAAAACCTTTACGAGTGCATGGCAGAAACGTACCTGCCCCTGTTAAATCTATTTAATCAATTGCGGGCCGAGGGCATCCCGGCGAACATTACACTAGGGATTACGCCCATTCTGGCCGAACAACTGGCTGACGCGCACTTGAAGCAGGGCTTTGTTGATTACATTGAGACGCGGTTGGTTGCCGTGCGCAAAGATATTGTTAAATACCAGTCTCAGCCAGATTTACCGCATGCTGCGCATTTGCTGTACCTGGCCAAGTATTACGAAGCCTGGTTCTGCAGCCTGGTCAAGGATTTTAACGAGCGCTATCATCAGGATTTACTGGGCGCGTTCCGCGAATTGCAGGATGCCGGATGCATCGAAATTACAACATCTGCGGCCACACACGGCTTTTTGCCTTTGCTTGGCACAGATGAAAGCATTAGCGCGCAGCTTAAAGCCGGGGTAGAAACCTACAAACGCCATTTTGGCAGAGCGCCCAAAGGCGTTTGGCTGCCGGAGTGCGCGTACCGTCCGGCGTGGCAGATTAAAGACCCAGAAACCGGCGAAACCTACACGCGGCCGGGTATCGATCAGTTTTTATTCCAGAATAATCTCGAGTACTTCTTTACTGAATACTCTGCCCTGGAGGGCAGCGAAAGCTCAGATACACGCCGGGTAATTGGGATTTATGATTTTAAGGTGCAGTATTTGCCCTCGCAAATGCCGCAACAGCAAACCGGTTTAAATACCGATGAAGCTTACTGGATGAGAGACTATCCGGTTGCCGTGATGGGGCGCAGTCACCGTGCAAGCTTCCAGGTCTGGTCCGCAACGTATGGTTACCCGGGTGATGGGCTTTACCGGGAGTTTCACCAAAAAGATGTGGATTCCGGGATGCACTACTGGCGCTTAACCAGTAAAGATGTGGGCATGGGCGAAAAAATGCTCTATGACCCTGCGCTTGCGCTAGAAAAAGCCCGCGAGCACGCGAACCACTATGTTAGCCTGTTAAGCGATTTGGCGAGTGAAAAATCGGCAAACAAACATGGCGAGCATGTGCTGCTCGAAATCTCGTTTGACACCGAACTGTTTGGCCATTGGTGGTTTGAAGGCGTCGAATGGCTTGGGCACGTGATTCGTGGGTTGGACAAAAACGCCAAAGCCCGCCTCAAGCCTGCGAGTGTTTATTTACGTGAACACACGCCCAAAACCGCAATCAAATTGCCCGAGAGTACTTGGGGTCAGGGCGGCCATTACTGGGTCTGGCAAAACCAGAATACAGACTGGATGTGGCCCGTGATTCACGAAGCCGAAGACAAAATGCTGCGTTTATGCGCACAATACCCTAACGAAACGCGCCCCCTTTACGAACGTGCGCTGAATCAGGCGTTGCGCGAACTGTTTTTATTGCAGGCGAGCGATTGGCCGTTTTTGGTCACGACCTTCCAGGCGAAGGATTACGCCATTGAGCGGTTTAACGGACACGTTGAACGTTTCAACGAACTGTATAAAATGCTCGAGTCACAATCGATTGAGGCGGATGCGCTAGAAGCGATTGAAGCCATTGATAACCCGTTCCCGTCGGTGGATTATCGCTGGTACAAAAAGCAACCGTTGTCTGCCGCTTCGGCTGTGTAATGCGCTTTAGCATTGCGTAATTTGGATTTGGTTAAAACAGCGTAATTGGCCTAGGTCGGGTGCGCTGTTTTGGTATGGCGCGTGATGAATCAACGTGCGTGGGCTAATCCTTTTACGCAGCCTAAATGTTAAGATTCTTTTCTGATTTGTGCGCCATGCAAAAAATATGTTAGTATAGTTTTGTTGGTTCTTGTCCTTGGCACAATTTCCTCAGAATCCTTTAAGAAACTCATATAAAGCATATATCAATTAAGCTTCAAGTTTCGCATCATCAGGGTCTGTCGCTTTCGCCAAGCGTTTTCATCACCAACGCACACATTCTATTTGAGCCTGTTAAAGACATCTGCCAGCTCAAACCATAATTCGGTCGGTAAACAGTACTTGCCTGCAAATCGCGTATTGTTTAAGCGTTTATTTTGCGTCTGCACCCCAGACTTTACGCTTTAAACAGACTACGTTCATCTCTGTAACAAAAAACATGAATCCTTTGGCTTGCTAACACAAAACACTGCGCTAAACGCGTTTATGCAAACAGCGTAAGTCTTAAGAAAAAATTAACGTCAGGCATTCATAGGCTAAGTTTAGTTCAGGTTAAACCATCATTATCCAGATTAGAGTTCTGCCGGTATTCATCACCTATCGAATCTTCTAGTATCGAATTATTTCAGGCCAAGCGTCTATCACGTATCGTTCTAGCATCCAAAGGCTCAATTTGTGCTCTGTTGCATTTGCTAAACAAGCACAAGCAAACCCACTTAAATCAGCTTGTATTCAACGCGATTTAAGATCCTGCTGCATCGGTGCGCGTAAGCGCTTTGAGTCCGCCAGATAGTTTATTCAGTATGTTTTAATCAAGTTTTTTAAATAAGTTTCGTTAAACGCGTAGCAAGTTATCCGTTATTTTGCCAGTTATTGATTTTTATCAATCCTTATAGGAGACGTCATCGCCTTATGGCTACTTCCGAGCAAACCGTCCAATCCGCAAAACCCGCAACCAAAAAATCCAGCGTTAAAACCTTTGATGAGCTCGTGCATGACTTGCACAACAGCCCATCCGAAAAAGTGCGTTACAATGCGGCCCGTATGTTGGGCGAAATGGGTGACCCCACCGCCGTTGAGCCGTTGATTGATAGCCTTAAAAACGATAAAAACGGTTCGGCACGGTTATACGCGGCGCGTGCCCTGGGTGAACTTGGCGATGCCCGCGCGGTTGATCCGTTGATTGATTCGTTACGCCTCGATAAAAACGTGGATGTTCGCGTTCGTGCAGCGCGTGCCTTGGGCCGTTTGGGCGGCGAAGAAGTTGTTCTGCCGTTGGTCGAAGCGCTCAGCGATTGCAACAGCCAGGTTTGCATGACGGCCGCGGATGCCTTAATCGAAATTGGCCCAATTTCGGTGAAGCCGCTGATGGAAATTTTGAAGCACGATAAAGTGAACGTCCGATGCGATGCCACCCGTGCCCTGGGCGAACTGGGTGACCCCCGCGCTGTGGATGCGTTGGTTGACATGCTAAAAGACGAGTGGGTCAACGTCCGCATTTACGCAGTTCAATCGCTTGGCAAAATCGGCGAAAAATCTGCTGTGCCAGCCCTGATTGACGTGCTGAAAAACAAGGAAGAAAACGATCTGGTGCGCGCTGGTGCTGCGGCCTCGCTCGGGATGTTAAAAGATGCCCGCGCCCTGCTGCCGCTGCGCGAAATGATTATGCTCTCTGATGATTTGAACGAAGTGGCCGACACCGCGCTCAAAGCGTTCAAAGTCATCATGGCTTCTAGCTGGAAAGGTTCTACGCCTGCCGCAGCCGGTAAAAAAGCCTAGATTTGAGCCGGAAAATAACTAACACAATAAGCCGCTGGCTAATGCCGGCGGCTTGTGTGTTTTAAGGTCAGGGCCTTGCACAGAACCTGACCTGAAGTTGATTTGCCTCAAGTTAATTTCTTCTGTCGGGACTAAGCCGCGTTTAGTATAGTATTTGTAAATGCAAATCATAGCTTTATGCTCGTAAAACAGTGGTGCTAAAGGTTATTTGAGGCGATTACGCCCTGATTAAACGCTGATTTGCTTGCACCTTTTAGACAAATTGAGTCACGCAACTCTTTAAATCGAGACACCCTGCCATGATAACCCCACTTTCAAGTCAGCAAATTCGCGATAAATTTGTCGCCTTTTTTACGCAAAAACTGGCCTCGCTGGGTAAGCCACACACGCACGTGCCCAGTGCAAGCCTGATTCCGGTGAATAACCCGACCGTGATGCTGACGCCCGCGGGCATGCTGCCGTTTGTACCGTATTTTTTGGGGCTGCAATCGCCGCCCGAGCCGCCAAGGTTGTTGAGTATTCAAAAATGCGCGCGCGTGAGCGGCAAGGCCAGCGATTTGGATTCGGTGGGGCGAACCCGTGGCCACCATACGCTGTTTGAAATGCTGGGCAATTTTAGCTTTGGCGACTACTTTAAAACCGAGATGATCCCCTGGGCGTGGACGTTTTTAACCGAGGATTTGGGCTTGCCTGCAGAACGCTTGCTGGTAAGCGTTTTTGAGACAGACGACGAAGCCTTTAACATCTGGACGCAACAGGTTGGGGTCCCCGCAAGCCGTGTTGTACGTTGCGGCGAGAAGGATAACTTTTGGGGCCCGCCTGGCCCTACAGGTCCTTGCGGGCCTTGCTCCGAAATTTATTTTGATTTTGGTGATCTTGACGCTCTGGATACCCCTGATACCCCTGATACCCCTGATGCGCCGTATACCCCAGAGTCGGGCGAAATCAATCTGGATCAGCCCCGTTACCTGGAGGTTTGGAACCTGGTGTTTATGGAATACTTCCAGGATGCCCAAGGTCATCGTACGCCGCTTGCGCAAAAAAACGTGGATACCGGTATGGGGCTTGAGCGCATAAGCTTGGTGCTTCAGGGGGCAAAAAACACCTTCGAGACGGATTTGTTTTTGCCCTTGATTCATCAGTTGGCTCAAAGGGTTGGCGTGGCCTACGGACAATCGCCGCAAACGGATACGGCTCTAAAAATCGTGGCAGACCATACGCGGTTTTTAGTATTGGCCCTGGCCGATGGCGTGACGCCAAGCAACGAGGGGCGTGGCTATATTGCGCGTATGATTTTACGGCGGGCCTCACGTTTTGCGCGCCGAGTTCTGGGGTGCCAGACGCCCCTGCTTGCCGAATTTGCCGAGCGCGTTGCGGCCCATCTTTCGCCGGCCTACCCCGAACTGATGGCGGCGATGCCCAAGGTGGCTCCGGTGATTGCCCGAGAAGAAGCGCGCTTTAACGAAACCCTGGAGCGAGGAGAAAAGCATCTGGAAGCGTTAATCGACGCTTGTAAAAACGCCGGTGAGCAAACAATCGCAGGCGAGGACGCGTTTAAACTTTACGATACGTATGGTTTTCCGCTTGAGATGACGCAGGACGCCGTTGCTGAATTTGGCTTGAGCGTGGATGCAGACGGCTTTGCTGCGGCGATGGCCGCGCAAAAAACGCGCGCCCGAGGCGCTCGTAAGGCGACCGCAATGGTCGAAAGCCCGGTTTATGCCGAACTGTCCGAAACGCTCCCCGAGACGCGCTTTGTGGGCTACGATACGCTGACCTGCAAGACGCAGGTATTGGCGTTACTGCTTGATGGTGAGCCGGTAGACGAGGTTTCTGGGACGAACACGCCGTTTGAGGCGGTTTTAGCCGAAACGCCGTTTTATGCCGAAAGCGGCGGCCAGGTGGGCGACCGCGGCACGTTTATTCGTGATGAAGGACACCACGGCCTGACGGTGGTGGTGGAAGATGCCCAAAAAGTTGGCGATCTGGTGATTCATAAATGCCTGTTCGATAACGGCACGTCTTTGCGGGTGGGTGAATCCCTCGTCGCGCAAGTCGAACCCGTTGCGCGGCACGCGGCGGCGGTGCATCACACTGCAACACACTTGCTTAACGCAGCGCTTAAGCAGGTGCTGGGCGCAGATGTTGCGCAGGCGGGTTCTCGGGTCGCCCCTGAAGGGGCGCGATTCGATTTTACCGCCGCAGCGGCGTTGACGCCGGTGCAGTTAGCAAAAGTGGAATGGCTGATGAACCACTGGATTCAGTCTGATCCGGTGCGCGATGTGCAGGTGATGCCGATAGCGCAGGCCCAAGCTGAAGGCGCGGTAATGATGGCCGGCGAAAAATATGGCGATTCTGTGCGCGTAGTGCGTTACGGCCTGTTTAGCCACGAGCTTTGCGGCGGCACGCATCTGGAGCGCCTGGGGTACATCGGGCTTGCCAAAATCGTTTCAGAATCTGCGATTGCGGCCGGGGTTCGTCGAATCGAGATGCTGGCAGGCGAAGCGGCGCTAAGGTATGTCCGTCAGGAATCTGCCGAATTATCGCGCATTGCAGATCTGCTAAAGGCGCCTAAAAGCGCTCTTTCAGAGCGTATCGAAAAATTGCAGGACGATCTCAAGTTGGCGCGGCGTCAGACCGAGACTTTAACGGCCTCGCTGGCTCGTCAGCAACTTGAGGCGCTTTTGACCAAAAGCGGTGCCGGTTCCGGCGATTCGCCTGAGACGCCTAAGCTGCTCGTTGCCGAGCTTTCGCCCGATTTACCGAACGCGGGCGATTTGCTCAAGCTGATGAGCGAGGCTGCGGCACTGGTGATGGGCCGACATTACGCGCTGTTTTTGGCGTTAGCGCAGCAAGACCGTGTACAGTTTGCCTGCGCGATTAGCGAGAGCGTCGTTAAGGCGCGCGGCTGGAAGGCGGGCGAGTTAGTCAAGCAAGCGGCCCAACTGTGCGATGGCGGCGGCGGCGGCAAGCCTACGCTCGCGCAGGCAGGCGGCAAAAACGCAAGCGCGTTGCCGCAGGCAATGGCACAAATCCGGGCGGTGTTGTGCCCTTAAGGGCGGCTAGTTGCTTGTGCATTAAGCTTGAATTTCAGATGCTCAGACTTTAAAGGGCTTAATGTTGGCTTCTGAACTGTGCCGTTGTATGGCTCAAGCTCGATAGGGAAGTTTGCACAGGCGGCGTTTGCTACAGGCGGCGTTTGCTTTAGATGTAAACACGCTGACCTCGCTGGCGCTCAGGCGTTTGCTTTAGATCTAAACACGCTGACCTCGCTGGCGCTCAGGCGTGTTTAGGCGCGTTCTTAAGCCTGAACACGGCGCGTGTTGATTCGCAGAGAAAGCACTCGGTAAAAAACTGGCGGGGTGGACGGGGCTCGAACCCGCGACCTCATGCGTGACAGGCATGTATTCTAACCAGCTGAACTACCACCCCAGTGAACCAGAGTGCTTTGCGTTTGGGTCGATGCTATGCATTATGGCTTAAAAAACATTGAATGCAAATCGGTTTTTAATTTTTTTTAGCTCTTGCATCGTTATTATTATCAAAACTTGGCAAAAGTTGAATGTGCGAGAGGACGATTAATTTTAATACAACTTGTTACAACGCCTTATTCAGGGGGCGTGCTCGCTTAACTCTTAAATGATAAATTTTTGAGTAAAAAACCGCCGCTGCTTGAAAAAATGCTGCTGGATGAGACGACTCATTCATATGTTAATTGGCGCTGCCTAGACGCCGCTTATGTGCAAATCAAGGCGTTTGTTTTGACGCGATACCTTCAGCTTTAGATCGCGCGCTCAACGGCTAATTTGCTATATCATGGGCCTATGCCGTTTTTACCGCCGCCCCCCATTCAGCCCTACACCACCTGGACCGGTGCGCAATTCAGCACGTATCGTCTGGGCGGGCCGATTCGTCAGGCGTATTTGCCCACGAATCTAGATGATGCGGTGCGCTTGCTGGATTGGTTCTGCGAGGTCGAGCCCCCCTTGCCCAGGCTCAATTTACTAGGCTGGGGTAGTAATAGCGTCATTGCAAGCGCGGGGATTACTTTGCCGTGCGTGATTTTCAGAAAACTTACCTGTATAGAGCCTACGCAAAGCCTGCCCGATGGCCGGCGCGCGTTTAAATTCGGGGCGGGCGTTCATTTGGCGAAGGTCTCAAAAACAGCGCTGGACCATGGCCTGAAGGGCGCGGAATTTATGGTCGGGATTCCGGGCACGGTGGGCGGGGCGGTGCGTATGAACGCCGGTGCAAGCGCGCAAGAAACCGCGCCGTTAGTGCAAAAAGCCTGGGTGTACAGCTTGCCCGCGCGTGCGCTGCAAGTTTGGCCGCACGATAAGCTGGCGTTTGAATACCGTCACAGTGCGATTGATCCGCAAAAATACGTGGTGCTGGCCGCAGAGCTGGCTTTTGAGCCTGGCGAAAGCGCAGACATTGCCGAGCGAATGGCGTTTAATCGCACGTTTCGGCAGACGCACCATCCGATTGAGCCCAACGGCGGCAGCGTGTTCAGGAATTTTATTGAAAAACCATTGCCCCAGCCCTTGAATGCCGAGCCGTCTAAAACCAGCCCACTGGATGTAGCGGGGGCTGAGACGCCGAAAATTCATTACGCGGGCAAAATGCTCGAGGCGCTTGGCGCAAAAGCGTGGACCGAAGGCGGCGTACGCGTCAGCCTCAAACACGCAAATTTTATTGTCAACGTGGCCAATGGCACCTCGACCGATGTGTTAAAGCTGATGACCCGAATGCAACAGGCTGTGCAAAAGGCTTACGGCATAAAACTGCACCCCGAAAACCTGTTTATGGGCGACGCCTCCGCAGAGGAATCTGCGCTATGGCAAGCGCTTTTGGATTAAACATACGGGTGAATGAACTTGCTGCGTTGGTTTTTAAAGCTCGCCGCAGACGGGCAAAGCATTTAAAAATTTAAAGAATCCTTTAATGATGCCAATTTTGAAGTTGCGGTATGATGAAGGGTAGGCTTTTTTACAAGCTTTGCGTTCGAGTAAGGTTTTATCGGCGTTTTAATGATTTAAATCGTGCGTTGCAGGATTTTAAACACGTTTATGAGTTTTGTTTTTACCGCATCCGATTGGCAAAAAAACATACAGCAGCAGGTTTCTCAGATGGCTGCCGCGTTTTACGCGCGCAAGCGGCTGTATTCTACGCTTATTGTGCTTTCGACAGCGGTTTTACTGCTGTTTTTGTTTTGGCCACGCCCTGTAGTGCTTAATTTACCCGGTTTAGTCCAGGCGCAAGAGGTGTCTAATGCCTCTAAGCTGGGCGGACGCGTGCGTAAAATCTGGGTTCAGGAGGGCGATAGCGTTGAGGCGGGCCAGATTTTAATTGAGTTTGAAGACGATGCGCTGGCGGCGCAAGTGATTGAAGCAGAAGCGACACTTGAGCAGGCTAAAGCGCGCTATACCTTGCTTAAACGTGGTGCGCAACCCGAGGATTTAAGCCAGGCAAGATCTCAGGTGCAACAGGCGAGCGAAAAGCTCCAGCTGCTTAAAGGCGGAAGCACCATAGATACCCTTAAGCAGGCGCAGGCAAGTGTTCAAGAGGCAGGCGCGCAAAACCAGTTGGCCCAGGACGCTTTGCAAAAAGGAGAATCACTACTGGCCTCGGGGGTGATTTCGTCTCAGAAGCTCGATTCGTTGCGGGCCCAGGCACAGGGTACTCGCAGTGCGCTGGATGCAGCCCAGGCCCGGTTAAACCAGCTTAAAAAAGGCACCTCGTCCGAAGAGATTGCCATTGCGCGTGCGCAGGTTAACAGCGCGCAAGCCGCCTATAAAAAACTGGCTAAAGGCAGCCAGGCCGAGGATTTAATTATGGCGCAGGCCGATGTTGACAAAGCGCAAAGCGCCTTGCAAGCGGTGCGCGATCAGCTTGATGAACTTTCGGTGCAGGCACCGATTGATGGCGTGGTTACCGTGCTTAATGCTAAGCCTGGTGAGCTGGTGCCGCCGGGCCGGCCAGTGGTTACGATTATCGATACTAAGCGCTTGTGGAGCGATGTTTACGTCCCGGAGTCCAGTCTGGGTGGCCTGAAGCCCAAAATGCCAGTTGAAGCTTCGGCCAGCGTTTACCCAAAAGCGCGTTTTAACGGCAAAATAGCGTTTATTAGCCCTAAAAGCGAGTTTGTCCCGTCGGGCTCCGGTCGGGCTTCGTTCTCGGAAGAATCCAACTTTAGGGTCAAGGTACTGCTGGCGGCGATGGATACCAAGGCCAAGGTGCGCTTGCGCCCCGGCATGAAGCTGGATGTAAAAGTGGTTCTGGAGCCCTGATTTTTGCGATGATGCCAATGCTAAACGGACTTGACCAACCATGAAAACGGCGACACCAGACCTGCCCGATTTAGCCAATTTAATTGACGCGCAAGAACCCGCAATTTTGACCGAGGGGTTGACGCGTCGATTTTCTCAAAAAGTGGCGGTGGATCATCTGGATTTGTGCATTCAGCGCGGCGAAATTTTTGGGTTTTTGGGGCCTAACGGCTCGGGCAAATCGACCACAATTAAAATGCTGTGCGGCCTGTTAAGCCCGACCAGTGGCATTGCTACGGTTTGCGGCTTGAATGTTAGCGAGCACGCCGAGGGGATTCGTCAGCAGATTGGCTACATGCCGCAGAAATTTAGCCTTTATGAAGATTTGACTGTGCTTGAAAATTTGAGCTTTAGTGCAAACTTGTACGGGGTTCAGGGGCGGCGGGCCAAAGCGCGTTACGAGGCGGTGATTGAGCTGGTGGGTATAGAAAAATATACCAAGTATCTGGCCAAGCAGCTTTCGGGTGGCTGGAAGCAACGGCTGGCCCTGGCTTGCGCGTTGGTACACGAGCCCAGCATTATTTTTCTGGATGAGCCCACCGCCTCGATGGATCCGGTGGCGCGGCGTGAGTTGTGGGATTTGTTGTTTAGCCTGGCTAGCGGTGGCATTACGTTGTTTGTGACCACGCATTATATGGACGAAGCCGAACGCTGCACGCGGGTGGGCTATATTGCAAATTCTAAATTACTGGTGTGCGGCGAACCCGACGAGCTGCGGCATTTGCCCGCCGTGCAGGCGCATAACCAGCGCCGCTACGAGCTGTATTGCAAACCCGTGGTGCAGGCGTTTAACAAAATCAAGCCCTTGCCCTACGTGCATGAGGTCACGATCTTTGGCCAGAGCCTGCATTTGGTCATTGACCTAAACGCCCCGGAAGCCGAGATGGAAGCGCGGTTGCGCAACGATTTGGCCAAGCAGGGCGTTGTGGTAAATAGTTTGCGGGCCATAGAGCCCAGCCTGGAAGACGTGTTTGTCACCCTAGCTGGTGGGCTGTAATTGCGTCTCTGCAGTTTCTCGGGCTTGAATTTCTGATAGTTTTTCTTCTAATGAAGTTGTTTTCGTATGGTCTGAAGCTTCCGTCAAACCGCTCAAAATGTTTTCAATGCCACGCCAGCTTTGAACTTTAGCAAGTGTTCCTAAGCTAGTTTCATCAGCTAACGTTTTATAATTACTGAAGTAGCTGCCACCTAAATGTTTAGCTTTATCGAATAGACTGGCGTTTGCCTGAGCAACAGTGCTACTAGAGGCTAAATTTTTGCTCGCTGCAGTAAACTCATCGATATATTGTCCGGGAGTTGTATTAATGAAAGTAGGTAACACGTTAGACGGTTTGCCTCCAAGTATCATTGGCGCAATACGACTATCTGCGAACCCTAGTGGTTTTTGAATAATGGGCGATTTTCCGGCGTTTTTAAGCCACTGGAATTTATTGGCCGTTTTAACCGCTTCGTTGGTGTTACTTGCTGCTGTCGAAGCTGTATTGCTGGCAGTGCTGATTTGATCTGCTGCTTTAGACCATTTTGCGAATGAGGTTTGATGCCCCAATGCTTGCATGGGGTTTTCAGCATTTTTGATTACCTCATCTGAATTGTCAGCAATTGCAGAAGTTACTGTGTGACTAATTGTGCTAGAGGGTGAACCATTTACGGGTGGAACTGTGGCCCCAGTAAATGTATTAACAGTTTCATCTAAACTTGCAGTAAAGGGCGTGAGAGGGCTAGTAATAGTATTTTTGCTTAGCGTGCCGTTGACTGGCGAAGCAATGGCCCCTTTAAACGTATTGGCAGCTTCATCTGCAACCGTAAATGGTTGCAATACATTTTTCAAATCCTGAGCATGATCTGCACCGCTTGAAAGCGTTTGAACGGTGCTAGATAACTCGTCGGCGCTTTGCATAAGCTGAGATGTGGTTTTCGATGCTTGAGTCATTGCTGTACCTGCTTGACCCACTTGTCTCAGCTTAGTGAGGGAGCCAATTGCAGGCAATAATGCTACGGTATCCAATGCAATTGTAGCCACATCACCGGCATTGGTTGTTTTAATACCACGCTCGTTTAATTCGCCGAGTTTACCAGCCAAATGTATGCCAGCACCGGCAGAGCCAATCAAACCCAACCCAGTGGCGGCTATGGCCAAACCTGCGGGCGCACCTACGCCTGTGGCCGTTAGTGCGGCACCCACGGCCACAAGGCCTAAACTGCCTAAGCCGGCCCAGCTCATGGTATCGCCAATATTTTTTGCCTGATTATACCAAGTGCTGTTTTCTTGCTTTTGTTGTTTGGCTGCGGTGTTGTTGCGTTGCACCTCTGCCGAGGTTAAAAACTTGGCCTGTTGCTTCTGGTCTAGCTCAGTAACCTGTGTTTGAGCTTCAGCCTCCGAGACGCCATTTTGCCCATTGGTATCTTTGGCAACGTAAATCGATTCGGCCAGGTTAATGCCCTTGCTGCGTAAAAAGCTGTAGCTTTGTTCGGCTAGTTTTTGAGTCCGCGCTGCAATGTCCTGTTGCTGTTCTGCAATTTTGGCTTCCATTTCGGCAACCGCTTTTTCGGCCTCAGCGCTGAGTGTTACGCCGTCGGCTCTGAGTGTCGCAACTCGCTCTTGGAGAGCCGCCTGAGTTTGCTGAAGCTCGGTAAGCGTTTGAATCGCATCTTGATCGACGGCCATGCCATTCTTGGTAGCGGTGTCAATCGCCAGGGTATCGGTTTCTTCCTTGCTGGCAATCTGCATCGTGGCGTCGTCTTCGGCTGCGTTTTTACCATCCATGCTTTTGCCGTACTGCACGCCATCGCCGTTGGTCACCAGCAGGCCCGTGTTTTTTCCGCCACTGACAACCGAGCCTTTGCTATACACGCTCAGCTCTACGTTGCCTTTTTCTACAGCGTTGCCATTAGCATTAACGGCCACATCCATGCCTTTGTTAATCACCACGGCTTCGCCCGTGGCTTCGGTGGTGGCGTCTTTAACCTCAAGGCTGGCTTCGCTCAGGTCTTTTTGGGTTTGTGCTTCAATTGCAGCTTCGCGGCCGTTTTGTGCAAGGTACGCTTTTTGCACCTTCATGTAAGCTGCTATAACGTCAAGCTCGCGCTCGCTGAGCGTGTCATCGTTCAGCTTATCGTCGCTGGTCAGGGCGTCCAGCGCAGTATCCAGCGTTTTCATCAGGGTTTTGTTTTTACCCGTCAGTTTAAAATCGTTGCGGTTGCCATTGTAAATGGCTTTGCGATCTTCGTTACTTAGCGCAGCCGCTTGGTAGCCCTCGCCAGCGTTTTTAAATTCGCGCGCTGTTTCTTTCTCGTTATCGTTCCACTGCAATTGGTTAATCTTGACCGCAGACTCCAGAATTTTCTGGGATTCCTGGTTCGATAATTGCACCGAGACGCTCTGGGTCTGGCCTTTGGCCGCGCCCAGTTTTTCATCCTGGCCGCGCGCAATATTAAACACCACCTCGTGCGAGGCTTTGTTTTTATCTTTGTCACCGCTGTCTTTTTGAGAGATTTCTTGGTTATTGGCAAACGTCGCCGTCACCTGCGTCTCTTTTTTAACGCTAGGCGCTTTAGGGGCACTCAGCTTTTGCTGCGTTGCCGCTGTTTGTAGTTTTTTATCGGTAATCATCTTAAAACGTCTCCCTAAACCGTTGCAGCGCGCCCATTTAGGCTCCGCCGTGCCGGTATGAATCCACCCCACACAAATTTAAAAATTAATGTAAGTCGTGCTATAGGGCGCCTTTATGGGCGCTTAAACCATGCTTAAAAAATCCAACTTAGTAGCATAAAACCGGTTTTTTAGTTTTTATAAACAATTTTACTGCTTTTGTAACGATTTGTTTTTTTTTCGCTTGCGGGTACAATGGCGTAAACGGTTTTTACGGGCGCTCTCGCACCCGCGCCCTTAACCACCCCAAGCCCCAACGGAGTTGCTTTGCGCACATGGCTGCTATTGATGTTACAAAAAAACGCTGTATTGTAGGGCTATTGGCCGCGTTAATGGGTGTTCAGGCGGGTGTGCCGCTAGGCGCTGCAACTTTAAGCTTGCAGGATTTAGGCGTGACGCAGCCGCTGATTCTACTGCCAACGATTCGCTCCCAACAAGAAGTATTACTGACGGTGCCCAAAACCTATCAGGTTTCGGGCTCGCCCATGCTCAATTTAACGTTCCAGCACTCAAACCAACTCGATCCATCACGCTCGCGGCTAGAGGTACTGTTAAACAATACCGTCGTTAAAACCCTGCCGCTTACGGCCGCCAACGCCGAAGCGACCAAGGTCTCGATTCCGTTAACCGGTGCCTTGAAGCCCATTAACCGCCTGGCGCTTCGTGTCGAGCAGCATATTCCGAACAAGTGCGAAGACCCGCTGGATGCCGCCCTGTGGACCCAAATTTTACCGGATTCCACGCTTGCAATTAACGGCACATATACCCTGCCTGCACTGGATTTAGCCCAGTTTCCCGCGCCTTTTGTAGATTCGTTGGCGTTTGAACATGCTCCCATAACCTACGCTTTGCCTGAATCGCTGGATAGCCAGACGCTGGAGGCGATGCTGATACTGCAAGCCAGGTTGTCTCAGGCGGTGGGGCTTAAAACAGCGCATACGCAGGCTAAATTGCCCGTAAATGTTGCGTTTTTGTCGGGCAATCTTTCAGAAGATCAACATTGGATGGTCGTTTCGGTTGCCGAAAAGCTGCCCAAGTCGCTGCAAACCCGACTGGCCAAATCAACCCTGGACACGCCGTCGGGCAGGCTTGCGCTGGTTGAAAATCAATGGCAGCTTGAGGGCCGGGTGCTATCGAAGGATGAAGGCGTTCTGCTGATTGCGCCCAACGCAAACCAAACCCGCGCCGTGATGATCGTCTCCGGAAATCACGCGCAGGGCGTTCTGAAAGCCGCGCAATATGCGGTTTCTCAGCAGTTGCGCGTTCCGGAACTCGCCGAGGCTGCGCCCGAAGGGCAAGTTGAGCCGAAAAAAGAATCCCTCACGCAAGCCGCTGTCAAATCGCTGGTGGTTTCGGCCGACTGGTCGCCCAAAGCCACTGCCAACAATGCCTATGCGACGTATATTATGCCCGGTAAAACCACGTTTGAGCAGTTGGGCTTAAAAACGGCCTCGGTCGAAAAAATTGTTGCGCCGCCCATTACGCACAAGCTATACAATGTGCACCAACTGGCGCCGGGTAAACAAAAGCTGTTTTTAGATGCCGTGCTGAGTTACGGCCCAAAGCTGAATCCGCGCTATTCATCGTTAGAGTTTAGGTTGAACGACCGTAGCATTGCCAATATTCCGCTCACTAACCCCGAAGGCGAAGCTCGCAAAGCGGTTACGATACCCGTGCCGGTTGAATTGCTGGGTGTGAGCAACGCGCTGGTCGCGCAATTCCATTTAATGCCCGATAAATACGGCTTTTGCGTCGATAATTACAAAGATGAAGGCTGGGGCAAGCTCCACGCCGATTCTGCCTTCAGGCTCGAAGGCGCCAGCGAGACGCTTTGGCCTAAATTGTCTATGTTGCTACCCGGCTCGGGGTATCCGGCAACACAAAAGGCAGATTTATCTGATTTGACCTTGATTTTAGCGGTTAATGCGACTGAATCGCCTCAAAAAAAATCAGGCCCTTCCGCGATTCAACTCGAAACGCTTCTGAGCCTTACAGATCGGTTGAGCCGTAATTTGCCTGCCGGCGTAATACCTGGGCTACACGCCCAGTTGTGGCACGCAAAGGACGCCCTGCCCACGACTACGCCTGCTAGCATTGTTCTGGCGCAAGCCCCCATGGCGCTGGATTGGGGCGTTGCCGCGCGTCCGCAAGGCTGGGAGGGCTTTAAATGGCAACTCGCCCCGCAATGGAATGCCTTGTTGGCGTCTCAAACCAACAAAAACGGGCTGACGACACTGCTTGCTGCCAGTAACGAAGCAGCGCTAAAACAGTTGCAGGCACTGCTTGCCCAGCCCGCGCAGCTAGATGTTGGCTTTGCAGAAGGCCCGGTGGGTCAGCTTTCTGGCGATGAGCCGGTGATGCTCCTTGCGGGCGTAGATAACGCGCGCCAACCTCGCGGCGATTCGTCTAAGTCGTCCACGCAAGCCTCTGAGCCTGGTTTTTGGGCTGGTCTGGGTAACTGGTTCACGGGGCTTTGGCAATCGTCGTCTAACAGCCTTAGCGGCATGTGGTCTCGCTAGCATGGGCGTGGCTGAGCCAATGATTCTGGATGCCCTGCAATGGCCTTACCCCCTGCCAACACTATATTCACGTTATTATCGTGCCTCGACACGAAATCTCTCTGGAGTTTAACAAGATGAAGCGCTTGAATCTTGCGATGATGCTGGCCGGTACGCTGCTGGTGTCGCCTGTAGTGCCCCTGATGCAGCCCTTACTGCTGCCGGCGGCGCAAGCGCAGGCAAAATCTGTTGCTCAACCTCATCCAGAAGCTAAACCTGCAGAGGCCCCGTCTGCTCAGCCAAGCAACCTGAGCTTAGCGCCTCAGGCCAATCGGTTTACGCAAACGCTAAAGGCCTACGGCAACGGCTTGAATGAGCAAGGCCGTACGCTAAAAACGGTGCGCTCGGAATACACCATGAATTTTATGCGCTCGGATGCCTGGCAGGTGCTGCCCAGTTCTGCGGTCAAGCTGGCGTTTCAGCATTCGCCGCAACTACTCGAAGGTCGCTCGAGTCTGAACGTACTGCTGAATGGCCGGGTGCTTAAAACCATTCCGCTTAATAAGGGCAATGTTGCGCCCACAACCTTAAGCATCCCCATTCCGCCCAGCGTGCTTAAGCCCGAGAACACGCTTTCGTTTCAGGTGGATCAGCACTACACCAACGATTGCGAGGATCCGTTTAGCCCCGAACTTTGGACCACGCTGCTGCCCGAGACGCAACTGGACTTGAATTTTGCACCAAAGCCATTTGTTGCCGATTTGGCCCGTTTGCCGTTTCCGTTTATTGATACTCGTGACGCGAGACCAGCTCAGTTGGGCGTCTCAATCGATGCTAAAAGCGATGCAGACTCGCTGACGGCCCTTGGCCAAACGCTGACGACGTTGGGCGCGGCGCAGCATTGGCGGCCGGGGCATACGCACATGCTCACCCCGGATACTGCGTTAGCGTTTGACGGGAATCTCGTGCTGGTGGGCACGCCGCAAAATAACCCCGCGATTGCGCAGTTTAAACTGCCCGCAGATGTAAAGTTAAACAAGAACGATGGGTTGCTGATGCTGGCCCCGAACCCTAAATACACAGGGCGTGGCGTTTTGATTGTTACGGGCGAATCGCCTGAGGGCGTGGCTAAGGCGGCCAAACTGTTTGCAACCCTGCCCGGGCGCCAGCTTTTAAGCGGCCCTTATGCAGTTGTAACTGACGCCGATTGGCCTAAAAATTTGCCTAATGCATACCGCAACTGGCCAGGTTACCAGAGCGATGTTAAAACCACGTTTGCCGATATGGGCTGGGAAACCCAGACAGCGCGCGGATTTACCGCCCCGCCCATTTTTTACAAATGGCAAATCATGCCTGATTTATTTGTGCCGAATCGCGGGCAGCAGGGCTCTAAAGCCAATTTAAAACTGGTGTATAGCTATAGCTCCCAGCTAGATGCGTCTCAGAGTAAGCTCGAAATCTTGCTGAACGGCAAAAGCATCAAGAGCGTGCCGCTCAACAAGCCCGAAGGCGCCATGCAGGAAGAACTTGCCGTAACGATTCCCACGGGCGACGTGCTGAACTACAACGATTTGGTATTTCAGTTTTATACCTTCCCCGAAAAAGTGGACACCTGTAAATTTGTAACGGATGTTCACGTCTGGGGCACGATACACAACAGTTCTATTTTGCAAATTCCGGCCGAAGTCCGTACGCCGATGCCGGATTTGGGCTTGCTTAACGATGGCGGGTTTCCGTTTACGGCCTTTAATAACCTAAGCGAAGCCCTAATAGTGTTACCGGATGCACCTTCACAGACGGATTTGCAGGTGCTGGCCAGCGTTAGTAATCGTTTGGGGCGTCAGCTCCAAGGTGCAAAAACACACCAGCTTAAGGTAGTCAAAGCTTCCGAGCTTTCGGACGCGGACCGCAGTCGGCATCATTTGATTTTAATCGGCACGCCCGACGAGAACGCTTTGACCAAACGACTGAAGGGACGGTTCCATTTGCTGGTGGGCAGCGACGGGCAAACCGGTTTAACCGAAAAAGACGAAGCCAGTTTGCAAACCATGCGTTTGGATCAAAACCAAGGTTTACTCGAAGCGATGCGCTCTCCCTGGAATAAATCGCGCGAGTTGGTTGTGGTGACCGGCCACGATGCCGACGCCCTGGCCGCTGCGGGTCAGGTGTTTGAAGACGAAGCGTTGTTTAATCAGTTAGGCAGCGGTAATTTAGCCGTCGTGCGGCAGTTTAGCAACGGCCAATATAAAGTGCAAACCGCAACGCACATTAAAAAAGACGAAACCGGGTTTGTATACGAGAACGAGCTTGGCCCCAAGTCTGCTTCGAGCGGATGGCCGTTATGGACGGTGGTTTTGGCAGGATTCTTTGCCATTGTCGGCGTCATTAGCACAATTCGTTTGCTGTTGAAGCGATAAACGACAAAAGGTCTAGCTAAAACGTATGCTAATCCCTGCAATCTTGAACAGTCCGTGGCTTTGGTTGGGCGTGACCGTGATTGAGCTGTTTGCGCTTTCGGTGTTGCTGCGTTTAAACCGTAAGGTCAAGCATTTGCAGGCGGTATTTAAAGCGCAAAGCCCGTGCTGGCGCGATGCGCTGAAGCTGGCAACCCGGCAAACCATCGCGTTGAACCGTCAGGTGGCAGACGCCGAAGCGCGTTTTGATGCGAAAACCGCCGCGCTTCCGCTGGTGATTGCGGGCCTCTTTAAGGTTTCTGCGCCTTGGCAAATCAGCGGATTATCGATGCTGATGTCGTTTTTAATCAGTAAGCAAAATGCGTCCAGTGCGCGGGCGTTTCACGATTAGCCGTTACGCTGGGTTGATTAAGATTAACGCGACATCGCTTTTAATGCTTAGTGACGCTCGCTTAAGCGATTTATATGCAGCTCAAGCTTGCGCTGGGCTAAGAAGCACTGAGCTGAACGGTTTTTGATTGCATTTTCTCGATAGCCGTCACCTTCCTCGCGTTCCTTCCCTAAGGGAGCTTCTGGTACTTACTTGCGGCTTTTTGTTTGTTAATCATTAACTATTGCAGAATCAATCGAAGCGCTTTAAATAAGCACTATCGCGCTTTAGTCTTTGAACTTTTTGACGGCGCGCGCAAGTTCTCGTTTGGCATTGCGGGCTTTAATGCTTTCGCGCTTGTCATGTAACTGTTTGCTGCGGCAAAGGCCGATTTCGATTTTGACCCAGCAGCGCACCATCATCAGGCGGGTGGGCACCAGTGTCATACGCTCGATTTGGGTTTTGCCAATCAGTTTTGCAATCTCGCCGCGCTTTAGTAACAGCTTGCGCACGCGCTCGGGCTCGTGGTTGTAACGATTCCCCTGCTCGTACGGCTGAATCGCCATGCCGTGTAACCAGGCTTCGCCGTTATTGATTCGTGCAAAACTCTGGCTCAACGAGAACATCCCGGCGCGGATGGCTTTAATTTCGGTGCCAGTCAAGACGAGCCCCGCCACAAAGGTCTCAATCACCTCGTAGTTATGCCGTGCCTTGCGGTTAACCGCGAGCGTTTTAACCTGCGGGGCGTGAGGCCCGGATTTGGGCTTGCTGGGTTGTTGCTGGGTCGGTCTGGCTTTCATTTTTTTTAGGGCAAGGGCTAATCAGGAAAAAGCAATAAAACTAGGCTAAACGCAGTTTTAAAAGAAGCATTGACTGTAACAGTAACAGCTGATACGAGACTCATCGGCGAACGGCGAATAAACTGATGCAGACCCCGTTACAAGCGTGATTTTTAATGGTGTAATCTTAAGCGCGCTGCCAGAAGGTCAGGATTTTCGGGTTCGGGCCGTATAACAGGTTTACATGCGTAAATGCGATTTATCGAGATTTATCGAGGAATTGATTCTCGAGGGTCAGAAAATTCCTTTTTTTTATTATGCTTAAGTCGCTGGCTACTGTATAGGCGAATGCAGAAGAATCCAGAAGATCGAGTAATGGATACGATGCGTTGATGCATATTCGACCCATAACGCTGCCGGATTATGACCAGGCGATTCAGCTCTTGCAACAATACGGCGATGGCGCTTATGTATATTCGCCTGTTTGGTTGATGCAGCAATTGTTTGTGCCGGTTTCTGCCGCGTGCCGCCTGTTGCCTGTGCTTAAGCAGCCCTTGCCGCAGCTTATTGTTGCTGTCAAAGAGGCTCGCGTGCTGGGCCTGTTGTGGCTAAGCCCCGATGGTGCTGATAACACGCGCTGGCGTTTTGAACAACTCATCGTCGATCCTGCAGAGTCGGCGCATGAAGTTGGCCAAAAGCTGATTGGCTATGCTGTTAATCATTTTGGGGCAGCGGGCGTACGAACGTTTATTGCGCGTATCGAAAGCACGTGTATGCCTGTACTGGCCTTGTTCAAGGCCGAAGGCTTTCGTCAAGCGGCCCGTTTGCAGCATTATCAGCTCGCCATTAACGAGCCCCGTCATCCAGCAGCAGCAAGCGCGACTCACTCTAGCTTGATGTTGCATAGTGTAGAGCCACGCGATGCCGCCCTGATGGCCGAGATGTACAACGCGATGCTGCCCGTAGAAGCCAGAAATAGCTTGCACCGCACAAAGCACGATTTTAAACGGCGCTGGCTAAACCGAATCGCTGATCAGATGAGCGGCCTGAGTTACCGGCGTTGGCTGGTTTATTCACCCGATAAACGGCGGGTGGCAATGGGCTGCATTGATTTACTAACCATTAGCACGCGCGAAGTGCATTTGGGGTTGATGATTCTGCCGGGTTACGAAAACTACGCAGCGTCTTTACTCGAGATGGCGATAAAAAAAATCCTCCAGGGGGCGAGCCGGCCAACAATTCATATACGGGCGTTTGAGTTCCAGAAAGAGCTGCAGGTGGCGATTGCCGCGCAAGGCTTTACCTGGTACAGCAGCACCGAAGTGTTGATTCGGGATTACTGGGCAACGCTCAAGCCGGGCGAGCAAGAGCCTGCCGCGTTGAACGGGCTGCAAGGCGTAATGGCACTGTTTGGGGGCAAGGCCTCGCCGGCGTGCCAGCAGTAATAAGCCTAGCCGTGCGAGGCCGTTTAAGACGATTCAATCGCCGGCGTGCCAGCAGTAGTAAGCCTAGCCGTGCGAGGCCGTTAAGGCGATTCAATCGCCGGCGTGCCAGCAGTAATAAGCCTAGCCGTGCGAGGCCGTTTAAGGCGATTCAATCGCCGGCGTGCCAGCCGTAATAAGCCTAGCCGTGCGAGGCCGTTTAAGGCGATTCAATCGCCGGCGTGCCAGCAGTAATAAGCCTAGTCGTGCGAGGCCGTCTAAGACGATTCAATCGCCGGCGTGCCAGCAGTAATAAGCCTAGCCGTGCGAGGCCGTTTAAGGCGATTCAATCGCCGGCGTGCCAGCAGTAGTAAGCCTAGCCGTGCGAGGCCGTTTAAATGGGCGTCTGAGCACAGGACAAGCACATCAGTCGGGGTGCGCGTCAGGTACGCTCTAGGCTGTATAGAGCCTCGCCATCAGACATTGATTTATCCAAACTGATCCGATTACTGCTCGTCGCCTTACCTGAAGCAATAGAGCCAAGTTGTGCAGCAACTTTAGGTCTGAAAAACGCCCCCCTCGAGTCTGTTTACGAGGCATTTGAACAAGACGCTTTTGAGCAGCATTTTTTATGCCAAATCAAGCTTTTTTAATGCGTGAGTGTACCATTTGCGGATTAAATCGCTATAGTGCTACACTTGCCCTTATATGAGTCTCGACACGATTACGCTGCTGTTTTTTGGTGATATTGTAGGCAAAACTGGCCGTCAGGCGGTCAAGGCATACTTGCAAAAACGTCGTGCGCAGCCCGACCCTGCCATGCCCGATGTGATTATCGCCAACGTCGAGAACGTCTCTCACGGCTTTGGCCTGCTCGAAAAACACTATCACGATTTGCGAGATGCGGGCATCGATGTGATGACCGGCGGTAATCACAGCTTTGACCGTAAGGATCTCGTCGAATTTATTGATCGCGCGGACGCCTTGCTGCGCCCTGCCAACATGCACCCCGGCACGCCCGGCACCGGCATGCGCGTGTTTGAGTTTAAACACCGCCAAACCGGCGAGCCCTTTAAGCTTGCGGTGATTAACGTTATTGGCAGCGCGTTTATGGGTAATTTTCCGCCGCCGTGGCCCGAGGCCGAGCGCTGCATTCACGAGGCGCGCAAGGCCACCCCGCTAATTTTTATGGATATCCATGCCGAAACCACGGCCGAAAAATCGGTGATGGCGCATTTGGGGCTTAAGTGGGGCTTAAGCGCGCTGGTTGGCACGCACACGCACGTGCAAACCGCAGATGACCGGATTTTTGCGGGCAAGCTCGGGTTTTTAACCGATGCTGGTTTTAACGGCGCGTACGGATCGATTATTGGTATGGAACCCAAAACCTCGATTGCAAGGATGACCACGCATTTGCCCGTTAAACTCGAGGTGATGGAAACAACGGTTGCGCAAATTAATGCGGTGTCGTTCACGCTTAATCTTAAATCGGGCGCCTGTACCGCCATTGAGCGCGTAAACGAGCTGATTACGCTTTAGGTAAACGGTTGCTCACAAAAACGGGATGCTGGGTAATCGAACCCTGCAGGAAATCGTTGTTGAATTTAGAGGCGTTGCGTGTTCAGAAAACGTTCTGGCCAAACATAATTTTATTTAACTTGCATTATCCTCTTACTCATTTTGCGCATGGGTTGTCGTGTTGCTTGACCCACTGGGCAACCGCGTTGAGTTTCTCAGTATCAACGCCAGTTTGAATGCCCATGCGGTTTAAAAAGCCGACCAGTTTTTCGGTGGCTAAATTTCCGGATGCACCGGGTGCATAAGGGCATCCGCCCAAGCCGCCAATCGAGCTATCGTGCCGGGTAATACCCAATTGCAGGGCCGCAAGCGTGTTGGCCAGCGCGTAGCCATAGGTATCGTGGCAATGCAGGGCAAGCTGGTGTGCGGGTATACGCTCCAGCACGTAAGCCAGGGTGTCCGTCACTTGCGTGGGCACAGCCGCCCCAATCGTGTCGCCCACCGAAACCTCATCAACGCCCATGGCCAACAAAGCTTCTATCACGGGGCGAACCTGTGTTTTTGCGATTAACCCTGCATAAGGGCACACAAACGCCGTAGAAACATACCCCCGCACGCTCACGCCCGCCGCAAGGGCCTCTTGAATTACAGCCTGGTATTGCTGCAACGAGGCTTCAACGGTCATGCCAATATTGGCGGTGTTAAACGCATCGCTAGCGGCCGTAAAAACCGCAATGCGCTTTATACCGCTTTCGAGCGCACGCGCAAGCCCTTTTGTATTTGGCACCAGCGCGCTGTAGGTAATTCGCTCAGGCGGGCTGCCCTGTTTAGCCCAAGCCATAACGTGCTGAATCACATCGGCAGAATCTGCCATTTGGGGCACTTTACCCGGATGCACAAACGCGCCAATCTCAATGTTGTTCAAGCCCGTTTCGCCGAGTTGCTCAATCAGCGCGATTTTTTGCGTGGTCGTCCATGGCGCAGGTTCGTTTTGCAAACCATCACGTGGCCCCACCTCGATTAGTTGAACAGATTGCGGCAGCGGCACTGAATTGGGCCAGCGGAACCCTTCGGCTTGCGTTTGCGTCATACGTCAGCACCCTGTACTATCCAAAACTATTTTCTTATCCAAACTCTATTTTTAAAACGATTTATGCGCTTTTTATTGAATTTTATCGAACATTAGGCCTGATTAAAGCGAGGCGTAGTATTGATATCGTGTAAATTCGCGCAACGTAAGATGAATTGCCCTAATGACCAAGTAAGTCACAAGGCTAATGCCCGATTTTAGTATCGCATAGCTGCTGGCAATTTGCTGATTGGGCGAGCCTTTAAACGGCTTAAAAACGGCTCTAACGCGCTTGCTTTACAAGATTATTGCAGTGCGTTAATTGTAAAAGGCAGTCAGGATAGGCGTTTTTATACATTGCAAGGTTGATTAGCTTTATAAATCAGCATGATGCCAGCCGTTTGGGCAATGTTATGGTTCAATAACAACACATTTAAAACGTGTTTACTCACCTAAGGATGCACAGTTTTATGGGCTTACTGTTTAAATTCCTGGCGGGCGTGCTGGCATTGCTGGGTGGCGTCTTCTTTTTTAACAAGGATGCCATTGTAACCGGCGTGACGCAGCCGTTTACCCTGCCCGATGTTGCTCCGCTGGTTGCAGAGAGCGCCTTGCTTGCGCCGCCGGTTTCTAGCAGCCGCATTTTGGCTTCAGACGGCAGCATTATTCTGGCCAACGGTCAGTTTAAGCATACCTCGGTCAAACTCAATCAGGTCTCGCCAGAGTTTATTAGCGCGCTGATTGCGACTGAAGACCGCCGGTTTTACGATCATCACGGCGTCGATCCGCTGGGCGTGATTCGAGCCGCGTTTGTTAACCTGACGGCGGGCAACGTCCGAGAAGGCGCGAGCACCCTGACGCAGCAGCTTGTTCGGCAATATTTGCTCAGTAACGAGCGCACGTTTACACGTAAAATCAAGGAAATGCTTTTGGCGTGGCGCGTCGAAGATAAACTGAGTAAAGAGCAGATTTTAGAGCGCTACGTAAACAGCGTGTACTTTGGCCACGGGGCCTACGGCATCCATGCGGCTAGCGCCATTTATTTTAGCAAGCCGCCAGGGCAGCTCACGCAATCCGAGGCGGCTGTGCTGGCGGGTTTACCGCAGGCCCCGTCGCGTTACGATCCGATTATTAACCCCGATTTGGCGCTGGAGCGCCGCAACGATGTGCTGAAAAATCTGGTTGAGGCGGGGTATCTTAAACCCGAGCAGCTGGACTGGTACGCCAAGCAACCGCTGAACCTTCACGCGCAGACGGCGCTTTCGGCGGCGGGAAACAAAACGCCTTATTTTAACCAGTATATTATGGCGTGGGTACAGCGCACGTTTGGCTTAAGCGAGGGCGAATTCTGGTCGCAAGGGTTGCAGGTGCATACCACGCTCGATTTGCGGGCGCAGCGTCTGGCAGAATCTGCTTTAATCAATACGGCCGCAGCGTTTGGTCGTCGGGGCGGAAACAAACAGGCCGCCATGACGGTTCTGGACCCGAGATCGGGCGCGATTCTGGCGTATGTCGGCGGGCTTGGCTTCGAGAACAGTCAGTTCGATCGGGTCACACAGGCCAAGCGCCCACCGGGCTCGTTGTTTAAGGTGTTTACGTACACCACGGCCATCGATAGCGGCGTTTTGCCCGGTGCCGTTTACACCGATGAGCCCATTACGTTTGATAAATGGCAGCCTAAAAACTACGACGGAAAACACTACGGCGCGATGCCGCTGACGCAGGCGCTTGCGCAATCGAATAACATTGTTGCGGTTAAGCTTATTCAGGAGTTGGGCGCAGACCGTGTGGCCAGCATGGCGAACCGGATGGGGATTGAGTCAAGTTTACCCAGAAACCTATCGTTAACGCTGGGCGCGTGCGATGTTAATTTGCTCGAGATTGTCAGCGCGTTTGGAACGCTGGCCAATCAGGGTGTGCAGGCCCGGCCCTACGCCGTGGCGCGCCTGACAAACGCCCAAGGCCAAGTGCTTTACGAGGCGCATCAGAATCTGGTGTCTGCAATTTCTAGCAAAACGGCGCAAACCATGGTGAATATGATGGCGCTGGTGGTTAGCAAGGGCACGGGGCGCGCAGCCAATATCGATCGTCCTGTGGCGGGTAAAACCGGTACCAGCGATGATCACCGGGATGCCTGGTTTATCGGCTTTACGCCCAGCTTGGTGGCGGGCGTCTGGATGGGCAATGATGATAACAGCCCCATGCCCAAAGGCACCTCGGGTGGAGGCATGCCTGCCGTAGTGTTTGCGCGGTTTATGAATAGTTACTTGGCGGGTAAACCTGTCGAAGCGTTTGATACCAGCCTTGCGGAATCGTTAGACGATGTACCCGCCGAAATTCCGGACCCTGAGCAGGATAGCCTGCAAGATACCTCTGAAGACCCCTTAGAGCCTCTCGAATCTGACGAAATGGCCGCACCAGAGCTGGACGAGTTTGGCGCAGGGGGGACTGCTTTACGTCGACGTGATCGTTTTTCAGAGGATGCGCCTAATTCGTCTAGCGATGAGGCGTCTTCGAATGAGAGTGATGCGTCTGCAGAACCTCTAAAAAAAGAGGCTACGATTGAACCTTTGCCGGTGCCGATGCCGCCTGCTAACGTGCCCAGACCTCTTCGGCCAAGTGGGCCGCCACCCGCCCCACCTGTGCCGGTTACGCCCCAGGCCACCGAAATCTAGCGTTCGAACGTACGCGGGATGCAGACTGGGTTTGATTTAAAAGCAATAATCAGGCAAAGGTTTCGTTGTTTAAGGCCTGTATCAAGCGAAGTCATCAAACTGTATTATTAAAATTTTATCTGCCTGAAACTCAGCCTTACGGTTTAAGATAACGGCTAGTGGATCAGTTTAGCTCAGTGCGGCAACGGTCCTTGCTTCAGGATGTTGAACTCATTCTATTGATTGTGCGGCTTTTCGACTGTATCGTTTGTGACCTTACTGGGTGTTTCGGGTAGCATAGACGCATGACAACGCCCGACCCCCACGCCTTGATTCGTGTTCCCGACGATACTGCCTTTACGCTTCGCGTACCGGCGTACCCTAGTCAGAGCGATGGCTCGGGCATGATTCGTGCCAGCACGGTGCTTAAGCTAATTGATATTGCGGGCGCAATTACGGCCAAGCGCCACGTCACCGTTCAGGAGCGCGCCGAGGGCGTGCCCGAGCTGACAGTAGTGACGGCCATGCTCGATAGAACCAATTTTATCAATCCGGTGCGCCCGTGGGATATTATTAGTGCGCATAGCCGTTTAACGCGCGTGTGGCGTACCTCTATGGAATGTCAGGTCACGGTTAGTGCCTGGAACTTCCAGACGGATGAAACCTTGCCGATTGCCACCAGTTACCTGATTTACGTGGGTGTGGGCACGCGCGGGCAAAAAGTGCCCGAGGGCGCAATGCCCGGCCTACAATGCTCCACCGATGACGAGAAAAATCTGGCTGCCGATGCTGATGCCCGTAAGCTAAACCGAGAGCAGGAAGCCAAAGCGACGCCGGTATTGCCGGTGGCCGAACCCGACGAGCCCGAGGCGCTTGCGCTCATCCAGACCGTGGAGCAGGCGATGACGCCAAACGATGCCAACGCCAACGGAAACGTATTTGGCGGCGTGATTTTGGCGTTGGTACACGATGCGGGCCGAAAATCGGCAGAAATGCACGCCCTGAGCGGCCCGGTTGCCTGCGTTCGACAAGACCGAATGAGCTTTGTGGCCCCGGTGTATATTGGCGAAACCGTTCGTGCGCAGGCCATTTTAACCCAGAGCTGGACGACTTCTATGGAAATCCAGGTGGATGTGCACGCAATTAACCCGCTAACGGGTCAAACCCGGCTGGTGGCCAGCAGTTATCTGGTTTACGTGCGGCTGGGCTTTAACGATAGACCCACGGCCGTACCGCCCTGGACGCCTAAAACCGCTATCCAACAGCAGAGAACTGATTCGGCACAAATCCGCCGTAAGACGCGTATGCTTGAGGCGCAACGCCAGCAAACGGCGTAGCGGCTTGCGCTACGTGCTGGTTAATGGTGTTTAGGGTTTGCATGTAGTTGCCGCCCATCGGCTGCATCAGTTCGGCAATTTTGGCGTCCTGTTGTGCCCAGGTGTGCTTTACCAGATTCATATCGACTTTGCCGTCGGCCCCCAGAATATTTGCGGCGCTGCCGGTGCCCGGTATTGTGGTTAACGGTTGTGTTGTTGCGCTCGGGTTGGCCATGGGGTAAGCGCCAGGTGCGCCTTGGGGCATAGCTTCTGGGCCAACTCCGTTGAGTGTTTGACCGGCCGCTTCGGCGGATTTTTTGCCGCCCAATAACTTGTTGAACACAAACCCTGACCCAAAGTATATTGCCGCATTGTTAAGCCAGCTTTTGGCAGAATCGGCCTTAACGCCAGAGACCATCGTCGAGAGCACAAAGCCCATGGCAGTGCCGACTGGGCCAAATCCGCTCAGGGCCATATCCAGCACGCTGCTAGCAGCCATAAGCTTTAAAAAGCCTTTAATCCCGCCGCCGCCACTGGCGTTTGCAGCGGTTTTGGTTAGTTGTTCTGCGCCTTCGGTTGCCATACGGCCCGATGCGTTTTTGACCGCCGTTTTGGCGCCAGTTTCGGTCAGCTCCTGGCCGCCTATGCGCAAGAGTTTTGGCGTATACCGACTCATTATGCCTGGCACGGTTTTTAAAATGCTGCCCATTGCGCCCATAATCTAAAACTTTCTCTCACTCACTTGTACCTGGCGTCTGTTATTCAGCACGGCAAATAATCTGCCTTGCCGGTTTGGCGTATGCCAAACCGCAGACTTGAATGCGTATAGTGCTTACCCAGTGTCCTGATAGCATAAAACCCGCTTGCGCGGGTTTTGTGCGGGTTTTGTTAAACGAGCCAAACGTTGCTGTTAACTTTTAGGCGGTAATATTTGCTTTTTAAGTTTGTTTTCTAGCTTGCCTAGTATGTACGCAAACACAGTTCCGCTGGCGATTATCGTTACGCTTTGTGCAGGGGGCTGTTGAGCTATTGCTTTTAAAACAGGGATACCAAGATATCCGACTATACCAGCTTGCCCAAATACCAGCGCAGTTCTAGCTGCCTTGGAAAGCGTTTTATTTCGCAAGTTACGCTTTTCAGCTATCGCTGCGGTTCGGGCTGCTGTGTTGCGGTTAGCTTCATCTGCCTTAATTTGCCGAGCCATTGCTCTAAACGGTTCAAGCTGCGGGTTTGGCGTACGGTTTTGCCCAAAACGTACTTGCATGAGTTTTATTCCTTAAGGGATTGAGTGTGTAAATTTCTGATTAAATCACGTAGCTGGCGGGTTGTCCGCTGGGTGTGGTTGCGCCCTCGGACTCGGTTTTAGCCAACACATCAAACCGAATCCCGGCTTCGGCCATACGTGTCAGCGCCTCTTTAAGCCGGGCCTCGGGCACAGTAAGCGCCACACGGAAGAACCCTTCGCCTTTGCTACCGTAGCCAATGCCCGGCGGGCACACGATGCCGCATTTTTCGAGCAGCATGTTTACAAAATCCACGCTGCTCCAGCCGTTGGGCACGGGCACCCAAAGGTAAAACGTGGCAACTGCCGGCGGAAACTGCCACCCCAGTTGCGTCAGGCCAGCCACAAAAATATCGCGGCGGCGGCCATAAATGGCGTTAATGTGCGCTGTCAGCGTATCCGCGTTATCGAGCCCCACAATCGCCGCCTGCTGAACGGCCTTGAAAATACCGCTATCGGTGTTGTTTTTAACGGTGCCAATGGCTTTAATCGCGTCGGCATTGCCCACCGCAAAACCGACGCGCCAGCCCGTCATGTTGAACATTTTGCTCAGGCTAAAATATTCAACGCAAACATCTTTGGCGCCCGGCACGCTTAAAAAGCTTGGGGCTTTGTAGCCGTCAAACGTCATTTCGCTGTAAGCGTTATCGTGGCAAAGCAAAATATCGTACTGTTTGCAAAACGCCACGCATTCACGAATCAAGCCTTCGTCGGCAATCGCGCCGGTAGGATTGTTTGGATAATTCAGGAAGAATAATTTGGCCTGCCGTGCATCATCGGGGTTGATTTTATCGAGCTGGGGCAAAAAGCGGTTTTCGGCAAGCAACGGCACCGTAACAGGACGCCCTTTTAGCAGGGTGGTGTAGTTATGGTAGACAGGATAACCGGGCGAGGGGCACAGCACGACGTCGCCGTGATCAACATAGGTTAAAATCGTGTGGGCCAAGCCCTCTTTAGAGCCAATCAGGCCAAGCGCCTCGGTTTTAGGGTCTATGCCCACGCCAAAGCGGTGCTGCATCCACCGCGAAGCCGCCTCCAGAAAATCCGGCGTGCCCTGATAGGGTGGATAATTATGTGTGCCCGGGTCGGCAACGGCTTGCTGCATGGCTTCGACCACCAGATTGGGGGTGGGTAGGTCTGGGTCACCCACGCCCAGCGAGATAATATCGACGCCTTTGACTTTGGCTTCTGCGATTTTGGCATCGATTTGCGCAAATAAATACGGCGGTAACTGGCTGAGCGCTTGGGCGGGTGCGGGCATGGGGTGTTCAACTCCTGACTTTTTTATACTGTTATAGTAAGTCGCGTTAGCGTGTAAGATTGAAATGCTGGTCACTTTAAGCTTAACGCATGATGTAACGTGACAAATGTTTCTGTTGTTTTATTTGGTTGTAACACAATTGGCATCGCGATGCTTTTAATCATTGATACCGCTGGACAGACGATGCGTCTGGCGTTGAGTGAGTCCTTTTTAAATGCGCGCCAGGACACGGGTTTGCCTGCTTTGGCAGACTTGACAAAGCTGGATTGGATTTTTTCGCATCAGGAAGGCGTCAACGCGCAACGCACGCATTCATCGTTGCTGCTGCCAATGCTTGCGCAATGCTTAGCGCAAAACAGCCTAACCATGGCCGATGTGACTCAAATTGCGGTGAATCTGGGGCCGGGCAGTTTTACCGGTATTCGTAGTGGTTTAAGCGTGGTGCGCGCGTTTGGCCAATTTTTGCCCAAGGTACAAATTTATCCGTTTAACGCCTTCGAGCAAATTATGGCTTGTTATACGGCTGTAAACCTGTCGCAACATGCGAGCGCGTTAGTTTCAACGGCAAGCGGCACCGCATTGCCGAAGCCAGCGCTGGCCTCGCAGGTGTGGATTCAGCTAGATGCGCGCAACCAGACCGCCTACTGCGCGCAGTATGCGGCCGTAATGCCTCGATACCCCAACGAAGCCCCTGTTTGGCAGTGCGTAACAGAGCCTGCCTGGATAACCGCAGAGGCTGCGCAGGCGCAGTGCCCACCGGGTGTGTTTAAAATCGAGGCAAAAGCCGCAGATGCATTGTTGGCAAGCGTGGATGTGCCCGAGGCGATGCGAAGCTGGCTTGCCCGGCAAGCCATTAAGCCGGTGCAGTGGGCCGATTTAATGCCGTTGTATCTGCAACCTCCGCGCGCTACGGTAAAAACCATGCGACCAGAGGTAACCAAAGTTTAATTTTAGCTCCAATTTAGGTCCAATCAGAGATGTAGCTTGGGTCAGTCGCGGCAACGGTGCCCGTATAGCTTCCGCCACCGGTGGGCGCAGTGGCACCGGTGCCTGCGGTGGTAATTCGGCCATTGGCGTACAAATAGGCTTCAAACGGCTCGGTTTCGAGGCTGCCGTCTGGGTCTATCGCCAATCTTATGCCGTTGCTGCCGCTGGTGCCACCAAATGTGTTTGCTGTGCTGTATTGCACCAATGCACCTGAATGCATAACATAGCAAGGGTTAGTAGCATTACACGCAACTGCTGTTGCAGAACCATTCGTCATTGTCAAAGAGCCATCGCTGACGATTTTGACGTAGTTTAAATAGGCGTTGGCAAGGGTTGCAAACGTATCCGATGGGTCAAGTGTATTATTCAGCGTATAAGCCCCAAGCGCCGCCGAAACCATCGAGGCGGTTTCTTTCGCGACTGCACTGGCACGGCTTACGCCAGTGCTTTGAAGGACTTTCGGAATCGTAAACGCCGCGATGGCACCCAATAATGCTAGTGCAATTAAAATCTCGGCTAACGTAAATCCTTTTGGGGCACTTAAATAAGATGCTCTTAAGGTGCTTATTGAGGCTTGAGAGTATTTAGCGGCAATTTTTAAAGCAGTCATTATTAAAGCTCTGCCTATGTATAAAAATCAGACGTTTTTGCGGGCTGAATGCGTTTACAGGTGATGCGTCCAGGCGCTAGGTCTAAATCAGCGAGGATAAAACGGCCAAGCCAGCCAACAATTGCTTGATGACTGGCTTAAACCAATAATTAGCAAATCGTGTGTAGTATTTTTAGGTCTACGTCCAGTTCGCAATGTAGCTTGGGTCAGTTGCTGCAACCGTACCGGCATAGGCAGCACCACCGGTTGGGGCTGTTGCACCCGAGCCCGCAGTGGTTACGCGGCCGTTTGCGTAGAGGTAACCTTGGTAAGGGGCTGTTGCGCCGGTGCCATCGGGGTCAACTGCAAAATTAATGCCGTTGGTGCTAGCAGTACCACCTAAGGTGTTAGCTACAGTGTATTGAACTATTGCGCCACTGTGTAACACATAGCAAGGGTTGGCAGCGTTACAAGCAACGGCGGTGCCCGACCCATTGGTCATGGTCAGGGAACCGTCAGCAACCGTTTTGACGAAGTTTGCGTTCGCATTCATGTACGTTGCCAATGTATCTGCAGTTGCAATGGTGTTGTTGAGCGAGTAAGCACTAAAGGCACCTGAGATAATCGAAGCGGTTTCTTTTGCTACGGCGCTGGCGCGGCTGGTGCCGGTGCTCTGTAACACTTTAGGAATGGTAAACGCTGCGATAACGCCAAGCAGACCTAACGCAATCAGGATTTCGGCAAGGGTAAAGCCCTTCGCTGCTTTTTGACTGGATTTCATAGTCGTCTCTAACCTCTTACTGTCAAGTTTGGGGGATACCTACAATAAACCACCGCGCCTAGTCACTACACAAATGCGCTCAGCATAACGGCTTGTTACTGTTCTCGGATTCCAAGGGCAATATCTTGAGTTTTCCCTCAAATGCTCCTTCTATCGGGTGATTGGGCGTATGATTGATTCTGTTTGAGGCAACTTATAGCGTGGTGCCCCTCTTTTGTTTCGTGCGCGCTTCGCGTTAAACTAGACCTTGCCATGACTCGTTTTTTTAAAGCCCTGACGCTCAGCACGCAATCTGCCTTTGCGCTGACGGTACTTTACTACCCTTTAATGTTGTTTTTGCTGCTGCTGTTTATGCTTACGCCGCAGGCAACCCCCGGGGGCGATTGGCGCTGGTTGTTGCTCTACGCGTTGTTGGGCTTATTGTATCTGGCGTTTACCTCGGGCTGGTTCGCGATGATGTCTAGCGCCAGCAAAACCGTGACCGAGGCGCTCCCGCCTTTAACCCCTGTTTCGCCTGAGCGTGCAACCGATAAAAAACCAGAACAACCGGGCGTTTTAATGCTTTTAAGCCAGTTTATGCCGGGCGTGGGTCGTTTTTTTGGCCCATTGCTTGCCGGTGCGCTCATTCAGCTGGCTGTATTTGTGGGCTTGATTCTTGCCGCAGAGCAAACCTTAATGGGCCGTATTCCGGCACCGTTAATCGAGGTGCTGGGCAGGCCCATGGCCTCGGCCGAAGCGTTGCAAGCCGCGCTGACCGAGACCCTCAAAACGCTCAGCCTATCGCAGCATCAGGCGCTGCAAAGCGCGTTATGGATTACATTAGGCTGTGTTGCTTTGCTCGGGCTGATTTACGCTGCCACCGTGCTCTGGATGCCCTTGGTGGTGCAAACCCGAGTCCCATTCTGGAAGGCGTACGGGCACAGCCTGAAGCGTTTTGCAAAAGACCCGTTTGGCCTGATACTGCTCAGTGTTTTTCCGCTGGGCGGGGTTGTGATAGCGCAAATGCTGCTTGCGCTTAATATGCCCCTGCTTGCGGTGCTGGCGCAGGTTGTTTTGTTGTTATGGAACGTTGTTGCCGCGTTGCTGCCGTTTATGTACCTGTCTTTATCGGGGATTGTGCAAACCATGGACGAACCTGGCCAAAAACCAGAGATTGCAATTAAATCACCCGAGGATGACACGAGCACACCCGACAATCGTTCGAGTGACGAGCCCTTGACCCCAAATGCCTCTGTGAGTTCGTCGGGTAACGCTAGCGCACCTCATTCCCAACAGGATTAAGCCTAAATGCACGTTGGGCCAGTAGTAACGGGCCAAGTCGGGCGTAAAGCCCGTTTAAATGGCCCGCTTGTGGTGTTGGTGGGCCCTACGGCAACGGGTAAATCACGGCTAGGGGTTTTGCTCGCCAAGGCGCTTATGGCTGCGGGCCAGCCCGCGAGCATTGTTTCTGCGGATTCCCGGCTGGTTTATCGCGAATTAACCATCGGTACTGCCAAACCCACTCCAGATGAACAACAGGGTATCCCTCATGCGATGATTGATTGCGTGCCGCCAGACGCCGTGTTTAGCGCTGCGCAATACGCCCATCAGGCTTATGGCGTGCTTTGTGAACTTTGGCAGCAGCAAATTTTGCCCATTATCGTAGGCGGTACCGGATTTTATCTGCAGGCGTTGCTCCAGGGCCACAATGATGCCCTGCCACCGGTTTCGCCCAATCCGACGTACCGAAATGCGTTACAGACCGAAATTGAGCAATCTGGCTTGCAGACGCTTTATTTGCGCTTGCAAGCCCAAGACCCCCAGCGTGCTGTAGAAATTTACCCAACGGATGCCTTTAGAATCATTCGAGCGCTCGAAATTATCGAATTTTCGGGGCAAAAGGCGTCTAGTTTTAAAGCACCCGCGCTCGAAGTGCCTAAAAACCAGCTTTGGTTTGGGCTTGGCATTGATGACAGAACTTTACTACACGCACGCATTGCCCTGCGGACGCAGGCGATGTTTAGCGCTGGCTGGCTGAAAGAGGTTGAGGGGTTGCTTGCGCGTTACGGCCCTCAGGCGCCTGCGCTACAGGCAACGCTAGGGTATCCAGAGCTTGTTGCGCATCTTCAAAATCCAGGTGCCCAGCCATTGTCCGAGGTTCAGGAAAAAATTGTGATCCTGACGCGACAGTATGCGCGCCGGCAATTAACGTGGTTTAAGCGCAACCCGGCCATTTTATGGACGCCCGTTGACCCTTGGCTTGCGCCTGCGTTACCCGAGCCCGAACGCGCACGACTCGACGCGGCTTGGCTGGATGCCGCCATGGCGCGCATCCGCGAGACTCCCGGTATGTTATAGCGGCATATTACAGCGGGATGTTACAAAATTGTGACGCTGCGACGCGCGTACCCAACAAAATGAATTGACAAGGTTTACTATGTTAGAACCCGTTCACGTTGAATGCGACGTTTGAGCAGGCTTTTAATCTAAGCTTTTAATCCAGGCTTTTAATCCAGGCTTGGCGCGTTTCTGATACAAATTAACGCGCGTTTTGCAAAAAATGCGTGTTCAGCTTGCCCAAGCCACTGGCAAACCAAAATCAAGGCGCATTGCAAACCCTAAGCGCCCACTGTTTAAAATTTTTTCAGTACATTTTACGCTTTTTTGCACAAGCCCTGTTACGCGCTTGAGCCACCAGCTACAATTTGCCTATGACGCCTCCTTCCGAACATAACGCCTACGCCCACGTTCACTCTAGTGCGCACCAGGGTGACAACGCGACGACAGAGGTTGACCCAACCATTCAGGCCTCGTTAGCGGCGGCACGCCTGCAAACGCCTTCTATAGCGCCAACGTTTCGTGCCTTGTTGCGTTTACAACGGGCTAACGTCGCCGATTCCATCGATTGGCTCATTAACGAATGGGCCTCGAATGTTTCTGCGATGATGCACCGCCCTAACGTGGTTAAGCCCGAGCTGGTCCTGAACCCCAGCTACATTCGGCTCGATGCGCAAACGGTGGTAAAAAAAATCCCGCAAGCCATTGGCGCTAACCGTCTTAAGCCTTCGCTCTAGCGGCTAAAGTTGCGTTATTCGCTGTTTAAAAGCCAATCCTGCGCTGCAGGCTAGCATCAAACGCTTACGCTGACTTTAGTTTTCAGGCTATAACATTCGTATTAAGCCTAATCTAAAGTTGATTTGCTACAAAACGCCTGGTGACTGTTTAGTTGATATTTAGTTGATAAAAGAATACTTCTTGACCGGTACAACCATGGCGTAATCGCCGGATAATTTGCGCAGACGGCGACAAAGCGCCTCCATAATGCTGCCAAGCTGCGGCGGCATATCGGCCATGAGTTTTGTGAGCGTTTCTTCAAAAATCACTTCAACTTCGGCGTCGCACGCGGCAATTGCGGTTGCGCTCCTGCGGCCGCCAGCTTGCGGATCGAACAGGTACATCTCGCCAAAAATTTCGCCCACGCCCAACTTGCCAATGGCCACCATGCCCCCATCGCGGCGATTTTTGCAGATTAACACCTCGCCTTTGATAATATGAAAGGTGCGATCGCCAAGATCGCCTTCTTTAAAAATGGTTTCGCCTTTAACAAAGTTTTTGGTGACGAACATAAAAAACGTTCATTCCCTTGCGAATCAGTAAACAGAATAGGTTGAGCTTCAAAATCAGTCAGGATATCTCGGTGCTTCAAGTTTTTTCAGGCTGACGAAAGCCTGTGTTGCCTCAGTTTCATCAAGGCTATTATTCGGTTTTTACGTTTAAACCGGTTAAATGGAGTTTGTGGCTGTACCTTTTGCGTTTCAATCCTGCGTAATTAAGCTAATTATGGAGATATAATAGGCTTTAGAGGCGTTTTAGGACGAGAGCAGACTAAATTAGCGTTGAGGTTGCTTTGATGCTAGACCGATTAATAAAAGAGACCGGGGCAAAGTTGTTTTTATGGCTAGCGGTGTATACTTGCAAAGAATTGGGCGCAAAAACGCTTGCATATCGCGATTGAAAGCCTGTTTGCACTATCAGTAATCTACCACACGGCTTTCGCCTGTTACCCACAGAATATTCAATTTCATTCAAATGTTGTATTAATGTGACAGCTTGGAAACACTTGTGGCTGTTCGGATAGCGGGAATATCGCTCCTTAAAATCCTTTTTAAATCCTCTCTTAGCCGCTTTAAATTAGCCGTAATGCTGTTAGCACAGGGTACAGGGCCTTATGCCACGATTTGCATACCGTTTGCAAAAAGTGTTTGAACTGCGCGAACGTAAAAAACAAGAGCAGGAGCGTCGTGTTCAACAGGCGACCGAGGCCGTTAAGCTTGCCAAGCAGCGCGTGCAAGCCAATCGAGACGAGCATAAACAGGTCCTGAACCACATGTACCGCTCGCCTAGCACCATGTACGAGTATCACGACCGGTACCTGAACAAGCTGGATGTTTTGCTGGTACAACTAAAAGCCTCCCTAGAAGAGGCCGAGCAAAGGCTGCAAGAAGAACGCGAGAAGCTGCTAAAAGCGCAAGCCGAGCTGGATGCGCTGGTAAAGCACAAGGACAAAGCTTACGAGGAGTGGCAGGCCGAGGAAAAACAACTGGACATGCGCCGGCTCGATGAAGTGGCGGGGCAGCGCTATTTTAGGCAGCAGGCGCAAAACGCTCAGGATGATTTGGCAGAAGCGCTTCAGCGCAGCGAAGACGCCGCAAGCAAAGCAGAGCGCGATTAATGCCTTTATTTGGCGATTAAGCCTTAGCAGAACAAACGGTAAATTTCCGTCAGGCGGCGTCTGTAGCGCAAATTAACTTTTGAATGAGCCGTTTGGCAGCGTTGTTCAGGCCATTGGGGCGTGTTTTAGCTTTAACGGCTTCCTTCAGCGTCCTTAAACAGGCTTAATCGTCGCATAATCGTATATTTTTTAACGCGTAGGCATGACATTCCTGACGACCCGCGTATGCTTTTAAAAACACGCAATGGGTGTGTCCCAAACTTAGGCTTATGTCGCGTGCACGCCAAGGTTCATTCCCTGTCTGCCGATACAGAATCCAACGTCTTCAGCCGTAAGCGTTCGTCCCTGTGCTCGTTTTAAAAATTAAAAACGATTGTTAGCGCTCTTTGCAAAGGATGCCAAGAAGATGCCCGATCCAAATGTTGCCGTGTCGTCGGTTAGCGCAACACCCGCTGAACACACCAAACCGCAAGCGCTCGATAAGCCGCTGGGTGCCAGTGGCGCCAAGACTGCCGGCGGCGCATCGGCGGGCGAGTTAAGCTTTGCCCGCTTGCTGCTTGCGCAACCCGAGCCGAACGAGGCGCAGGCGGTGGCCGATCAGGTTCGGCAAAATCAGGCTGCATTTGACCCTATGTTTAAGCGGGCTCTAAATTGGCTTTCAGAGCCTGCCTTAGCCCCGGTCTCGCACGATTTGACCGTAAAAAACGATGCCGTGACGCAAGATGAGCCATCGACGCCAGTGAGTGCTGCTAAATCTGCTAAAACTTCCTCCGATGAGGCCGCTGAGAAGCCTGCGGTGGCCAAGACCCCCTCTAAACCCACGACAGAGCCGCCTTCAGCTTTAACGTTAAATTTACTTGCGCCGACACTGCCGCAATCGCAGGCACAAATTAGTCTACAGGGTGCGCTAACACAATCGATTAATGGCGTTAATAGCGCAAATGCGGCAACTGGTGTTCTGGCCGCGGCTAATACCGGTTTACTGAGCGAAAAAATGCAAACCCTCCTTGCGCAGGCCCAGAAAAACGGGTCACCCATACGGGTGGATTTAAACGATGGCGCGCAATTGATTTTAAGATTGCGCCAGGGCAAGGTTTCGGCGGAATTTTTAAGCTCGCAACCTGGCATTTTAAGCAGCACGCTGCCTTTGCAGCTCGAGGCCTTAAAGCAAAAGCTTTTGGCGCAAGATTTGCCCGTAGACTCGCTTATAGTGCGGCATCAGGAGCAGCAACAGCGCCAGCAACACCAGAATGAGCAGTCTCAATCAGAACAAGAGCCTAAATCATTTAGCCTGGCTGAAGTAATTGACGCGGCCCAAAACACGCGTTTAGCGCAGCCCGTGCCCGTGGGTGTTTAGCCTTGGTTTTATCACTGCAAAAAGCCCCTGCATTTGCAGGGGCTTTAAGTGTTTTAGGCGAATTTACTAGTAATTTTGCAGTGGCGGTAATGCGCCACCCGAATTGTAATTGTTGTAATTATTTACGGGCGCAGCATAACCACTGCCACCGCTATAAGGGTTTGCGGTTAATGGCTGCTCCAGCACCACCTGCACGGGCGAGCCACCGCGTAACACCGCGTCTTCGCCTTTATTCCACAGCGAACCCGCAGCGCCTAAGCCGCCGCCCACTGCGGTGCCGTAAATGGCGCCACGGCCCACTTTACCGCCAGACAAAGGCCCAAGCGCTGTGCCCAGAATGGCACCGGCTGCCGCTCCGCCTGCTGTGGTCAAGGCAGCCTTACCAATACGACCACCCGAGGTGCCACCGCGTATAAGGCCAGTACCATCATCAGTCATGATTTTTGCCATTAAGGGTACGCGCTGACCGTTGGGTAACTGCGCGCTCATAAAGCGAATATCAAGCTGACCATTACGACCGGCGCGGCCTGCGGGCACAACCGAGACCACTTGACCCTCGAGCTGTGAGCCTGCGGGCAAAATCACCGAGCCGTTAGAAGAAATATCGTTCGCAAGCGTCGCCATAAAGCGGTCGCCCACGCGGGCGCTGGCGCTGTTGATTTCTTGGGCAACCGTTGCCGAAAGTGCAGTTCCTGCCGGGGCACTGACGACACGCCCTTGAATGGGAGCCTGATTGTAGTTGCTGGTATAGCTGGATTGCGAGTAATTTTGGTTATATCCGCCATAGCTGTTGTAATCGTAGGCAAATACGGCAGTACTCAGGCTAGTGGCCAAAACAGAGGCGATAAGTGCCGAGGTTAGGCGTTTATGAGTCATGCTGGGGCTCCTATAGAGGGATTAATAATGAAACCAGGATAAACTGATCCAGAATAATTAAGATGACTACTTACGAATGTTCGTTAAGCTTAAAGTTTAAGGTTATAAATCTCTTGATTACTCGGTCATAACCGGCTGTCGTCTTAAAGTATGCTCATGCTAACGCAACCGATTAAAAATAAAAACAGGCAACACGGCTATGTCTAATGCAATAGGCGACACTCCTAATGGCAAAATGCGGTTAAACTGTAGCCATAAAGACGTTTCATGTTGGCGGCGTGTTCCTGAAAGACGGCGACACGTTGTTAAAATCATATTAATTATTACAGATATAGTTATTTAGCCTCGCCGCGGTACAGCCGGTTCGCCTGAATAAAATCGTAAACCGGGGCAGGCGTCAGATAATGAATGGATTTGCCGCTGGCAATATTACGCCGGATTAAACTGGCCGAAATCTCAATGCGCGGCATCGTAATCCATTCAATCGCCAAGTCGTTCAAAACGTCTTTGGGTAGATTCTGCCCAGTCGCGCCAAATTCGGGTTGCGCAATTGGCTGCAGGGTTTCGTTTTGCGGGCTAAGCCTGGCTGTGGCTGCAAAAACGCAGTGTTGCATCAACGTTTGCGCCCGATGCCATCGCGGCAATGTCCGCAGGGTATCTTCGCCCATCAATAAAACAGGTTTGGTTTTTGCTTGCGCAATTGGGCCGCCAAGCATGGCTTCTAGGGTGTTGATTGTATAAATCGGCTTGGGGTCTGTGCCAGAGCTGGTTTTAGCGCATTCAACCTCGCCCGCATAAACCTCAAAGCAAGCCCGGTTAGCCGTTGCCAGCCGAGTCATCGTCAGTCGATCCTGCCCGCTTGCAAGTGCTGTAACCGTGTTTTTGGCTTGCGCTAAGTTATCAGGATGATTGCCTGTAAAAAGCTTATTGGGCGGCGCGCCTGCGGGCACAAAAACAATCCGTCGCAGCCCAAGCTGCTGCCGCGCAAAGTCTGCAAACAGCAAATGCCCAAGATGCACCGGGTTAAACGTGCCAAAAAAATAGCCCGTTTTTCCGTTTAATTGTTCTGGGCCGTTATAAGGCGTGTTTAGCAGGTCTAGGGTAAGCATTTCAGGATCAGTTCAGCGTATAAAGCTAATCTGTAAACCGTAATGCAAACAGCTTTAAATTATCATGTCAACCGCAAAGCGCGCTTAAGGTCAGGAATGGCTTACATTTAAATGCTTTTACCGGTTAGTCGCGGTAATTTCAGGCTTACGCCGACAGTAACCGCTTAAGCTGGCTAAATTTTGCCTGCAACCCTTGCGTCAACGAATCTTGCAAACTGGACTGCACGCCGGGTTGCGCGCTCAGGCGGCTGAGTTCTGCGCTTAAACTGTCAAACTCTGCCACCATGGTGCTTACCGTGCCCGCGGCCACTTGCGGCTGCTTTAATTGCTGCTGTAGCCCGGCTTCGAGCGCCGACATTTTGCGGGCCAGTTCTGCAATGGCCACACGGCGCGCAAGCGGCTTACCCAGCCGAGAATTTCTGAATCGAGCCATCGCCAAATTAAACGGCGCAGCCATGGCTTGCTTAAACGTGGTTAGTTGCTCGGCCACGGCCTCGTGCGTGTTGCTAAGCTGCCGCGCCACCGGATGATCGTTTTCTCGCGCAAGGCGCTGCAAACGCTGCAATTTTTGCTTTTTTTGCGTCAACGCGTCAATGCGTTGCTCTAGCAATAACGCAGAATACCGAACCTGCGCCGACGCGTGGCTAAGCGATTTAAGCAGCTTGAGCCGCGTCAGGCACTGGTCTAGCTCGGCATCCAGCGATTGCAACTGAATATCGATTTTTGTGGTGGCTGTTTTTAAATGAGACGACAAACTGCTGCCCGTGGCCTCGGTATCCAGCTGATTCAGGCAGGTGCCGACTGCGGGCAGCGTAAATCCGCGCAACGAATCCTGCTCGGTAATAATATGCACGTTGTAGCCGTTCGCGTTAGCCAACGCGGTAATTTGCGCATCGAGTTGCGAAGCTACTGCAAACGGATTTTGCCCCGGCTGAATGGCCAGGTTGCCCGAGACGGACGCTAAAAACTGGTTCAGGCTTGCTGGCGCATTTTCAAGGTTTGCCGAGGCTTCCGAGCCTCCTGATGCTGTTGCCGCCTGCGCAAGTGCTTGCAGATCCCCTTGGGGCTTGGGCGAAAGCAACCCGCCAGCCCGGTACGCGCGTTCAAACGCGTTAGGGCCGTCTTGTAAAACGGCCGAGGCTTCTGGCTGCCTAAAAAACTGGTTTTGAGGCTGTGGTGGTGTCACGTACTTACAGTCTCCCGCTCACAATCCGACCTGCTTTTAAGATATTAGAGGCGTTTAAGCCATACCTGCTCAAGAGCGTTATGGCAAGCATTATTGGGCTTATCGGCAAAACATGCCGTTATAAAGCGCTTTTACCCAAAATTCATACGTGCTATTGCAAATTAACGCCAAAACCCGCTGAAGCGACTGCGCTATTAAAGATACCCGACGATGATTGAGTCGCTGATATTGTAAGTTTACGCAGGATTCTGGTTTTGCAACGGGCCTAGCCAAAGTGCCTTGTTTTTAGCTTGATTCGGCGGGGCGGGCTCGCCAATTTGAGTATCTCGATTTAAAATACGGTTGATATGCTTATGCTGAGCCAACCATCGCCCGAGTCATCGTCAAAATCTTCGCCCGAGGTGCCTGTGCCAAGGTCTGCTTTAAACGTGTCAGGGCGTGTTGCCCACGAGTTTTCACATGAGTTTGCTCATGACTTTAGCCAGGGCTCTGACCATGATGCATCTCTGTCTGTAGCGTCTGATCAATTGACGCCCCAGGGACGGAGTGAGCAACTGGGCCTGATTTGGGTCGTCGATGACGATCCGTTGGTGACGCAAAGCCTGGCCACATTGATAGAACTTGAGCTGCCTAACCCGCTACAGACTTTTAACAGCCCAAAAGCTGCCTTAAAACAGTTAAACGCTTTGCTAGAAGCTGGTTTTCAGTTGCCAGAGCTGATAATTTCGGACTTTTTAATGCCTGGCGGCATGGATGGCATTGCGTTTTTAAGGCAGGTGCGCGAAAAACTCCCCGAAAGCACCTGCGTGTTGCTTACGGGCTACGCCGACAAGGAAAACGCCATTGCCGCCATTAACCAGGCCGAGATTTATCGCTACATTCAAAAACCCTGGGATAACGCGGTGCTGCTGCAAACCATCCACACCGGGCTAGAGCGTGCCCGACTGGTGAGCGATTTGCGCACTAACATTGTTGCTTTGAACGAGGCCAAAACCGAGTTGGCCCGCTATAACGAACATCTGGAACAAGTAGTGGCCATGCGCACCCGGCAATGGCATGCTACGTTTCACGAGCTGCAAACCATCGTGAACCAGACGGCGGATGCCATTATTACGCTGGACGCGCGATTGAACGTATTATCGGTTAATCCTGCCGCGCAGCAACTGTTGCTTCGTGCGTACGGGCCCGCTACCAAGCTCGATTTAGCGGGCATGCCCGCGAATCCGGGGTTACCTGGAGGCCAGGGCAGTAAAGCGCCAGATTTTACAGGCCTGCCGCTCGGCCCGGCGTTCGGGCGATTTTTAGGCGAAGTCACGTCCAGCGCAATCCCCGAACACGCCTTCGAAACGTTGCTGGGCACGCTCAGCATCGAGGCCTCGCTCTCCAGAACCGATGACGCTTTGCTGGAGTCGCTTCATTCCAGAACCAGCGCAGAAAAGCAAACGCCAGATAAAACGCCCAGTTACATCGCCATTGTACGCGATATTAGCCGGCGCAAAGAGGCCGAGCGCCTGCGCGACGATTTTGTCTCGACGCTGACGCATGATTTGCGTACGCCGTTGCTTGCGACGATTCAGACCATTGGCTTTATGACGCAAGGCGTGATGGGCGCGCTCAACGATGAGCAGCAAAACGTCCTGGCGGTGATGAAAGACAGCCACGAAAGCCTGCTGAAGCTCGTCAATACACTGCTCGATGTTTATCGTTATGAATCGGGCAAGCAGCGTCTGATTCTGGAGCCGCTGGCGATTACGCCGCTGGCCGAGCGCGTGTTTAACGCTATAAAACCGCTCGCTGAGGCTAAATTCCAGACATTAGCGTTTGACCCGCACGCCAATACACTAGAGGCAAAAGTTTTAGGCGATTCGGCTGAATTGCGCCGCCTGATGACAAATTTATTGGGCAACGCTATTAAATTTACGCCCGAAGGCGGCCAGATTACGATGACGGTTTGCGTGCCAGAGCCCGATTGGCTCGAGGTTAGCGTCCGCGACAACGGGCCGGGGATTCCTGCCGAAGATTTGCCGAATTTGTTTGGGCGTTTTGTGCAGGGCACGCGCGCGCATCGTAACTCGGGCAGTGGTCTTGGGCTGTTTTTAAGCCAGCAAATTGCCAAAGCACACGGCGGGTTGCTGGGTGCCAGCAGCACGCTGGGCGAAGGAAGCTGCTTTTGGCTCAGGCTGCCCTCGGGCGGTTTATAGGCCAATAAAACAATAAACGCCCCATTTTTAGCGTTATACGTTAGGCGTTTAACGTGTCAATCTGTCAGGGGGTGGCTTATCATTAAAGCTGTTAGGCGTTACAGACGATACGTGTCTTACCAAAGGCTTTTAAACCAAGACGCGCATTTATATTGCCGCCTGAGTCTAAACACAAAAAATAGCGTATAGTCTCTCTCAAAAGAACAAACGCTAGCGCAAAAGCCGCTATATAAAATTACGTATAATAAATAATTACTCGATTGAGCGTTACCTGACCTTATGACCCTTCCAGAATCGCGGCCGGAGTCGTCATTCGACAAAGCACCGGCTTCATCAGACGCCTTAACCGCGCTATACGCCCTGAATTGGGGCGAATTTATGGGCGAAAACTTTATGTCGCCCGAGCTTTTGGCCAAGGTGTCTCACAAGGCCGCCGCCGATCCTGAGCGGCTACGCCGCCAACTGCGCGAACTGGTTGATTTGTATGCCCTGGAGCAAACACTTGCCGTTCTAGGCTACAACCCCGATGCGGGCCATGTGATCTACGATACGATTGCAGCCACGCTGCGCAGCGTATTTGGCACCGATGGCTGTTTTGTACTGCATTTAAGTGCGCACAACGCGCCAGAGTCCTTGCCGGCGCAAGAGCAAGACGATAACGATGCGACCCTGACGCTCAAGCTGTTGGGCTGCGCCCTGACCGAAGGCATTAATCGCCCCGAAGCGCTGCATCAGGTACCGTGGCACTTACCCGAGACGCATCCACTTTGCTCAACGCTGCTGCGGGGCTTACCTCAGGTGGTTACCGCGTGCAACGGTCGTGCGCAGGCCGAGGCCTGGCAACAAGTCCCCGTCCTGGCCGACTGGCCGGTTCGTGCGTACTTGGCTTACCCGCTGCGTGATGCCAACCATTTAAGCGGCCTGATTCTGTGGGCAAACCGGCAATCGGCAGAATTTAGTCTGGAGTTTCAGCAATTAGCCCAGGCCAGTGCAGAACTGGTTAGCGCCGCACTGGGCTTACAGCGCCAAATTGGCGAGGCGCAGCAGTTAATTGCCCAGCCCGTGCCCGATTACGCCCATATGCTCTCGATGCGTGCAGATTTAACCGATCGCATCGGCGAGTTGGCCATTCGTCAGCAAACGTTTTTAAACGATTTATCGCTTGCGGTAGATAGCCGGCACGATTACACGCGTGGCCACAGCCAAAAAACGGCACATGTTGCCAGAGTGCTTTCTGAAGCGCTGGGCCTGAACGAGAAAACCGCCGATCTGGTTTATTACGGCGCGTTGCTGGCCAATTTGGGCCGCGTGCAAGCCCCCGAGCATTTGCTGGGTAAAACCAGCACGCTGACCCCCGGAGAGTGGCAAGCACTGCAGGATATGCCAAGCGCCGGCATCGGCATGCTGATGCACATCCATACGCTGGGCGATGTGGTACCCTACGTGCGCTATATGCGCGAGCGTTGGGACGGCTTTGGCCTGCCCGAGGGCCTGATGGGCAATAATATTCCGCTGGGCTCCAGAATCCTGGCGCTGGCCGATGCGTACGTCTCGATGACGGAGCAGCGCCCCTACCGCGAGCAGCCTATGGCGCACGCGGATGCGCTCAAAACGCTCTCGGCAGAAGCCGGGCAAAAATGGGATCCGATGCTAGTCAATATGCTGGCGCAGCAGCCCGCAAACGAATTATTGATTTAGAACAGGCGCGTTGCTGTAAAAAGCGGTTAAAAACGTAACCACGGGCGCCATAGCTGCCACGTTATGCACGCGCAGCCAAAGACAAACATCAGCCCACCCGGCTGTTGGGTGCAACATGGCTGGCTGAGCCTGCTGCGTTGCGTAAAGCGCCTGAATCACGGGCGCAAGGCTGGCAGCGGTGAGTGCGTCTCGCTCAGCTGGAGCTACAATAGCGTTGGCCGCAGCAAATGAATTTAGCGTTAGGAATGATTTACGCGAGGTGCCAATTACGAGTGGGTGCCCAAGTGCGAGTAATTCGTCTATGGCGCGCAGTAAGGTCAGGTTATCGTTAACGCTTTTGCCAAACCCAAACCCAGGGTCAAGCCATATTTGCTGTTTGGCAACGCCGGCCTGCTGCGCGTGCTGCGCTTGCGCCTGTAAAAACGGTATGACGCGTTGCGTAATCGAGCTTAGCTCGGTGGGCTTATCTTGGGCTGCCTTGGTCAAACTCTCCGGATCTGAAAATCCGTGCATTAGAATTAAGGGCGTGCTGGCGGTTGCGGCCACCCGCGCCATTGCTTGCTTACTATGAGTTAAGCCAGAGACATCGTTAATCACGCTTGCCCCCTCGCGCAGGGCGGCCTCGGCCACGCGGGCATCAAAGGTATCGATGCTTATGCGCGTGTCGGGGTAATGCGTCTTGAGCGCCCGAATCACCGGCAGCACGCGGGCTTGTTCTTCGTCTGGGCTCACTGGCGTTGCACCCGGTCGCGTCGATTGTCCGCCGACGTCAAAAATCAGGAGGAGCGCATCGCGTTGGCATATTGTATAGGCTTCGTGCGCCTTTGCCAGCAACGCGCCATGGGCTTGCCCCCCGTCCGAGAATGAATCGGGTGTGGCGTTGAGTATGGCCATCAGGCCAACACGGCAAGGGGATTCAGGCAAAGGTTCTAATTTTTCTGCGTAATAAAGCGCCGGAACTTAATTTAGGGGGATGGTTATAAGCCAATCTTAATTTAATGCAATTAGGAGTGCCTAAGTATCCAAAATTCAAGATATCAAAATGATCCTGTGGAATACCTGTGTGGTGAGTGTCAACCACAATTTTTATTTTAGTCCTTCGATGAATAAAAACCGCGCTTTTATTGTTTTCGGTCTTATTTTGGCTAACTTTTTGCCAGCTATTTTGTTTCTCAAGCCAGGCAATTGCCTCATTTTTAGTCATCAATAAGGCTTCAGCAAAATTGGTGTCTGTTAAGTCAAGCAGTTTGTCTAAAAGCAGTTTTCGTTCTGCAAACATCCCTGTTTGCGTTAAATATTTTGCTCTCAGTTCCTGACGTTGCTGACTGGTGTACTGGCTTTTGGGATAATGCTCGCTGCGCCTGTATTGGCTTGAATTTTTCCCGAATAAAACCGGCGTTTGGCACGGCTTCGTTGGCAGAATTTTAGAGGGTTTAACGTGTAAAGGGTTAAAGCCTGCAAGGGTGGTTGCTGATAAACTAAAGCTGAGCATCGTAGTATTGTGATTCAAATCGTTAATTTATAAGCAGCTTTTGGCAGCTAACTTTAAATTTGTTAATCATTTGAATTTTTGTTCGCCAACTGTCCGACAAGTCGTGACCCTGAAGCAATGACCCCAGAAACATCTTTAGACGCCAGTTACCAGAGCGTGTGTTCGCTCACCGTAGATCTTAACGTGGCAACGCCCATGTTGCGGCAATTCCTGGAAATCAAGCAAAACTACCCCGGCGTGATTTTGCTGTACCGCATGGGTGATTTTTACGAAACGTTCTTCGAAGACGCCCTGACCGCGGCCAAGGTGCTTGAGCTAACGCTTACAGGCCGAGACGGCGGTGTGCTGGGCCGGGTGCCGATGGCGGGCGTGCCGGTAAGAGCCATCGAAGGGTACCTGACGCGCCTGCTGCAGCAAAATTTTAAGGTCGCGATTTGCGAGCAAATGGAAGACCCGGCGCAGGCCAAAGGGCTGGTTAAACGCCAGGTTGTGCGGGTGTTATCGCCCGGCACCTTAAACGAGGGCGCACTGCTTGCGCAAGATGCCCCCAATTACTGCATGGCGCTGGTGACGCACCCCGCGAAAGGCAAAAATCAGGTCGGTTTGATTTATGGCTTAGCCTGGGTCGATGTAAGCACCGGCGGGTGCTGGGCTATGGAATTGGCCGAAGAAGACGCGCTTCTGGGCGAGTTGGCACGTTTGCAACCGGCAGAACTAATTGTACCGGGCAAGCGGGTTAAAAACGCGATGGGCTTTGACGAAACACTAGCCAAGCTACCCGAGACCCTGATGCAAGCCGTGGCGCAAGTTTGCCCGTGCCAGCCCACGCCCGTGGCCGATGCGACTATTCAGGATGCAGCTATTGGCGAGACGGCTTTAAAGCAACTGTGCGACGTACAAACCCTGGAAGGTTTTGGCTTGCACGAAGCCCCTGCCGCTAAGCAGGCGGCTGGCGTTTTGGCGGCGTATTTAAAGGCCATGTTTGTTGCGGAGCCGCCCAGGCTCGATGGCGTGCAGTGGGTTCGCCTGCAAGATGCCGTGTACATCAGCCCGTCTGCGCGTAAAAACCTGGAACTCACCCAAAACGCCCGAGACGGCCAGGTGCAGGGTAGTTTGCTTGGCCTGCTGAATCAAACCTGCTCGGCAATGGGAGCCCGCCAGCTAAGGCGTTGGATTGAACAACCCAGCCTGAACGTGGCCGAAATTACCCGCCGCCACGAAGCGATAGCGTATTTTTTAGCCGCCTCGCAACGGTTGCACGCCGTGCGGCAGCCGCTGGCGCTGTGCTGCGATTTAGAGCGCCTGAGCGCGCGCGTTGCAAACCTGAATGTAACGCCCCGAGATTTGGCCTCCCTGCGGCAAACGCTTGCTGTATTGCCCGAGCTCCAGCGCGCGTTAAGCGAAAGTGCGTCGCAGGCGTCGCTTGCATATCTTTCGGCGTTAAACACGCTGCCAGATTCGCTCAAAACGCTCGAAGCAATGCTGTCATCTGCAATTGCAGATGACCCGCCGGTTGCCTTAAAGCAGGGCCGCGTGATTCGCCCAGGGTATAACGCCGGGCTGGATGCCCTCTACGAGTTGCTTGCAGGAGGGCAGGCCTGGCTAGCGCAGTACGAGCAGCAGCAGCGTGAACTGACTGGCCTTAAAACTTTAAAAGTCAGTTTTAACAGTGCGTTTGGCTATTACATCGAGGTCTCTCGGGCAGCAGCCGCCGGACTGACGACGTTACCCGAGGATTGGCAACGCCGCCAGACGCTGACCAACGCCGAGCGGTTTATCTCTCAGCGCTTGCGCGAGCACGAAAAAGACGTGATTAATGCGCAGCAGCAAGCCGCAAGCCTCGAGGCCATGTTATTCAGCGAGCTGAAGCTACAGATTTTGCCTATGGCAAGTCTGCTGAAGCAAATCGCCATGCGCCTTGCTGCAATTGATGCGTTACAGTCTTTGGCCACCGTGGCGCAAGCGCAACAATACGTGCGCCCCGTGATGACGCAGGATGCCACGCTCGAGATTCAGGGCGGGCGGCACCCGGTTTTAGCGCAAATGATGCCCATGGGACGTTTTGTACCTAATCCCTGCGCGTTAAACGGACGTGCAGAGCCGCAAGCGAATGCTGAAAAGCCTTTAAATTGCGAAGCCCCCAGTTTATTGCTCATTACCGGCCCCAACATGGCGGGCAAAAGCACTTACATGCGTCAAAACGCGCTGATTGCCCTGATGGCGCAAATGGGTAGCTACGTACCTGCAGATGCTGCAACCATTGGACTGTGCGACGCGGTTTACACGCGCATTGGCGCAGCCGATGATTTAACGGCAGGGCATTCTACGTTTATGGTCGAGATGTCTGAAACTGCGCAAATTTTAAACAACGCCACCGCAAAAAGTCTGGTGATTCTTGACGAAGTGGGACGCGGCACCAGCACCTACGATGGCGTTGCCATTGCCTGGAGCGTCGCTGACTACCTGGTGACACACATTGGCTGCAGAACCCTGTTTGCCACGCATTACCACGAGCTGAACACCCTGGAGCAAACCTTTGCGGGCATCGTGCAGAACGTACGTATGCTGGTGGCCGAGCAGGATGGCGAAATCCGGTTTTTGCACACGGTGGCACCGGGCTCGGCGCAAAAAAGTTACGGTATTCAGGTGGCAAAAATGGCGGGGATTCCCGCAGAAGTTGTCCAACAGGCCACGCGCAGGCTAGCGCAATTGCACAAGCGCGCCGCCACCATCGAGGCTGCCAAACCTTCGCCCGCCGATGACGCGCCAGAAGCGCGCCCTCAACTGAGTCTGTTTTAGGCCAGTTTTAAGCCTGTTTTAAGCCAGAGTCGCTTAAAAACGCCTCGAGCATGTAGCGCACGTGGCTTACGGTTAGGCCGCCTTGCGCGTACAGCGTATAAGGCGGGCGTAGCGGGCCATCCGCCGAAAGCTCAATGCTGGAGCCATCAATAAACGTGCCGCCGGCCATCACCACCGGATGCTGATATCCGGGGAATTTGGCCGCCTCGGGGGTTAAATAGGCGTTTACAGGGCTCGCCGCCTGGATTTGCTTACAGAGCGCGAGCATGGTCTCGGGGCTCCCCAGACGAATCGCCTGGATAATATCGCCGCGCTTGGCCTCGACTTTTGGGGCGGTTTCGTAGCCCTGGGCTTCGAATACGGCGGCAAGCAGGCTCATGCCCATTAACGCCTCTTTAACCACGCCGGGCGCTAAAAACAAGCCCTGCAAAATCAACCGCGTTTGATGAAACGTATACCCGCCCTCGCTGCCTATCCCAGGGCAGGTGAGCACGTCTGCAGCTTTTTCGACCCACTCGCGCTTACCTGCAATGTAGCCGCCCGCAGGCACAATACCGCCGCCCGGATTTTTAATCAACGAGCCCGCAATCAAGTCCGCGCCAACGGCGCAGGGCTCGTGCTCCGCAATAAATTCGCCGTAGCAGTTATCTACAAAAATCACAGCATTGGGCTGATGCGTTTTAACCAGCGCGCACAGTTCACGAATTTCTTCAATCAGCAGGGCGGGCCTGGCGCTATACCCCCGCGAGCGCTGAATCAGCACGACGCGCGCGTTTTTAAGCTGCGCAACGTCTTCCGGCGATAGATCAGTGTTCAGCCGCCAGCCGTGTAAGGCATCAACATCTTGTGATGCTTGCGAATCTTGCGACGCGGGGCGCAGTAAATTGATTTCTTGATACCGAACGCCCTGCCCTACAAGCGATCGCGGCGCTGGCGCTTCGCCTTCTGGCAGGTTAATGCCGATGACCGGCTCAAGCGTGTCGTAAGGCGCACCCGTAATGCTTAATAACGTATCGCCCGCGCGCAGGCAGCCGTTTAACGCAATGCTAATGGCGTGCGTGCCGCTTACGATTTGCGGGCGTACCAGTGCGGCCTCGGCCTCAAAGGCGTGAGCAAAGACGTCGTCCATGGCTTCTCGGCCAACATCGTTGTGGCCGTAGCCGCTTACGCTTGCAAAGCAGGCTTCGCTAACGCGGGCGTTAATCATACCTTGTAAAATGCGGTTAAACGCTTGCTGGCATACGGCATCAAACGATTGCCATAACGGTTGCAGCCGTGTTTGAGCCGCCTGAATTTCTGGATGAAACATTAAATTTACCGTCGAATCTGTTTAAAAGAGTTACAACATCTTCTCAAAATTTGAACAATCGCTATCATAGATCATCCAGGAAGTTGCCTGCAGGATGCCCTGAAGCACAAGCGGAATTGTGCTTCGCTGTCGCGACGATGCGACGATGCAATGACCGTCCAGCTCGAATGTCGCTTCTGCACAGGCTTGTATGGATACTTACTGAGTGCTTCGTTTAAAAAAATGGCCAAATCGTTTTTAATGCGCCTTTTATAACCCCTGTGACAAGGCTTAAAGTTTATTTTGAATGACGCGTGAAAACGCGAAAACACAGCCATTTAGGCAATATTAGGTAATAGACGGTCGCCGGAAGCAATCGAAGCATTAAAGACTTACAAGATAAAGCAGATCAGTAGATTTTCATTCAAGGCTGTTTGGTAAAGAGGGAAAGCGTTTTACCCTTTTAAAGGCACTTTAAACCAGTCTTATCTTCATAGTCATTGAAGCATTTACAGGTAAGATTTTATTTTTTCGGGAGCCCAGGTTATGCCAGAGCAAAAAGACACCACAGCACCCAATCAGGTGATTGCAGTCGTTGGCGCAACGGGCTACGTAGGCGGGCGACTAGTGCCGTTATTACTGGCTGCGGGCTATCGCGTGCGGGCCGTGGGGCGCTCGTTGGTTAAATTGCAAAATCGTCCGTGGGCGCATCACGATAATATAGAACTGGTTTCGTGCGATGTGCTGGATGCAAACGCGTTGGATGGCGCGCTTGCAGGCTGCAGTGCCGCGTATTACCTGGTCCATTCCATGAGCCCGCTTAACCGGGATTTTGCGCAAACCGATCGCATTGCTGCCGAACAATTCCGCGATGCGGCCGGGCGTGTGGGCTTAAAACGCATTATTTATTTAAGCGGCCTGGGCGAGGATACGCCTAAACTCAGCAAACATTTGCAATCTCGGGCCGAGGTGGCTCGCATTTTGCAAACTGGCCCTGTGCCGGTTACGGTGCTGCGCGCCGCCATGATTATCGGCTCGGGTAGCGCCTCGTTCGAGATTTTAAGGTACCTTGTCGATCGCTTACCCGTGATGGCAACCCCGAGCTGGGTTCGGACGCCGTCGCAGCCGATTGCAATCCGAAACGTACTGGGGTACCTGATAGGCTGCCTGCAAACCCCCGAAATTTTTAACGCGCCCGGCAACGAAACCTACGACATTGGCGGCCCGGACGTTTTAAGTTACGAAGATCTCATTGTGCTTTACGCGCGCGTGGCGCGGCTAGCCAAGCGCTGGATTATTCCGGTGCCGGTGATGACCCCTCGGCTGAGTTCTTACTGGATTCATTTTGTCACGCCTATTTCGGCGGCACTGGCCCGCCCTTTAACCGAGGGCTTGCGTAACCCGGTGGTGTGCCAAGAAAACCGGATTCGCGATTTAATTCCGCAAGAGCTCATTAGCTGTGAAGAAGCTATTGCGCGCGCCCTGGAGCGCACGCAGGCGGGGCTAATCGAGACGCACTGGAGCGATGCCGGGCCGCTGTACCCCGGCCCTGAAGGGTTGTTGAAACCGCTTAAGCCGCCATCTGTTCCAGCAGGGGCAAATTCAGCCGAAGTGACGCACTCGGCGACAAACCTGGATGCTGCAATGCCGCCCGAGCAGGCCCACCCGGGCGATCCTAGCTGGGCCGGCGGCACCGTGTTTACCGATACCCGCGAGCTTTGCCTGCTGAGCGATGCGGGACATGTTTGGCCGATTATTGTGCGTATTGGCGGCAATACCGGGTATTACTACGGCAACTGGCTCTGGCGGTTGCGCGGCCTGCTCGATGTTTTATTTGGCGGCTACGGGTTGCGCCGCGGTCGTCGCCACCCCACCGAACTCAGAGTCGGTGACGCGCTGGATTTTTGGCGCGTGATTGATGTAGTGCCAGACCGGCGGTTGCTGTTGCGCGCCGAAATGAAGCTGCCAGGGACCGCCTTTTTAAGTTTTGATGTTTGCGAGTATTGCGACCCCAAGCAGGCCCCAAAGCGCCTGCAAAAGCGCTGGCAGCATTTATCGGTGGCTAAATCGTCAAATCGCGTCATCACGCGCATTACGCAAACCGCCACGTTTATTCCTAAAGGTTTGCCAGGCATTTTATACTGGTACGCCGTCATGCCGCTGCATCATTTTGTATTTAACGGCATGCTGTTTGGCATTGCGGTTGCGGGCGGATTCCAGGCATCGCAGTGCGTGGGGCCGCTACAGGTGACGCCCGAAAAATCTGGCAAGCACAACGCCCGCCACGCGGCGTAAGCCAGTTTTGCGCGCCAGCCAGATTATAATTCGTGATCAGCAAGTCGCCCGCTGGATTGCTCAAAATAGGGCGCAAGCGTGCGGACTTCTTCCATCGTAAGCGCCAGAATTGCGTCTTGCAGTGCGTCATCAAACAGGTCAATCACGCCAGAGTGTGCATTAAGCTTTAGAACGTACCGTTTGCCCAGGCTAGGGTGTTTTATAACGCTTTTTTTTCGCATGATGCGGGTTAAATGTTCTAGGGCATCTGCTTCTGCGTGTAAAATCCACTGCTTGCCCTCCGGCTGATTGCTCTCAGGGGCCTGCTTTTTCTCGTGATCCTGTTGGCCTGCGTTATTGCCGTTATCGGGCAACCCCATCCAGAGCGCCCCTTGGGCATCGCGGTCGGGGTCTGTATCTGCGGTTCGGCTTTTTTGAATCGCGTCGGCGCGGCTAAGCTGCAACTTGCCAAGGGGCTCGTTGCTCAGGTTAATGCGCTCCAGCGATTTGGGCGAAATGCCGTCCATGGAAGTCTCAATCAGTGCGTTCAAGATGGGCTCTGCAGGATTGTTGCCCGTTCCCGATTGCGCTTTATCGTAAACCGTTTAAGGACTCAGGAAAGTATTGGCGTGCAGGCTTGCGCAATACTGTAGATGTTTAGCCAATTGTTACATTGCCACGGTAAAAAAGTGTTGCAGCGTATTTTTGCTTGCTTTAAACTTTAGCTGTCAACTGTAGTACGTTTTTTTTAAGTACGATTTAAACGCTTAAATCAATGCTTAATTAATGCTCGAAGTAAGATCTTCTGATTAAACACGCTTATACACCTAAACGGTGCCAAATATACCCTTGTATGCGGTCCGTTGCGCTAACCCCGTGCAAATCCGCGTTATCCCATAATACAAACGCTATCGACTTTTAAGACTTTAACGATCTTATCGACCCATGAGACTGCTGGCTTGAGCGACATCGATTTCACGCTGTACAATATTCTGGTCAGTCAGCTTGCAGAGCAGCTGGATGAACAGCCGGATCTGACCATTGTTCAACACAAAAAACACGTCCCTGATGCCTGGCCGCTGGTGCTGACGGGCATTACCAGTTACCGCAAGCAAATTCGCTATTTTACCGTCTCCGATGGCAAAACTTCGGTGCCCTGCTACGGTTGCGTACCCGATGAAGTCTACGAGCGCGTGATGCACCTTGAGCCCGGTGCCATTGTCCATTTAATGGGCGCAGAGCCGCGCTATAACGCGGATCACAACGGCTATGTGCTGGATGTTCAGGATGTAATGACCCTGAAGGCCTACGAAAACTATCTAAACGACCTGCGCATGCGTGAATCGCAGCGTATGGCGCGCATGCAAATGGCCAACGCGTTTGAGCCGAGCGCTTACGAGTATTAGCAGGTTCAACGCTTAAGCAGGCCTGTTAAGTGCCTGTTACTTGATTTGCGTTTGACCCATTGCAAGCAAGGTGTTAAACGCCTCGGCGCTCAAGGGCATCACCGATAGCCGCGATTGCTTAATCAGCGCAATGTCTGCCAGGCTGGGTGTTGCTTTAATATCCGCAAGCGAGACGGGCTGCGTTAACGCTTTAACCGGCACAATTTCGACCACTTGCCAATTATTTTGAGGGTTATCGTTTGGGTCCGGGTAGGCGGTTTTACTTACCTTGGCCAGCCCTGCCAGTGCTTTTTGCGTCACGCTATGGTACACCAGCACAAGGTCGCCCAAAGCCATTTGCATCATGTTTTTTTTAGCCTGATGATTGCGCACGCCATCCCACACGGTTTTTTTGTCGCGAATCAAATCCTCGAAAGAAAACTCGCCGGGTTCGGTTTTAACAAGCCAGTAATTGGGCATTTTTAAAATCTCCGAGTAAAACATTGCAATAAAAAAATGCAGCAGCTAAAAAATAAGATCGTATCGATTTTAAAGGCTTTTAAAACTGTAAGTCAGTTTGTTTCTGCAAGGGCGAGCAAGACGCATAAACGGCCTTTACACCTGTAAGTGGCTCGTTTATCAAATAACAAGGCGTACGCTCACAAAATAGCTGTTATCGCTTTTTTAATTTGCATATTCTCTCATAAGATTTGATTAACGCAGTAAATTTAGCCCTTGGCTGGCTAACCTTGGACTTTAAGTGAGCGTATGGCGTATGATGCCAAACACCCCTGGATAATCTCAGTACGAAATGTTTTTTTACGTTAGATTTTGAGCAAAAAAATAATAAAATCACCATAAACGGATGGCGTAATTTATGACCCAGAAGACTAATTCGTCGAACAATCTACCCGCCGCCTCGGCTGGTTTACGTGGGCTAAATGTTTTTTTCGCGCTCGCGCAAATCCTGGCCCCGTCGTTTCACAGTCTTACGGGTCTGGGCACCAGCATTGCTCGTGCGACGCCTGCCCCGGCCGGCCTTAGCCCCGAGGCGCCTGCGGGCTACGCCTTTGGTATCTGGTTTGTGGTTTTTTTGTTATCGCTGGGGTATGCGGTGCATCAGGCGCTCCCTAACCAGCAGTCAAACGCGTGTTACGCCAAAATCCGGGGCCTGACCGCTACATTGTTTGCCCTTAGCACCGCCTGGATGCTAACCGCACAACTTTACGGCAACATTTGGCCGCTTGCGGTGATCATTACCCTAATGGTGTTTTGCGCGCTAAGCGTGTTTAAGCGGGTGTTTACGACGCCATTTGCCGGACGGCTTTACAGCGCGATAGTTGCGCCAATGGCAGGACTATACGCCGGCTGGTTAAGCGTGGCCGTGTTTTTAAACTGGGCCAGCTTGCTTAAGCCCTGGATAATTCGCTCAGAAACCTTGAGCCTGACGCAATTGGCGTTTATAACGCTGGGCCTTGCCAGCGTGCTGGGCTTATTCTGGGTTTACAAGAGCCGTGGGCAATGGGCCTACGCCATTGCGCTCATTTGGGCGTTGGTTGGGGTTTGGGTCACGAATCAGTTTATCGCGCCTAATACGCCGGTCGCCATTCTGGCCGTTGTGCTGCAACTTAGCGTGATTGCGGTCGGGTTTAAAGCGCGTCGCCAACCGCAGTCGTTGGCGCAGTAAATCATTGCTGCCGGTACTGCTCGTAACGGTGCTATGGCAAAATTAAGGCAAATTAAGGCAGTGGGCTAGTTTGGCTTAGGGAGGGAATGGCCCTCGTTGTAAGCTATTGAGCACTCCAAGCCGAGGTTAAACTCATCTTAACGGCTCCCAAGCGTTTTTAGGGTAGCGGGTCAGTTTGATTAAGCGAGAGAGCGCGACGGAGGAAACGGCCCTTGTTTCAGGATGTTTAGCCCACCAAACTGACCCACTACCGTTTTTAGCAACGCCTTGCTTAAGCGCCGCCTCTGCGTAAAAATAAACACAGGATAAGGGCAGTTATAAAACCTATTTTTTACGCGATGATGCCCCACGGATAGTATGAACGCTAAAACGCCGAATCTGCCCAATAAAATTGGGCCATACTATCGGTAACGCAACAATCTACTTTTATAAAATTGCTTTTTATATTGATTGGCAGGAGCACCCGGGAATTATGTCACGTGCAACCACCGCCTCCGGCGGCAAAGATGTTACAGCAAGCGCTATGGCGAACGACCTGGAAGCGCGCAAAAAGGCGTTAAGCCTAACCGTCGAAAAAATCGAACGCGACTTCGGCAAGGGTTCCATCATGAAGCTGGGCGACCGCGAGCTGATTGCAACGGACACCATCCCCACCGGCGCGCTCTCGCTCGATATTGCCTTGGGCGTTGGCGGCTTGCCCCGTGGCCGCGTCGTGGAGATTTACGGGCCAGAATCGAGCGGTAAAACCACGCTTACGCTAAGTTTAATTGCCCAAACCCAAAAAGCCGGTGGCATAGCTGCGTTTGTGGATGCCGAACACGCGCTTGACCCGGAATACGCCGAAAAAGTGGGCGTAAACATCAACGAACTTTTAATCAGCCAACCCGATACCGGCGAGCAGGCGCTCGAGATTGTCGAGCATCTGGTGCGCTCTGGCGCGGTGGATATTATTGTCGTGGATTCGGTGGCGGCCCTGGTGCCTAAGGCCGAAATCGAAGGCGACATGGGCGACGCGCACGTGGGCTTACAAGCCCGACTGATGAGCCAGGCATTGCGTAAGCTTACGGCTGTGGTGGGTAAAACCCGCACCGTGATTATTTTTATTAACCAGTTGCGCCAAAAAATCGGGGTGATGTACGGTAACCCCGAAACCACCACGGGCGGCAATGCGCTTAAGTTTTACGCCAGCGTGCGGCTTGATATTCGACGCATTGAAACGCTTAAAAAAGATGGCGGCGAGTACGGCAACCGCGTCAAGGTCAAAATCGTTAAAAACAAAGTTGCGCCCCCGTTCCGCATTGCAGAATTTGACATTCTGTTTGGACAGGGTATCTCGACTGAAGGCTGTATTGTGGATGTGGCGGCCGACATGGGGATTATCCAGAAGGCAGGCACCTGGTTCAGCTATAACGATCAAAAACTGGGCCAAGGCCGCGAGCGCGCCCGCGATACGCTAAAAGAAAACCCTGCGATGCTCGCCGAAATCGATGCTGCCGTGCGCGCTAAAATTGCCGCCGATCGCGCGGCGGCGCGTGTAAAACCCCAAGCCGAGACGCCGGATGACATTGCCCCGCCGCCTGGGTTTATGGATGACGTTGAAGACGCCGATTAAAACCAATCAATTAAATTTAGCAATTTGGCGGTTTCGGCATAGCTAACTAGCGGATACAGCTTTGATCTAAAAACAGGTTAACTATCAATATCGGCTAACGTTTTAAACCCTCGTTTGCAGCCAGGCATACGATGATGACAAGCGTTAGCCGGTAATACTTAATACGGCGCTTAGTTTCCCTAAGGCTCAAAGCCATCTGGGTGTAAGTTGCTGATTTAGGTTGACTGTTTCAGTGATTCGTTTGTTCTTAAAGGATGATTGCTATGCGTAAAGCATTAGTTGCACTGTCTTTAGTGGCCTTAATGAGCCCCTTAAGCGCGTTTGCTGCCGACGAAGTCGTTGTGGAGCAAACCACCCGTAGCGATGGCGGTAACGCCGTAGCCGAAATCGTGCTGTTCCCTGTTCGCTTGGTAACGGGTGCCGTTGGCGCGCCAATCGGTGCTGTTGCCGGGTTGTTTACCGGTTTTGTAAAAGGGTTTAACATTGTGGGTAACGGCAGCACCATAACCGAGACGAAAACCACCACAACCGTCGATGACGATAACGATATCGATGACTAGTCTTGGACTAATCCTGCGTTTCAAAATTAATTAAAAAACAGCAATAAATACGCTACAGGACTTAGATAGTGTCGTCACAAGATAGTTTGTGTGATAATGCATGCAAGTTTTGAGAGGAGACTTACTATGAGCTTTGCATACGAACGTCACGATATGACGGACGCAATTTGGGCTTTACTTTCGCCCCA
>JAYKHY010000002.1:0-2529 GCA_035285025.1 Vampirovibrionales bacterium | reverse complement strand
AATTGTTTATTATTTTTTTTAATTCCCATTATAGCACCTTTGGCACAATATAAAATATTGATAATAAAAATAGTGTTTATTATCAATTCTTGTTTTAGCGAAAAAAGGTTTCGATCCTTTGTCCTTTGGGTTATGGGCCCAACGCGCTACCTCTGCGCCATTTCGCTTTATTTGTATATTATTAATTGTTTTCTATTTTTTAAAAAATAGGTATTGGTAAAATTGTAAAATTGTTAAATTGTTAAAAAGATAGAAAATAATTTAAGAGGCAAACTTGATACCAGCCATACCATTGGTAATTTGGAGTTGATTGGTATTCAAAGCATAGACACGAGCCTTTGCAGTGTTTGTTCCAGATACAGCGTTGGAGGACAAAACCACATGGAGTTCTGCATTATCCATACGAGAAAAGTTGCAAGCACCGGATGGGGCATACTCTTCTGGCTTAAGTGCAAAAGAATAGATATTGATACCATCATCTCCAGCGTTGGTATGGTGTTGGAAGTGCTGAACACGATCGAAATAACTGCCTTCACGAACAGAGAAACGATCCTGACCATTGAGCTTCAAAACACAAGTAACAACTGGATTTTCACCCCAGCAGTGAAGATCACGAGCAGTTTCTGCCAAAACATAAGTACCGGCATCAGATACAAGAGATCCTTGAGGCGCATCTTCACCGAAAAGATTTGCCGCACCAGCACCACCCCAATTGGCGGCAGAGGCGGCCGTATTCAATTCAAGAGCACCGGCAGTTTCAAAAGTACCAGAAGAGGTCAAAAATTCAGTAGCACCTGATGTGGCGGCTTCAGAACCAAATGCATGAATAGCACGAGGAAGAGCATCAATTGCGTCGGTAAAATTGAATGGCTGAGCACCCAATACCTTGTAAAGGGCAGTTCCACCAATCAAAGAAGAACAGTAATCAACATTTGCATCGGGCTGAACAACAAAGATCAATTCTCTCACTGGGTGACTGAAATTGAGCTTGATCTTATGAGAAGAAGAACCAACAGATTCTTCACCAGAATACTGAAGCTGATTAATCAGGTATTCATGAGGATTCTTGGCCATGATAGTTCTTTCATCGACATCTAAAAAGATGTAATCGACATACAAAGAGGCGGCGACCAAAGAAAGAGAATAGGCTCCTGAGGTCGATTTAACTGAATCGGCAGAAGCGGTCAAACTGCTAACTGCCCACAAACATTCTCCAAGAGGACGGAAAGTGATATCGATCTTAATTTCGTGGAAAGGAAGAGCGACAATAGGAAGAGCAAGACCCGGATTCAAGCAAAACCAGAAAGTAAGAGGAATATACAAAGTGGTTTCAGGCAAAGCATTACGGGGGGCACAAACTTGAGCAGGACCAGATCCAGAAGCGCAAGGGCCAGCCACATCCGCAAAACTGGGATCGGTAATATAGGTCAATTGAGTTGTATGACCAATCATCTTGTGGTAATTCTTTCTCTGTCCAAGAGGAAGAGTGAGCTGATTCCAGATATGAATCCATTCACCATACTGTCTATCAATCTTTTGACCACCAATCTGGACTTCGGCTTCAGCAATCAAATGTTCTCCAATGTAATCCAACCAACGAGCATGCTTGGCGGCAGAAGAGGAAACTTCCGGAAGGGTGACCTGAAGATAGACGCGATAGGCCAAATCACCAACTCTTTGCATCAAACAAGATGCCTTTCTTCCAAAATCAGCCGTCTGTTGAAAGTTATTTTCAATACTTTCCATGGCGAAATTAGAGTGTCTCTTATATTCCACTGTCCAGAAAGTGATTTCGGGAGATGAAACAAGGGGAAGATCCTGAATACCGGTAGCAGAGATTTGCGATAGGGCTGGCATTTTTCAATTACAAAAAAATAGATATATAATACAAAAAGAAAAAAAAAACGCAATAATTCATTTATTTAATAATTTTAACAATTATCACAATTTTTATAATTTTTATAATTTTCATAATTATCATAATTTTTTATCATATAACTTATAGTAATTAAACTTGCCTATATGTTATTCTGACTATGATCACAATGAGTGTAATATAGATGAAATAATTTTATGTATGTGCGATCAATTGAAGGATTGACCGATGTTGTATAATGTTTTTCTTTTGAATGAAATTTATACAGATCCATCAATACGGATAGATAGGAACAATCTGCCTTTTTTTTTTCATCTACCACAACCATATGATTCATTCAATTTTTTTTTGTTTTCAAAATATAAACAAAACTAATTCTTATATAACAATATATAAGAATTATTGCTTTAATATAGAAACCGTATAATAAAAAATGACCGAAAACCCAATTATTTTATTCTGTTTTGCGGGTAGGCAATCCTATTTAGAACTTCAATTGCCCTATATTATCAAATTATTAGAGCAATATCCGAATATAGAATATCATTTATGGAATTTTTCAAGAAATGAGAATGATCATCTCTATTTACAAACGTTAAAAGAAAAACATGATCGAATTATTTTATTTAATGAATTTTATGAGGGGGAAAATA
>JAYKHY010000001.1:0-59972 GCA_035285025.1 Vampirovibrionales bacterium | reverse complement strand
TAATGAGACTCCTTGTCTGGACATTTAATACAAATGACTCATACCAAGTATGAGCTATTGCTGACAAAACAGCTCAAAAAATAAAATTGCCTAAGCGCCAAAAGCCCACTGCCACAGGCCCATTAACGCGGCAGCAAGCAGCACGGTCACCGGAATCGTAAGCACCCAGGCGATTAAAATACTGCCCACAATGGGTAACTTTAAAGCACTCAAACGCTTCGTGATGCCCACCCCCATAATGCTGGATGATATGACGTGCGTGGTGCTGAGCGGAATCCCCCAATGGCTGGCCGCCATAATCGTCGCCGAGGCGGCGGTTTCGGCGGCAAACCCGTGAATCGGTTGCAGCTTAATCATTTTGCTGCCCAGCGTGCGGATAATCTTCCAGCCGCCGCTTAGGGTGCCAATGCCCATGGCCAGCGCGCATGCCAGCACCACCCAGGTATCTACGCTAAACCCCTTTTGCGGAAACGCCGTGTAGAGGGCCAGCGCAATTATGCCCATGGATTTTTGAGCATCGTTATGGCCGTGGCTAAGCGCCATAAACCCCGCAGAAACAATCTGAAGCTTGCCAAAGGTGTTGTTAATAATCGGCAGCGGCCATTTATGCACCAGCCACGTTAACGCCAGCATCACGCCGTAGCCAATCGCAAGCCCGGCCAGTGGCGAAATCACCATGGGAATCAGCACCTTTTGGCTTAAGGCCTGCCATTTAACCGCGTGCGCGCCAAAAGCCGCGTTGCCCAGTACGGCCCCAATCAGCGAGCCAATAAGCGCGTGCGACGAACTGGAGGGTAGCCCTTTAACCCAGGTAATCAGGTTCCAGATAATGGCCGCAACCAGTGCGCACAGCACCACCGGCATGCTGACCGCGCTGGATTCGACAATGCCCTTGCCCACCGTGGCCGCAACCTCGGTGCCAAGCAGCGCGCCCACCAAATTTAACACGGCGCCAAAAATAACCGCCACTTTAGGCGTCAGCACGCGTGTAGAGACCACGGTGGCAATGGCGTTGGCGGCATCGTGAAAGCCGTTAATGGCATCAAACGCGAGCGCGAGCACGATAACGGCAACAAGAAGAATGAGCGTGGGTTCCATTGAGTTATGAGTTAGTCGTCAAGGGTGTCAAAGATGCCGAGGGCTGTTAAGGCTTTAAAGGTTTTAAATAAGCGGCGTCAAAAAAAATGAGCCATCAGGTTGGTCTATTAAAAAACCGCAGAGCATACAGAACAAGAGGCGAATACAAAACAAGACGCGCAAGCCTTGGCGGCACGGGCTTAAGGCTCATCACTACGCCCAAATGAACTTGCGAGCGCTTTTTGTAAGCCGTGAATTAACTTGTGTCTCTGCGCATTCAGGCGAACTTAACGATATACTGCCACAAGTCTGATTTTTCAAAAATGACGTTTCGATGACTGTTTTAAAACCGTTACTGATTTGCACCTGGCCCGCGCGCGCGGCGGATCATTTTAGGGCGCAATTCGGTGTTAATGCGACGAGTGCGTTGCGCTATTTTCCGCTCATTACCTGTAGCACCAGATTAAACGATGCTGACGCCTTGCCTGCTGCGCTGCGCGAGGCCCAGTGGCTTTTTTTTACCAGTCAAAACGCTGTAACTGCGCTGCAAACGCATTCGCGTTGGGCCGAACTTAAGGCCTTATGCCAAAGCAAACAGATTGCCGCCATTGGTGCAGCAACGGCCAGTGCGCTTGAGCAGGCGGACTTGCGCCCGAGCTTTGTTCCGCCAGCCACGCTTGCCGGCGCGGCGCAGGTGGCCCAAGCGTTTGCGGCGCAGGTGGCACCCGCGCCTGTTTTATGGCCCTGTGCGTTTGCACCCCGGCCAGAGCTTGAGCAGGTGCTGGCGGCGCATGGCTTTAGCATTACCCGTTGGCCGGTTTACGAGACGCTGCCGCTTGCACCCGGTGATGCTGCGTGGCAGCACTTGCTTGCGGACTGCGCCCATCATGCGCGTGGGTTGGTTGTGTTTAAAAGCCCCAGCGCCGTTGAGGCCTGGGCGAACCTTGCGGGTGCGATGTTAGCGAGCTGCCCGATTGATGCGCTTGCGATTGGGCCTACGACGCTGGCGGCTGTGCAGGTTTATGTTCCGGCGTTATTTGAGTGCTGTTTTGTATCGGCGCAAGCTACCGAAAAAAGCCTGGCCGAAGCCGCTGCTGTTTGGCTGCAGGATGCTTAGTCGGTTGAGCGTGTCTTACGCTGCTTAAGTGCCTGAATTTTTAAGGGTCTGATCTTGTCTAAGTCCCTGTTGGTTTATCCTGCGAGGGCCGTTCCCTCCCTCGCGCTCCCTCCCTGAGGCCATTTAGCTTAATCAGCGCATTATAAGCACATTTACCCATTTACTTTTGCCCTGTTTTGCAGTTCGCTTGCGATACTGCTAAACTGATGTGAGTGTGTGAGCGTTAAACGCTTTATAGCCCAGTTTTAGTTGTGTTTCTGGCGGAATTTTCTAGTCATGACAACCTCTATGCTTGATACGCCTGTTGCTGTTGCCGGTGCTGAGTTACCCATGCCCATTAATAAACCGTTGCCCTGGGATATTGAGACTATCCACGCGATGCTGCCGCATCGGTATCCGTTTTTATTGGTGGATCGTATTACCGCGCTGGATCCAGAAAAACGTATTATCGAGGGCTACAAACTGGTAAGCGCCAACGAGCCGTTTTTCCAGGGGCATTTTCCGGGTCGGCCCGTGATGCCCGGCGTGTTGCAAATCGAGGCGCTCGCGCAGCTGGGTTGCGTGCTGACGCAGGCGATGATTTACCCCGAGGTTAAGCTGGGCGTGCTGGCGGGCGTGGATAATTTTCGGTTTCGGCGTTTGGTGATTCCTGGGGACCGGCTAGATTTATACGGCGAGATTATCAAGTTTAAAAGCGGCGTGGGCAAGGCGATTTGTCGCGCCAGCGTGAACGGCGAAACCAGTGCCGAAGGCGAGATTATGTTTTCTTTAATCAAATAGAGTGTCTGCGCTAACGGTGTTAAGCTACTGGGTATAATCTGAGTCTGATTTAAAACCCAAGCGAATTTATGTATGACTTTATAGTACGGACTCTGAGATGCTTACGCTGTTTGACAAACATTATCATTCCGCCAGTTGCGCGATAATCGCCAACTTTACTAACACTAGTTATTCTTAACGGTTTAAAGAGCTCTACTGGATGGAGTCTATTTTTTAAACAGCGCGAATGTGATGACTGATAAACAGTAAACAAAAATATTGGTGCTGCAAACAAATTGGCCTTTATCCTTTACGGCATACTCTCCTTTTAATTTACGCCGGCGTTGCCGGAAGGCAAGAACTTGACCACTTCCATTCATACTTCTGCGATTATTGACCCGAGTGCGCAAATCGCGGAGGACGTTACCATCGGGCCGTTTGTTGTGATTGGCCCCAATTGCCAGATTGCACCCGGTTGCCAGCTTGCGCCGCACGCGGTGTTATCCGAAAACGTTCGCTTGGCCGAAAACGTGCTGGTGGGCAGCCACGCGGTACTGGGCAGCGCGCCGCAAGATTTTGCCTACAAAGGCGAAACAAGTTGGGTCGAAATCGGGGCGAATACGCAAATTCGGGAATCCGTGACGATTCATCGTGCCACTGGCGAGGGCGCGGTCACGCGCGTGGGCCAGAATTGTCTGTTAATGGCGACCAGCCACGTCGGGCATAACGGCCAGGTGGGCGATAAAGTCATGATGGCGAACGGCGCTGTTTTGGGCGGCCATGTGAGTATTGGCGATGGCGCGGTGATTGGCGGCGTTGTTGCGATTCATCAGCATGTGCGAATTGGCAAATTGGTGATGATGAGCGGCTTTAGTGCAACGCGTCAGGATTTGCCGCCGTTTATGACAGTAGACGGCTGCCCGGCGCTTGCGCGCGGCACCAACCGGATTGGACTCAAGCGTGCGGGCGTTCCGCTGGAAAGTCGCGAGGCGCTCCGCAGGGCGTACCAGTTGCTATGGTACAGCGCCAAACCGATGCCTGAGGCGCAGGCCGAATTGCTTGAGCGCTACCCCAATGATGCCTATGTGGCTGAGTTGGTGCAATTTGTGGCCACGTCTAAACGCGGGATTCATCTGCCGCATCGTACGATTCGGACGCCGGCCAGTGATGTCAGGACGCTTCAGCAGCGCGAGGATGCGCCGGATGCCGGAGACGCCCAAGCCTCGGACGCTTTTGTAGGCGTTTAATTGAGTTGTTGTGTTTAAGGGCGTTTTAGCGCCTGTTTTTTAACGTACGCATGTTTAATGGGTAGATTTGTTTTTGAAGGGGGACGTTTAATGCACGAGCCGTATAAAAATCACTGGGAAGCCGGGCGCTACGCGTGCGCAAAGTGCGGCGCGGCGTTGTTTGAGAGCGAAGCTAAGTTTAATTCGGGTACTGCGTGGCCCAGTTTTAGGGCCTGCGTGCCAGAGAGTATCAACGAGACGCCCGATGACAGTCACGGCATGTCGCGAACAGAAATTCTCTGCAAAAAATGCGGGTTGCACCTGGGTCACGTGTTTAACGATGGCCAATGGTGCGGCGATACGCACCCGGATGCTAATTTACGTTATTGCGTGCTGAGTGAGGCGTTGACGTTTAAGCCTGAGTTGTAGCGCTTTAGGCAATGCGGTTTTAAAAGCCCCAGGGCCGTTCCTTCCCTCGCGCTCCCTCCCTGCTGTGTAATCATATGAATTGAGCCTTCAATTGAAGGTACACGTGTGTGGAAGGCTAACTGGTTGCGAGGGCCGATCGCCGCGTTGTTAAACTGAGTTAGACAAAGTTAAACCAAATTTAGCCGAATTAAACCGAAGCGCGCGCGTCCTGCACGTCATCTTCGTAATTTCCCGAGTAATTTCCCGAATCAGGGTAATCGAGGTCGGTGTCAACGAGGATGTCGTTTTCGGTTTTCATCGAATCGGCCCGATGCGCGGTGATGGCTTCGGGCGTTTGATAGGGCGCTGGGCTTGCGGTGGCAGGCGGCGCGCTTTGCGATAGCATGGGCATGGGTGCCTGCGATTGCGTGGACAGCTGGAATCGTTCGACTCTGGTTTGTACGCGTTGAATGGCGCCGCGCAAGGCAACCTGAATAATTTCGTGACTTTCCATCCGGGTCGTAAGCTGTTGCAGCGCAAGCAGTGCGGCGGGTGTACAGCCCACACGCCCAAGGCTCTGGATGCAAACCCACAAAAACGGAAGCGCTTCGGTTTGCGAGGCGCTGATAGTCGCTTTTTCGGGCACGATGCTGCCAATGAGACGAATTAGGGTTGATTCCGCCTGGAGCGCATCGGCGCGGTTGGCCAGCGCACGAACAATGCTCATTTGCAGGCTTGCGGGCAAACCGGGCCGCGATAATACGGCAAGCAAGGCTTCGAGCGCCTGATTAAGTTCAATCCTGCCCAAGGTGGCAACGAGCGTTTGCAGGCAATGCTTTTCGGGTGTCTCTGGCGTATTTGGGGTGCGGGTTTGCTGTTTAAGATGCGCTTCGAGCATGGTTTCGAGCACGTTGGTTAACTCTTGCGCCAGCGATGATGATTGCGGGGCATCTTGCAGAGCTTCTGCCGCGGCTTGCACCACGTTGCACGCTTCGTCGTGCAGTGCGCTTTGCAGGGCCGTAACCACCATGGTTTTGGCCGATTGACTTAGGGTTGTATCTTGAATGGTGGGTTTAATGAGCTGGATGGCTTTGGTGCGGATGCTGGGTTCTGCATCTTCCATCATATCAAGCAGCCACATAATATAGAGCGGTATCTGCGCGGATGGATCGGCGTTTTCTGGAGCGCGCTCTGGTGTATCAGGGTTTGTTTCGGCTTGGCTTGTTGCAATCGTTTCTGTGCGTGCCATCAACACTGGTTTTATGGCGCTTAACGCTACGGTGGTGGCCAGCCGTACGCTTAATTCGTCATCGTCTAGGGCAATCGAGAGGCGCTCAATGAGTAAATCTGTTTGCTGAACCGAAAGACCGGGCGGCGTAGTTGCAGATACTGGCGTGTGCATGGTGTACAGCACGCGCGCCGCGTATTCGCGAATTAGGACGTCTTTATCTGCAAACGCCTCGATTAAAAGCTTCCAAGTCATTTCGTTTTCATACGCGCTTGCGGCAATCAGGGCGTTGAGCCGATCGATGGCGGCCGGGCTGGTTGCAAACGCTTCGCATATGAGCGTTTCGAGGAAGGGGCGCAACGAACCGTCTCCGGTTTGCGCATCCTGCGAAAGCAGTTCTGACATTTTTTCTCGGGTGAGCTCACCGCTTTTTAAGGTTTGCGGCAGAACTTTTTTTAAGAAGGCCAGTTTATCGTAAGCCGGAATATCATCGCGCAGCAGAGCGGTTTTTGCCTTCAGAAAATCCCACACGATGCGGTCTGCGATTTGGTAGCGCGGCGGCTCTTGCGGTAGGCGCTCGATTTCTTGAATCAGTTTGCGCTCAAACAGTTCGCGAAGGACTTCGAAAACAGACTTTGCCGCAATATTGGTTCTTCGGGCGACTTTTTGGACCACAGGTTCGGCGGTAAACGCCAGGGCACCGACTTCGTCTAGAATCCCGCAGACGGCCTGGAGCATGGTTTGTTCGGCCTCAAAAAAATGAAGCCGCAAGTTGGTGAATGCTAGTTCTAGCAGATCGGCTGCTTGTTCAAGACCTTCTTGTTTTAGGTGGGCGTGGGTGACCATGGCGTCTTGCGCTCCTGATTTTCGGACTCGTTGGGCAAGGTGATGCGACACTTTAGAGATCCAGTAAGGGTTGCCCTGGCACAGCTGTATCATTTTTTCGCACGCGGTTTCGTCCAGTGTAAGCGATAGATCGGCGAAGAGTGCTTCGGTAAGCTGCCTGCTGTGCGATGCGTTGAGCGGGGCCAGCAAAAGCCGGTGGCGCAGCTGGTTAAACAGCGTGCCGCCCAGGGTGCGGCTTGCCTGATGATTCCGGGCGCTGACGACGACCATGGCGGGCACGGGCGAGGCACCCTCGATGGTTTTGATCACTTCGCAGAGCCAGGTTTGCGTTTGCTTGATTGTATCGGCGGGTTGCGCGGCCAAGGCGTCCCAATCGTCAATCCAAATAACGCACAGGGTTTCTTGCTGTTCGCCAGCTTTTGCCAGGGTTAACAGTTGGTGCACGCCGCGCAGTGAAGGGTCTGGCGTTGTGACGGCGGCGGCTTGCGGTAGATCGCAGTATAGGGCTTCTTCCGGGTTACTTGCCGGGGCGTCTGCTGGGGCGTCTGGCTCGGTTTGCGGCATTTGCGTTAGCGCAAAGCAGGTCTGCAGCCAGTTGGACTGAATTGCCTTGGCGACGTCTTGCGCTATGGCGTTAGTCGGAATCCGCCAGCGTTTGAGGGCCGGTATGGCGCTGGCGATTTGTGTCTCGATTTTATCTGGCTCCGCCATCGCGGTCATCAGGTCGGCTTGCGCCCAGGTTAAGCCGGTATCGAGCAACACCTGGTTAATGCCTAAAAGGCTCTCGTTCAGGTTTTTTTCGGTCAAGGTTTTTAGTTGCTGCGCGATGCCTTGGGCCAGCGCCTCTGGCGTTGGGGTTTGCAGTGCCGAGAGTTGAATCGCGATGAGTTTGTTAGTGTTTTGTGCCAGTTCGTTCAGCCAGTGCTTTACCAGAGCAGTTTTGCCCAAGCCTTCGTCGGACAGTATTAAAATATTGCGTGATTGCCCCGATTTGGCCACGTTTTGCCAGCGCACGAGTTGTCGGATTTCGGTATTAAGCCCTAGCAACGTTGCACGCGGTTTTTTAGGAGCAGCGGTGTGCTTGTTGGGGTTTGCTTTTGTTGCCGAGGGCGTTGCCGGCATGGCAGGCGCTGCGGCCGGCGTCGTTGACGTTGTGTCAGACGGCACTTCGGGAAGGGTGGTCTCTTGCGGCGGCTCTGCCACAGGCATAAGGGTTGTTTGCATCATTTGTGTTGGGTCTGCGCGCACTGAATGCGGACAAATAAGCCAAAAACGTCAACGGCGTTGTTACGCCCGGTAAAAAACGTGCCAGAAAAAAATCTATCCAGTCTCGTGCAGGCCAGTCTTGTACAGCTCAGTTTTGTACAGGTCAAATGGGTCTGCGTCTCTTAGTCTCTTAGTGTCTCTTGAAAGATCGTTTAAAAAAGATTCGATATTGAAGTGGGGAGGCGTCTACCTTTGGCCGGGGCAACTCCGGTTTGGGCCAGACGCTGTTATTATATGCTAAGCAACGGATTTGCGTGCCATTGCGTGCGGATCGTTTCCTAGCCGCAGGATTGCATTCGCTTTAAGCCAGTGTAGCACTGTGCGCCATGGGTTGAAAAGGGTTTTTCTGTTTTTTTATCAAGAGGTCTAGCGCGTTATGCATCTTGAATCGAGCCACTGGGACCAGTGGGAGGCCCGGTTTACGGCGCTTGCCGAGGCATCGCGGCTTTATACGGGTCCAAAATCGATTTTAGGGCAAGCCAGTTTGCATTTGTGCTTGTATGGCGAAAACGGCGTTTCGCCCGAAACCGAATTTTTGATGCTAGACGAGCTTGAGGCGGCCGAACAAGCGCAGCCGGGGACGGTGCAAAAAATCGAGATTGAAACCAGTTACTGGCAGGAAGTGGTGCTGTTTAAGGCCTAGCGATTCAGTTATAAACGTTAAACGACCGCTTCAGGGCGGTCGTTTAAGTTGATTATACGTTGCGAAGGTTTAGAACTTTTGGCCCAGGCCAAAGTTGAAGCGACGACGGTAACGGCTTGAATTGCTCGAAATCGGCAGCGCGTAGTCGATGCGAATGGGGCCGACGCCGGGGATGTTCATTCTTAAGCCCGCCCCAATCGAGACGCCCAATCCGGGCCGGTTAAAGGCGCTGTTAATGCTGGATTCATCAAAAAGCTGACCGGCATCAATAAACAGGGCGCTTTTAAGCCCGTTGAGCAAGGGCAGTTTATCTTTAAAGGCGCCAATAAAGGGCACTTCGGATCGAACTTCGGCAGACCCCATCAGGAAGCCGTTGCCAATCCCGAGGCCACCTTCCTGGAAGCCGCGTACGGATTGCGTACCGCCCATCCGAAACGCGTTGAACGCTGGAATGTCGCCAATCAGCGAGCGGCCAGCCTGTGCGTTAAGTGCGAGTGTGGTTTTTTCGGAGAGTTTAATGTAGCGGCGCAGATTGACGTTGGCCGAGCCGTAGCTATCGTTGCCGATGCCGTACGCGCCGGTAATGCCAATGGTGTTTAGCCAGCCGCGGGTAGGGTCGAAGCGGTTATCGCGCGTATCGTAGGCAAGCGTGGGGCTGAGCGACAGAAATTTACCGCCTTCGAGCTGGTCGACCCGATCGTTGCGGTTAACGTTTAGCCGGTTGAGCAAGCTTTGCGAGGCGCCTTCTTTAATGTCTACGCCTTCGCCACGCAGGGCCATGTTAAAGGCCAGGTTAGGATGATTTTTAATGGCGCGAGACCAGCCGACTTCGGCCCCGATGCGGCGCTCGATGCCCAGCGGTACGTTAAAGCTGGCCAGGTTACGGCCGTAAAGGCTGCTACTGAGTGCGTTATCTGTGCCCAAAAAGCTGGGCGTGCTCCAGCCAAGTTCAAACTGGAAGGTTCTGGCGCTGGCTTGCGTATCGCGATCTCTGAAGAGAACCCCGGAGCCCACCGAGAACACGGAGCGAACATCTTGGCCGTGGCCTAAAAAGTTTGGATCGCTGAAGCCGACTGAGCCAAAAATACCGGTACCGGAATCCAGACCGCCGCCCAGCGATAGCGCGCTGGTCCGTTTTTCGTCGACTTCCAGCGTGACATCAAATTTGCTGGGGTCATCGGTCGAGGGGGTAATCACGCGACGAACATCGCTAAAGGCCTGAATGCTGTACAGGCGCTTCATGTCGTCTTTAATCTGGTTCTCGTTGTATACTTTGCCGGCTTCAGTGGTGATGTTGCGGCGAAGCACGTCTTCGTGGGTTTTTTTATTGCCCGAAAAATAAACGTGATCGACGGTGCCTTCGTTGATTTTAAGATTCACCGAGCCGTCGGGATCATCGGCAATCGAGGTGACCTTGGCCAGCACGTAGCCTTGTTCGGCGTATTTTTTCTCGATTTTACTAATCGCCTCGTTGAGTTGCGTGACGTTCTGGGGCATCCCGGTTTGGGTTTTAAAAAGCGCAATTAGTTCGTCATCTGGAATCAGGCTGTTGCCCTCGATGTTGACCTGGGTGACCGGCGCGTTTTCTTCGACTTCGATGCGTACGACGATACCCTTGTTGGTGGCCACCGGCGTGGCTTTAATGTTGTCGGTAAAGTAGCCCATGTCGTACACGCGGCGTAAATCCTGTTGCAGCGTGTTGCGGCTGTAAAGCGCGCCTGGGCGAATCGCCATGGCATCCTTGATGGTGTTTTCGTTGACCAGGCGGTTGCCAGCGATTTCGACATCGGAGATAGTGAGCCCTTGATCGTAGGGTTGGCTTGCGCTGGGGCGTGTGGATTCGGGTGCAAATTCAGAAATCGGGGTGGGTTTGGCTTCTTCCTCGGGCGTAAGTGCCTCTGAGGCTGGGTCTGCAAAGGCCAATAAGCCTTGGCTCAAGGCGCAAAGTTGCAGGGTGCCTGCGAGCAGGCCCGTTGCAAACAGGCTAAGCTTGCGACTGGAGTGCTTGGTGCTATTAGGACGAAGCGCAACAAACAGGGCGGAAGGGGTCAAAAAGGGCATTCAAATAACTCTCTTGGTGGACGCTTGATGGATGTCGGAATGAGGTGAGGCGATGCGCCTGACGGATTTAGTGGGGCGTATAAAGCTGTCGAATGAATTAGGCTTTGTGTACCAGGTGATCGTACGCCATTGCTGGCTTTTGGGTGTTTGGGGTTACTTAAATTGTGCTGCTTTTAAGGCAGGTGCCGTGTGTTGGCGTTTTTTAAGTTGGTTTACAGATTGCGGCATTATAGTACACAAACCCTGTGCATCAAAATAGTTGCTGGCACCAAGTCTCATTTTTGTTGCAGGCCTGATTGGGGGCTTCCTGATTGGGGGCTTAACGTATCGCGCCTTAGCGCGGCCTGGGCTTGTAAACGCGTGTTAAGCGTGCAAAATCTTTCAGCGGCCCTCTGGGTGGGAGGCTGAAGCGTTTTTGCAGGCAAGGCTGTATTGCAGTAATGCTTGCGTAACAAGATGATGACATTTAAGGGGGCTTGTTGGCTTGCGCTTGAATCCTGAGCTTGATTCGCGCATAATACCTGCGTAACGTGTCCATCTTGCGGCTGTTAGATTCATGCATGCGCTTGTGCGTGTTTGCGACGGCAAGTTTTTACGAATATTGTGCGATTTGGTTTGACGCATCACGTTTTTACTTACCTTAAAGTTTTTAGCTACTAAGCTTTTTTGGAGTTCAATTTTATGAAACGTACTTTAGAAGGCACCCAGCGCAAACGCATCCGCGTCAGCGGCTTCAGAACGCGTATGAGAACCGCCAACGGTCGCAAGGTGCTCAACCGCCGCCGTGCTAAAGGGCGTCATCAAATCGCTATGTAATCGCCTGTTGCGATTCGAGCGTTTTAAAATTCAAGCTTTGATCTGCAAAAGCGCAAAAAAGTTTATGAGTTAAATCGTTTAGGGCCAACACTTACAAAGTGCTGGCCCTGACTTTTTATAATGCTTTTAAGCAGGTTTAAGCGATTGTTAACCCACCCGAAAGCGTACCAAGACTTCGTTGGGGCGGGTGTAGTCAAGCGCGTTTCTCAGCAGGGCTTCTCGGCCTTGGGATTGGCTATATTGGCGTAGCTTGCGGCTTAACAGTTCGGCTTCTTCGTGGGTTTGGTGATGAATCGCCTGGACTTGCGGTACTTTTTTAAGCAGGCGCATTAACGATGCTGCGTTACCGCCGCTTGCGATGCAACCATAAGTAAAAACGGCAATGAGCAAAACGGTGGTGGTGAGCTGGCTTAGTTTTTGCCGAAAACCACGACCTTGTTTAGATTGCTGTTGGCGCAGACGAATGGGATTGTTTAAGACGCTCTCGGCAGATGTTCTGTTGCGCTGCTCGGGGTGGCTATGCTCTGGGTGCAGCGGTTTAATCCGTGCCGCAGGCAGCATAGGGAGGGTCATGGACGCCAGGTGCTTAGGCGCTTTGGCTTTGCCAGGCAAAGGATTTGCCAGTTGCTGTGGGTGCTGTGCGGCCAAGGCGTGACTCCCTGCGGATACTAAACAGATGCAAATAACGGACGACTTAAATCATGGACTTTTTATGGCTATCAACTTTGAATTAGCGGGGCGTTAAGGTTAATGTCTCAGCTCTCTAACAGCTCTCTAGCAAAATGTTTGTTTAAAACCTGGGATTAAATGTATGCAATTTTTCTCGCGCACTTGAATGTTATGGATTTAAAAAAAGCTTTAATATGCGGTCAAAGTTGAAGGTTAAAATAGCAAAACTGAAATTTTGACTTGATTAGTAACTTACTCTGAAGATGATTTAAGCTCAAGGGGTTAAGCGATTATATACACGATAGTTAAACACGCAAATCATTGGATTCTGGCCTAAAAACGCGAACGCTGACTGTATTTTTGGCGCATTATAGCCTAACCTAAACTAGATTGAGCGTGAATGTATATCATGATGCTATCTGATTTATCCCCTTCTGGCAAGTCATTGCTTTTAATTCGCACCGGCGCGCTGGGCGATCTTGTGCACGCCTCGGCAACGGCGCGCTGGCTTTTGGATGAAAATCCAGACCTGAAGCTACACTGGCTTTGCTCGCCCGTGTTTTTCCCGGTGATTCAGGCTGTAGACGCGCGCATCCAGGTTTGGCCCTGGCATCGTTCTTTTGCAAGGCAGCTGGCGTTAGCGCTGTGGCTGGCAACGCTGCCGCTTGCGGGGTGCGTTAATTGGCAGCCTTCGGTTAAATCCGGTTTGCAACTCTGGGGGCTTAATGCGTTCAGGCGCTTGCGCCACGGGGCAGAACCAGCGCCGGTTGCGCGATACCGCAAACAAAAACCGGCTGTAACCGGCGCGCTGGCACGCGAGCAATCTCGCGAGCAATCTCGCGAGCAATGCCGGATACACGCCGTTGAAAATTTTTTTATGCCACTGGCTTCGGCGTCGTTTGTATCCCAGGTCCTCTCCGAGGCAAGTTATGACGCGATGAAGGTCGAGCAGAGCGGGCCTCAGGGGTTGCCTCGGCTTGTGCCAAAACTTGGTGCGCCAGAAATAGCGTTGAGCGCGTTGCCCGCGCCTGCGCAAATTGTGCTAATCCCCGGTGTGGGCGGCAAGCGCCCGAACCGGGCCTGGCCGGCGTCCGCCTGGCTGGGCTTAATTCAGTCGCTGTTAACCCATACCAATGCACGCTTGGCGATTTTAGGCGGCCCGGAAGAGACTGCGTTGGTGTCTCAGCTGATGGCTGGCGTTGCGAATATCAGCGGGCTTGAGCGCGTGGTGGGGATTCCGGGTACGCTCTCGTTGCCCGAGATGATGGCCTATTTGAGCCATACGCAAGTGGTGGTCGGTGGCGATACCGGCCCGGTGCATGTTGCTGCGGCCTTGGGTTGCAGGATTGTGGGCTTGTACGCGCCCACGTCGGTTGCGCGCACCGGGCCGCGTGGGCCAATGCAAGCGCAAATTATTACGTTAACGCCACCCGAAGCGCTTGCGTGCTGGCCGTGCGAGCGTAAAACATGCACGAGTAATGAATCATTACCTTCTGGCGGCGATGCAACGGCGTGTATTGCAAACATTAGCCCCGAGCGCGTGCTTGAGGCTGTGATGCTTTTAATTAATGGAATATAGCGCGTCTATAAGCGCAGCAGCGCCCTAAGGGCTAGACTTGCTCTACGGCAGTAACGCCTGGCACGTGCATTTTCAGTTGTTCTTCAATGCCCATTTTAAGCGTATACGTTGAGCTGGGGCAGCTGCCGCATGCGCCTTGCAGCCGGACCTGTACCACACCATCTGCGGTGGTGCCAATGTATTCAACGTCTCCGCCATCGGCTTGCAGGTAGGGGCGCATCGTGGCCATCACCTCGAGCAGTTTGGTTTCGTCGATGTTGGCCAGATTACGGTTAGGCGCGGGGTTTGCCGCCGCGTTCTGCGAGGTCTCGGGATTAACCAGGCTATCCATAGCGTCCAGGACGGATTCTGACATGGGGTGAGGCTCCTGTAGGTATCAATAAGAATCTATAAAAATGTAGCTTGTAAAAATGAACTCTGGCTGTTTTTACGCTTGGTTATTAGGGCAAGCGGGGCTCATTAAAACCCGTATAAAAGGCTGTAAACTCAGAAAAATAGATTGAATGGGCGAGTTTTCCTGAGCGATGAGTAGCCTGCTTAATACTTTTAAAAGTCGCTAGACACCAAACGAACTGCCGCAGCCGCAGGTACTGGCGGCGTTAGGGTTTTTGAACTTAAACCCGCCATCAACCAGATCCTTGGAGTAATCAATCACGGTGTCTTTTAAATAAGCTGCCGCCACCGGATGAATGTAAAACGTGACGTCGCCTGCTTTTTGTACCAAAAATCCTGCGGGTACCTCTGAGCAAGGCTTCATGTCGTATTGCAACCCGGCGCATCCGCCGCCCGTCACCGCCATCTGGATGCCAATGGCGTCCGGCGTTTCGGCCAGGGTTTGCGAGAATTGCGCAACGGCGGCCGCCGTTGGGTAAAAAATTTCTGGGGTGCTGGTTTCGCGATTTTCGGGAATCTGAGTCGTCATAGTTTAAAAATCGTAGGGCGTAACGCAATCTAAATTTAAAGAAGAAACGCAAGAAAAGAAGTAACGCAAGAGTTAGATTAAAGCAGAGCGGGCAGGTGCGCTGGGCACACTAATCTGTTAAACTTATTAAACTTACCAGTTAAACTTACCAGCCTGTTAAACGTGCCAGGCCGCTGAGCCTTTTACATTATGCCATGGTCTGGGCTTAAAGCGAGATAACCTTAACTTTAACGCAAGGGTTTGTTGCAGCTGAGTCTGCTCATGCGCGCTTTAACGGCTATGCCTGACGAATGCGTTTGGCTTTATCGCGTGAATGATCGGGATTGTTACCTGCTAAAGGGAACACAGGCGTTTGCTTTTGCGCAGACTTGCTGAATAATACAGGGCATGATGAGAAGCGACGCCTCAGCCGAAACCGTTTTGCGGGTAGGCAAACACGCCATACAGCATTTGCTCGCCGCGCACCCCGAGATGATTCAGGTGTTGTCGTTGCAGCAGGGGAATCCCCGGCTAAACGCGCTTGCGCAACAGGCGCAGGCGGCGGGCGTGCAGGTAACGTTGCTCAGTCGGGATCAACTGGATGCCCTGGCCAAAAGCGCGGGGTTTTCGGGCAATCGTTCTACTCAGGCGCATCAGGGCGTTGTGGCGCAAGTGTTGTTGCCGCATTGCCAGGAAGATATTTTGCCGCTGCTGCAAGCCATTACCCACTGTAAAGCCGAGCAGCGCCCGCTGTTGTTGTTTGCACTGGATTCGGTGAGTGATCCGCGTAATTTGGGCGCGATATTGCGCGTTGCAGAGGGCGCAGGTGCAGTGGGCATTGTGATTCCTAAACATGGCAGCGCAAAACTTTCTGCGGTTGTGGCTAAAACCGCAGCCGGGGCTGATGTGTTTGTGCCGGTGTACGCGGTAACTAACCTGGCGCGCACGCTGCAGCAGTTTAAGCAGGCCGGGGCCTGGGTGGTTGCCGCCGATGGCGATGCAGAGCAGGCCGTGTTTTACCCGCAGGTGGATTGGCCGGCGCAGACCGTGCTGCTGATGGGCAGTGAAGGCGAGGGCATCCGGCGGTTGGTGGCCGAGCAGGCGGATGTGTTTGTCAAAATCCCCATGGCGGGCCAGGTGAGCTCGCTGAATGTGTCGGTTGCCACCGGTATTTTGGCATACGCCTGGCGTTTAGCCAGGGCTTAACAGTCAAAAATCACGCTGTAAGCTCGCGCTTAGCGTGCTTTTGGGTCGCTTGCTGCTTAATGCTGGGTGCTATTTATGTTGCGCTTAGTATAGAATAGGCTTAGCTGCTGTTTTGTAGGCGCGCTGTTTTTTTATGGCGCAAGGCACAGGTATGGCTGGCGCGCGTCAAGCGTGAATAATTCAGTAAATCGAACAAAACAGTGAGCCGCTTACGCGGCCCCCCCCTTCGTCTAGCGGTTCGGGTCAACGAGTTTACATACCGTTAGTTATGATTGAGTTGGCCTTACGCTTGAAGCCCCAGACGCCTTTTTTAAATGCTTGCGCGCCGTTGTTTTTGCCTTTTTTAGTAAATCAACACCCTTAAGGATACGATTTACTTTTTTAAATAGTCTAGTTTTAAGCCCGTCTGTTTTAGTGTTTTGTTCGTCAACCAGAGAAAGTTTATGATGCACGCCAGCGAGTCTGAAATGCCGATGTCTAAACGACCGGTGCGCCTTACCAAAATTATCGCGACCCTGGGCCCTGCCAGCAACACGCCCGAAAAAATCACCGAACTGATTTTGGCCGGCGTCAACGTGTTTCGGCTTAATTTTTCGCACGCTACAACCATGGAACGACTTGCCGAAATCGTGGCTGATATTCGAGCGGCAAGCGATGCATTGCACCAGCAGGTGGCCATTTTAGGCGATTTACAAGGCCCCAAGTTCCGGGTGGGCGAACTTGAAAATCACGAGCCGGTCACGCTTAACGCGCACGATAAAGTTTTGCTGTCGGCCAAAAAAATGCCCGGTACGGCGCAGCATATTACCACGCCTAATACCGAGCTGGTTGCGGTGCTTGCGCCTGGCCACCGGCTACTACTCGATGACGGGAATTTGGCCCTGGATGTGATTGAAGCCACAGGGATAAACGCAGACGATAAAGTCCTGACCTGCCAGGTGTTGCGCGGCGGTTTGCTGAAAGAGAAAAAAGGCATTAATGTGCCCAATTTAAGCAGCGGCATTGCGGCGCTTACCGAGCGCGACAAAGCGTATTGCCTGTTTGCCATGGCGCAGAACCTTGAATATATTGCCCTTTCGTTTGTGCAAAACGCAGACGATATTAAGGGCTTAAAGGCGTTTATGCTGCAAAACGCCGAACCCGGTGCGCGTTTGCCGCAAATTATTGCTAAAATCGAGCGGCCTAAAGCCATTGACGCGATTGACGAAATTTTAAAAGAAACCGATGGCCTAATGGTTGCTCGTGGCGATTTGGGCGTTGAGCTGGCACAGGAGCGCGTGCCGATGATCCAGAAACGCCTGATTGAAAAAGCGAATCTGGCGCAAAAGCCCGTGATTACGGCCACGCAAATGCTTGAATCAATGATTCATAACGCGGTGCCGACGCGCGCAGAAGTTTCGGATGTGGCAAACGCCGTGATTGATGGCAGCGACGCCGTGATGCTTTCGGCGGAAAGTGCGGTGGGCGCTTACCCTGTAGAGGCTGTGGCCACCATGGCGCGTGTTTTAACCACTTGTGAGCAGGAGCTGCCGGATTGGCAAGGCGTTGATGAGCGTCGTTTGCGCTACACCCAGGAAGGCCGTGATGCCGAGCACCAGCAGCAGGATATTCAATGCTCGTTTTACGATACGATTGCCCAAACCGCAGCGCTTGCCGCCAAGCGCACGCAAGCCACCGCGATTGTGGTGTTCTCGTATTCGGGGTCTATGGCGCGGCGTATTAGCAAACGCAAACCGCGCTTGCCGATTTATGCCTTTACCACCGAGCCGGGCGTGGCCCGCCTGATGGCGCTCTATGGCGGCGTGGTTCCGATGGTTTTGCCGCCCAGTACCCATACCGATGCCGCGTTGCACCACGCCGAGCTTGCCCTAAAAACCCAACAGCAGGTTGCTTTGGGCGATACGGTGGTGTATTGCGCCGGTAAAACGCCTTTTAGCGGCATGACGAACGCGCTACGCCTGCACGTGTTTGGCGATACGTTGAGCCATCAGGAGCTGGAAACCATTGAGCAACATGCGTGTCCCTTAGCGTATTCTTAACGTTTTTTAAGATTGACGCACAACTTATCGAAGGTCTTGGGTTTTAAATGAGTATACTCGGTGTTTACTCAGGCTGCCTTGATACAAAACCTTAATTACGCTGCTTTAATCCGCAAATGATAAATTTTTGAATAATAACGAGCAACTGCCCTGAAAAATGCGACCAAAACGCTTTATTCAAAAGTTAATTTGCTCCCTTATTAGGTTTTTATGCTGTGTGAATCACAACTTATCCAGTCGTTTGTCCGTTTTGCGGGCCCTGTGGGGAACGAATTAAGCGATGACGCCTACTGGGACCCTGAGCGGCGCCAGGTTTTATCGACGGATTTGTTTATTGAAGGTCAGCACTTTGATTTTGGGTACCTGAGCCCTTACGAAGTGGGCTGGAAGTGCTTTGCAGGTGCTTTAAGCGATATTGCGGCCATGGGCGCAGAGGCGCAGCATGTGTTGGTCTCGTTAGGTATACCTGTGCATGCTGATGCAGCGAATATTACTTCGTTTTACGAAGGGATTCGGGCGTGCCAGACGGCGCTTAGGCCGTATAGCCCCAATGTTGTGGGCGGCGATACAGTGGCTAGTCCGGTTTGGGTCGTCAATATTACGGTTACGGGTGTACTTCCTGCTGGGCAGACCCCGGGGTTTCGTAACGCGGCGCAGCCGGGCGATCAGGTTTTAATGAGCGGGCCACACGGCTTGAGCGCGGCCGGATTGTGGTCTTTACAGCATCAATCAACCGAGGCGTTGGGCGCGTTATCGACCGAAGGGCAAGCAGCCCTGATTCGATGTCGTAACGCGCATCGAATGCCTGTGCCGCAACTTGCCAAGGGGCGCGCACTTGCAGAAACGATGTCGCGTTATAGCCTGATGGATAGTAGTGATGGCCTAGCAGACGCGCTGATTAAGCTTGCGGAAGGTAGTGGGGTAAGGTTAGAAGTTGAGATGTCGGAAAATCTGGTGGATAGCGCCCTGATGAGCGTTGCCGAACAGGCGCAGGTTTCGGTGCAGGATTGGGTGCTTTATGGGGGCGAAGATTACGAGCTGGTCGGGACGATCCCAGCGTATGCCGCCGTGCCAGAGGGGTTTATTGTAATTGGGCGTGTGCTTGCGGGAACGCCGGGGGCCTGGATTCGTCACTTAAGCGATCGCGACGCCGGTGCTGCGAGTCTGACGCAATTGACGCTTGCCAAAACGTACCATCACTTTAGCGCTTGAGATAGGTAAATCAGCTTTAGGTTTAACGCCCCTGGTGTTCTTGATGCAGAGATATTCAGAATGCAATCAGGGAAAGCGTTTTGAAACCTAAGTCTTTGACTTGCAGTCGCAGGGTTCAGATTACACGTTCACAAAAAACGTCATTCCGTTCCCCGCCTGCGCGGGGAGAGGCTATCGCCGGAATCCGGGCAAGGGTCCTCTATTTAGGATTGATCCCTGCCTTGGCAGATGCGACAAATTTGACCCATATCGCCTTGGCCGCCAAACTGAAAAGCTGACCGCGTTAATCGTTTATTCATTGAATAAACTCGTTAAAACCGTAGATTATACACGCAGGCCGGCGTAAATCTCTGTTTAGACTGTGCTTTTAGCGTTTGCAACAAGCCACCCTAAAGTGTAGTTGCTCGCCGTTGGCGTGCTTAGGCTTTAAGCGTGGGCTGGTCCCCCCTAAGTGAGTCTAAACCTGCCAGTCGAGTCTGGAATCGTTAGCCAGAACGAGTTGCTGCTCACCAAGCGCGTTGCCCGTGATGTTAACACCCGCATTACCGTTGAGCAGGACGTTTTCGCCAATCAGGCTGTGCGTAATGCGGGCGGGCCAACCGTTAATTTGGCAGTGGTCTAGCAGTACGCTCTCTTGCAGGGTGCAGTGGCTAAGTTGCGCGTGGTGGCCAATACTGGTGTTGGGCCCAATGGTTACGTGATTCAGGGTGCAGTGGTCTGCAATCAGGACGGGGCCGGTAATGGTGCAGTGATTCAGGATGCATTGCCTGCCAAGATGAATTACGCCGCTAAGCGTGCTTTGGGTTTGCGAAAGATCGTCAGGGAGGGCCTTGGGGGTTAATTCTGACAAAACGACTTGGCTGGCCTGGAGCAAATCATCTTTTTTGCCCGTATCTAGCCACCAGCCTGGGTGTATATAGGCGTGGACGGCGTGTTGCAGGTCAATCAGCTTCTGGATGGCGTCGGTGATTTCGAGCTCGCCGCGCGCGCTGGGCTGGATTTGCGCTATGGCGTTAAAAATGGCGGGCCTGAACAGGTAAACCCCCACTAGCGCCAAATGGCTTGGGGGCAGCTTGGGTTTTTCGATGAGCTGTTTCACGCGGCCGGCATCATCGAGCACGGCGACGCCAAACTGCTGCGGATGCTCGACGTGCTTGAGCAAAAGCGAGGCCGCCTGCTCTGGCGCAGCTAAAAAGGCTTTAAGTAGCGCATCCAGATCGACGTTAATCAGGTTATCGCCCAGATACATTACAAAGGGCGCGTTGCCCAAAAACGCCTGGGCGCACTGAACCGCGTGCGCCAGGCCAAGGGGCTTTGCTTGCGCAATAAAGACACATTCGGGTCGTTTATTGGGGTGGCTTTGCTCGGGCTGCGCTTGCCAGGCACGAACCGAGGCTTCGATTTGGGGGGCGGTTTCGGGGTTGGTAATAATGCCGATGTCTTGAATGTTTGCAGCCGCAATGCTGTTGAGCACGTGATGCAAAATGGGTTGATTGGCCACGGGCACCAGCTGTTTGGGCATGGCGTGCGTCAAGGGGCGCAGGCGGGTCCCCGAGCCGCCCGCCAGAATTAAAGCTTTGGGTGAAATCTGAGGGGCAGTTATCTCAGTTTTTCCTTATTTTGGTGGTAATAGAGTTGGATATGATCAATTAAATTGTTTAATGCTTTATCTGCACGTCGTTGAAAACAATCTACATTAAGTTCTTGAGACAAAAAGCCTTCTAAGTCCCATTTATCGTAACTTGTTGAATGCCCTAGTGTTAAGCCCTTAAGTATGTTTTTAAGCTTAAAGTTTCCCCCGCCTGCCGCGAGTCCCACTGTACGGCAAAGTTTATCGAGTTCAGTATCGTTTTTACTTTCTGGTGGATAGGCAAGTATATCAGCTAGATTAAACAGGCTTTCAGCAGTAATAGGTTTACCTTGCTCAAAAAAAAGGCGCGGAGGAGGAGCCTCGTTTTTAATAGAATGCTCCATGCTTGGCTGGAAGAATTGTTGTTTTAGTGCTTTGCTGCGAGTATCGTTGATAGAAACCATAGTGCATGTCCTAATGCTTTTTATCTTTCTGTAAGGCTTATTTATAAAGAAGTAACCTTATTAAATCCGCTCAATTTTCTTTAATGCTACTTTTTTAAATGATTCTTAGTGAATGTTATTCTGCGCAAATGCTAATCTGTCGGACTGATTTTAGTGAATACTTCCGGGGTTGGGCACGGGCCGGTGATTCCTTGGTGAAAGTGTTGAACTGCCAGTTGCTGTATTCTAGCCCAATCGGCCCGCTCGGGGTGCTTTTTTGCTTTTTGCCCGCTTCGCCAGAGGCGAAACCGTGTGTAAAGCTGCGCGGTTTTTTGCTGTAACCTGCTGCCATAGTGCTGCACTAACCACAGGCGATTGCGTTCGGCGTAATAACTGGCGAGCAGGCTGCCTTTGCCGGTGGCCGCGCCTTCGGTGTGGTAAACACGCGAGCGCGGCGCAAGCCAGCACGGAATGTTGGCTTGCTGCGCCTTAAGGCAGTAGGCAATGTCTTCGAAGTATAAAAAATACTGCTCGTCCAGCGGGCCTAGCGTCTCAAGCACGTCTGCCGGAATCAACATGCTAGCCCCCGAAATTGCGTTAACGCGCAAGGGGGCGTCTTTTTTAGGTTCGCGCAGGCCGCGCGCGCCTGCCGTGTATAAATTAAGCTCAATGCCCGCCTGCTGAAACCGACCATCGGGGTATACCAGTTTAGAGCCAATCACGGCGCGCGGTCCGGGCTCTGGCGCGTTTAGGGCCTCAAGCATCGCCAGCAGGGCGTCTGGGTGGGTGGTGGTATCGTTATTAAGCAGCCAAACGCTATGTAACGCTTGGCCCCATTGCGCCTGCGCAGCTTGAATCCCCAGATTAACGCCGCCCGCAAAGCCCAGGTTATGTTCGCTCTCGATGAGCTGAAACATGTAGCCTGGTGTATTTTGATAACGCCGAAGCAGCTTTAATGACCCTTCGCCCGAGGCGTTATCGACCACGTAGCTGCTGACGTGATGCCCTGCGGGCAGGTTGAGCTGCGCCAGAGAGGCCAGACAGCGTAAGGTTTTAGTGGGCTGCTTGTAATTAACTAGGATAACTGCCGTGCAATTGTTTTTAGCCATAATTAAGCTAGGCGACTATGCTGTAACGGGCAGTCGGGCAAATTTGGGGTCAGCCGCGTGTGCATTGCAGCGTTCATCCTGTCAGTCGTGGCGTAATCGCATTAAGCGAGTTTAAGAAGTTCATGATTTGCTACTGTTTGAGCAAATTTTTTTAAAGATTGCTTGCCGCGCGGTAAGTCAACTTGAATCTCGTTGTTATTGTCGTATGCTCGGGTAATTCTCACGCCGAGAAGGGGATTTTTTATTGTTGCACGCGTAAGCGCCCGAAGCTCGATGTAGCCTTGCGTCTGATCAGGTAACAAAGCGTCCAGGTGTTTCAAAAATACCTGTTGCGGCTTAATAGTAGGATCATAACTTATTTGAGCCGGTTTAAAGTTACCTAGCGTAAAAAAATGCATGCGTGGCTCGCTTAGTGCACTGCGGCGTTAAGTGCGCGCAGTACCTCGGGGACATCCCATTGTTGTACCTTGCTGGTGGCCAGCAACGTTTCAAACTGGAGCGCTTTGTAGTCTTCAATCTGGGTCAGGCCGTAACGTTCAAACACCTCGCGCGTGGCCGGGTATTTGGCCACAATGTCTGGGATGCTCATTTCGGCGTTAATGGCTGCTTGACTGGTCATGGGCGCTAAATCCAATCTCTCTTGGGGCGTGTCAATGATGTGTGGGCTAGCCGGCTGCAATCAGTTGCGCTTCGAGCTGCTTCAGCTGGCTGCTCAAGGTGCCGTCAATCACCTGATCGCCAAAAATCAGTTTAACGCCGCCAAGCACTTCGGGATCGACCTGATTTTGCAGTGTCACCTGGCGGGCATCCAGTTTGGTTTTCAGGGTTTCTGCAATGGCTTGTTGCGTTGCGGCATCGAGTTTTGTGGCCGAGATTAACTGGCCTTCAATCACGCCCATGTGCGCGTTAAGTAACTGCCGGTAAGCTTCTGCGACGGCGGGCAGCAGGCGCGCGCGGCCGTTTTGGATGAGCAGCGTAAACAGGCGGGTAATGGTGCCGTGAAGCGCTTGCGAGAGCGATTGTTGCACCAGGTTAATTTTTGCGGTTTGCGCAACGGCAGGATGCTCAAAGTAGGTTTGCGCATCGGGCGTGCTGGTAAACCAGTTGGCCAGTGCCTGTAAGTCGGCGTTTAAGGCGGCCGCATCCAGGCCCGATTCGAGCGATTGGGTGAGGAGGGCTTTGGCGTAGCGTTTGGCGAGGGCGTTTTGTGTTGCGGTCATACGTTTACTCATTTTTCAGGAAACAATTAGGATCATTCTGCAAGAAACATTCCGTGCTGCCAATAGGGTTTACGGTTTTAAGGCTGGCGCGCGCTGTGGTGAAGCTTTGAAAAAACAAGTCCAGTTTAGCTGGAAGCTTTTTACTGTGTTAGGCGCTTCGAGCAATTTATGGCGCAGATGCGCGATTAGTAGGTAAATCCGTCTTGGCGCATGCGGTCAATCACCTGTTGGTGGCGTGCGGCATCGAGCACCAGCGAGAGCCTGAAGTAGCCTGCGCCATATTGACCAAACGCGGTGCCGGGTACAATTACAATCCCGCTTTTTTCGAGCATTTCGTTGGCAAAAACAACATCGGGTTCGGCGTGCGTGTTGTACCGAGGCGGCACGGGCAGCCACAGGTAAAACGTCGCTTGCGGAATCTGCATCTGCTCAATCGGCCAGCCGAGCTGTTTAAAGCCCTCAAGCATTTGCGCCTGATTCTGGGCGTATTCGGCGTTTTTTTCCAGAATGTAGGCGTCGCACTCGGGGCTGGTTAAGGCAAACGCGCCCGCTTTTTGCAGCACTTTAAAAATGCCGCTATCGAGGGTGGATTTGACGTTGGCCAGCAGTTGCACGGCCCATGGGTTACCGACCGCAAAGCCAATGCGCCAGCCCGTCATCGCGTAGGGTTTGCTCAGGCTGTGGAATTCAATTGCGACGTCTTTCGCGCCTTCGATTTCGAGAATACTGGTGGGCAGCGGGCAGCCCGGGAAGACTAAATCGGCGTAGGCCAGGTCGCTAATCAACAAAATGTTGTGTTTGCGCGCAAACGCCACCACATGCTCAAGGTAGTCTCGGGGGGCGGTGGCGCCAATGGGATTGTTGGGGTAGTTGATGATGACCGCCTTGATGCGCTCTGGCGCGATGCCCTCGGCCATTAATTGTGCCCACAGGGCGTCCATGTTGGGTTTGTAGTCGTCTTCGGGTTTTAGGGCAATGGGGTAGCAATAGCCCCCTGCACCGCTAATGGCCTCTTTAAACGAGGCGTAGCCCGGATCGGGGGTTAAAATAATATCCTGCTGGGCGGGGTCCAGGTTAGGGGTAATCAGGCCCCGAAAAATATTACCAAGGCCCTCTTTTGAGCCCACCAGCGAGCAGACGTCTTTCACCGGATCGATGCTGACACCAAAGCGTTTTTGCATGCGCTCTGCAACTGCTTGCCTAAAAAACAGTTCGCCGCTCGAGGTTGAATACGTATCGAGCCCAGGTTCATCGAGCAGGGCTTTGGTTTTATCGAGCAAAATTTGGGGCGGTTTACAGGTGGGGGCGCCCATGCTCATTAGTAACGGGGCACGGTCTTTGGCCTTTAACCCTTCGGTTAAGGCGGCCACGCGCTTGGCAATACGGAACATGATGTACTCGTCGCGATCTTGCCAGAGTTTAGAGGTGAGGTGCGATAAGTCTATGGGCTTGGTTTGGTTGGGGCTAGCTGAGGGGGTAGCAGGGGCGTTGGTCGGCATGGTCGTGGCTCTATGGTTAATGACGCGTAACCTATTTTAAATTTATTTGAGGGTTTAAACTTTTTTTCAGACAATTATTCTGTAATGGATAGTAAAGTAAATTTTCGTCAGGCAAAGTCAGCATTCAGAGTCTATACTTTTAGTGGTTGCATAATTGCTTTATTTTAGTGCTCGTTTTTGTAAATCTTGGTAATTTTAAAGCTTACAGGCCGTTTCTTTCTTAAGTACTGTACCACTTACAGCCAGACAAATAAAAAAATAGGCGAACGCACGTTACAAACGATGCGCGGACTTGAAACCCGAGCGTGGTTGCGCGTTAATGACGGTTGCCCCTGCTAATGCTCCGTTTGTTAAACCTAATGGGTAGGTGCCCGAGTGGCTAAAGGGGGCGGACTGTAAATCCGTTGCGTGAGCTACGCTGGTTCGAATCCAGCCCTACCCAATTTAATCCACCCTTAATATGGTTTCGCCATCATCAGTTGTTTTAAATTAAGATATGTATATTAAGGTTTTGATTTCTCTATTAACTGCTTTGGTGTGTTATCCAGCTTTTGCTGTTTCACCCAAAATATATCGCACAGAGGGATTTGCAAATTATTACCTTCTAACTGCAACCCGCAATGGAGATATTATAAGAACCACTACTAAGCGTGTCGGAAAAAATGAAACAGGTTTTACGCTATCAGAAAATAATTGTAGAACTAAGCAATTTAAAGAGCTTGGATACGGTGAAGGAACTTCTGAAACATCGATCAAACTTCATAAATCAACTCAGTGGTCTGATTTATTCCCTGGCTCAAGCCGTCAAGACTTAATGGATTTTGTTTGCACTAAAATAACCAAATAATACATGCCCATGTGGCGCAGAGGTAGCGCACCCCCTTGGTAAGGGGGAGGCCACGAGTTCGAATCTCGTCATGGGCACCAGCTTTTACAAAAACATAACGTATAGCTGTCTTACCGCTGTTAGGCGGACGCTTTAGCTGCGTTTACATACAACATACCCACCACCGATGGTTCATCTTGGGTTTGTTTTTACCAGGCGATAGCTTTTGGCCGCACCTAAAGCAGCAAGTTGCGTTATTTGTTATTTTTTTGAGACGCAGTATGAATTACGAATATATACAAGCCGGTCAAGCGGGCATCAAGGCGTGGGTCAAAGGTGTTGAATTTGACGAAGCGACCCAGACGCAACTGATGCACTTGGCTAAATTGCCTTTTATTTTTAAACACGTGGCCGCCATGCCAGATTGTCACCTTGGCAAAGGTGCTACCGTAGGCAGTGTAATCGCGACCCGCAGCGCGATTATTCCGGCGGCAGTGGGCGTTGATATTGGTTGCGGCATGGTGGCTCAGAAAACCTCGTTACATGCCAACGATTTGGCCGATGACCTAAAGCCGTTGCGGCTTGCCATTGAGGCGGCGGTGCCGATTGGGTTTAATCAGCACGTTGATGCCGCGCATGTGGTTGGAGCCGAGCTGGACGCTTTTACCGAGCGCTATCAGGACAACATCAAGCACCTGTTAGAACAGTATCTTGTGGTCAAGGACGCCAGTCAGCCTATCGATATGCTTCGGCAGCTTGGGACACTGGGCGGCGGGAATCATTTTATTGAGCTCTGCCTGGATGAGCAAGACAATGTTTGGATTATGCTGCATTCGGGTTCGCGGGGGGGTGGCAATAAAATTGGGTCTCGGTTTATCGAGGCGGCTCGCAAAGATATGGAGCGCCATTTTCTGCATCTGCCTGACGTAAACCTGGCTTATTTAACCGAGGGGACGCCCAATTTTGATGCTTACGTGCAGGCGGTTCATTGGGCGCAATCTTATGCGGCGCTAAACCGTAAGCTAATGATTAAGGCGGTGCTGCAAGTGTTAAAGCAGGCTTTTCCGCGGTTGTTAGTGACGGTTGAGGCAGAGAAGGCGATTAACTGTCATCATAATTATGTTCAGCAAGAGTACCATTTTGGCTGCGAGGTTATTGTGACGCGCAAAGGTGCGGTAAGCGCCAAGACGGGCGAATTGGGGATTATTCCGGGCTCGATGGGGGCAAAATCCTACATTGTGCGGGGCAAGGGAAACCCCGAAAGTTTTCATTCCTGCGCTCACGGTGCAGGGCGTAGGATGTCTCGATCAGAAGCCAAGAAAACCTTTACGTTAGAAGACCATGCGGCGGCCATGCAGGGCGTTGAATGCCGGCTGGATAAAGATGTTCTGGATGAGACCCCTGCTGCGTATAAGGATATTGATGCGGTGATGCAAGCTCAGCAGGATTTGGTTGAGGTGGTCCATACGCTAAAGCAGGTGTTATGTATAAAGGGCTAGGGTTAAAAGGCTAAATTCAAGGTGAGCGCGTCCGTTTATAGAGTTGTTTATTTAAACAAATGTAACGTTTTGTGCGTTTTAAAGCGGATATACGCAAGATTGCCCGGCTGGTTTTTTTTATTGATTTAGAGAATAAGACCCAACCTAAAAATTAAAAAGCGGGAGAGAGACACCCGGGAGAGCATAACCTGGTTTTGACGCATTGTGAGGGTTAGAGCGCAAGCGCTTTACACGCTTTAAATGCATTGGTTAAATGCGTGCTTCGGTTGGTCCTGGGAGCAAGCCAGTTTTGGTTGGCATGGGGCCTGATGATCGCATTGTCGAATCCAGTTGGGTGTGTGAACAACGAGACTACTCCCGTTGGCCCAAGGCGCAGACAGCGTTGAAGACGTTGAAAACAGAGAAAACAGTCAACACAGTGAACGATGCATTTGCACCTTTGGGTCAATGCAAGTTTGGGGTTCTACAGGAAAAAATTGTTGGTCAGTCGAGATTAAGACAAAAATCCAGGAGCAAAGAAGAGGAGCATAAGGTAACACCATGGCGGACGCACAACTGAATCGGTTTAACCACGCGCCCAGCAATTGGGCCACCGCGACCATTACGGCTGCGGGTTTTAATTCGGGTGCTTCGGCGGCAGCTAAATCGGCGGGTAAATCATCGGATAAATCATCGGATAAATCATCGGATAAATCATCCGAGACGCCTAACGGGTTTTCGGGTAAATCATCGGGCGCCTTTGGTGCAGCTAAATCCAGTGGCTATAACACGCACAACCCGTTTGATATGTTTGGCGCCAATTTTGGCAGCAACCAAACCAGCGCTTACGGCGAAAAACAAACCAGCAAGCACAATTACGACGCGTTTTTAACGGCGGATGATCTGTTTGATGCGGGAAGAAAAACAGACGAAGCCCGCTCGATGGAGGATTTTGTAAAGCAGCAGCAGGCGCGACGGTTTGCACTGCAGGGCACAGATTCTCAGGTTAGCTCGGTGCTAGCACGGCTTATGGCAACCAGTAAATCGGGCCAACAGCAGCCGCACGCAGCCAGCGGGCTTGCGCAACTCGAAAACGTGCAGGGCGAAAAATCGCGTTTAAATGCGCAAATTGCCATGATCCAGGGTTTGGAAAAAACGGCAATTGGCCAGCTTAACGTGCTGCAATAAGGCGGCTTGCAGCTTGGGCTTGTTAACTTGCAAGTTTGGGCTCAGGCTGCCTGGATTCAGGTTCTGGACTTAGCGCGGGCGCTGGCTGACCGTCTGGGTTTAATGGCTGCGTTTTGTTTAGCGCGTTGGTTACGGTTTGTCGTATGGCGTTAACCGAGCCCAGTTCGCTAAGCGGCAGGGGCGTTTTTTTCATGCGCCCAAAGTCAAACAGCACCAAGGTGGGTACTTCGTCTATGCCAAACAGGTTCACGAATCCAGCGTTGGCCGGGTCGTCGGCATCCACCATCACGAGCCGGAGTTTTTCGCCCATGGGCGTTACGGCTTCGTGCACCATCGGCGTCACGATTTTGCACGTTTGGCAGGTATCGGTGTAAAACTCAACCAGCACCGGCGTGGATTTGTCCTCAAGGGCTTTGTCCAGCGTGAGTCCGGAATCGTAACTGGACGGAAGCTGCTTGAGCGCAAACAAGTTACCCGAAAAGGATAATCCGGCCACCAGCGCAATCAGGCCAGCAATCAGGAGAAAACTTTTTTTAAACATAATTTACAGTATAGCGCATAAAAGGCGTTAAAACGTGTCTTGCAGCCAGACTTCGTTAACGGGTAATTGGCCGCCGCGCGGATTTGCCGGTTTTAGGGCTTTGCCAATCACCAGCATCATGCACACTTCGTGATCTGCGGGCAGTTGAATCAGCTCGGCCACGGCTTTGGGGTCAAAGCCTATCATTGGGCAGCTATCGTAGCCCATGGCTTTGGCGCTAAGCATTAAGGTTTGGGCCGCAATGCCGGCAGAGCGCATGGCTTCGTCTCGTTGGACGGTTTCTCGGCCTTCGTAAAATTGTTGAATCATCGGGATGAGTTGTGCTTGTGCGGCTTGCGGCGCGTTAGCCCAATAACGCTCGGGTTGTTTTTGCCAAGCTTTAATATCGCCGCAGATTAAAATTAGCAAGCTGGCCTCGGTTACCTGGCTTTGATCCCACGCGGCGGCGCGCAGTTTTTGCCGAAGCTCGGGGTTTTGCACCAACACGAAGCGCCAGTTCTGGATGTTGAACGATGTGGGCGATAACATCGCGAGGCGCTTTAAAGTATCAATGTCGGTTTGAGGCATGGTAAACGCCGGATCGTAATGTTTTACCGAGCGTCGGGCTTCAATGGCGTCAAAAACAGGCGTCGCGGTTAAAGGGGTCGAAGATTGTTCCAGAATAGTCATGCGCTCATCGCCTATACATCAGAGAAACGGTAAAAAGTCATAGCAGCCCAAAAAGTATAGCAGGGAGGCCTGTTGCCTGATGCGTAATTCTGGAGCGCTCGAATACATCTTACGCTAAGCGCCACGATTTCTCGTGACGCTTGCGTGAAACTTGAAGGTATGTAAGCGAGATTAACGAACGCCGTTTGCTTGCAACACGGTGCCAAACTGGCCAGCCAGTTTATTGACACGGTTAATGTAAGCGTTTGCGCCCGAGGTGATGCCGCCCTTACGTACCGCTCCAGGCCCCATTAAATAGGCGGCTAGCGCGTGTTGCAGGCTGCCGTTGTAGCGGTTCATCAGGACGCGTAAGTAGCCGGTGGCGGCCCGAAGATTCTCGAACGGGTCGTACAGGTTGGTAACCCCAAGCGTTTTAGCCGTGGACGGCTTAAGCTGCCCCAGGCCAACTGCGCCCGAGCTGGAAACAACGCGGGGTCTGAAGCCGGATTCGGCGGCAATCAGGCCGGTGACGGTGCGGTAATCCAGATTATGCTTGGCACTGTGCTTGATGATTGCATCTGCAATGACCAGCGCGCCAGCCTGGCCCACTGCTTTGTTGTAGCGCAGAATAAACTGGCTGAGTGCCTTGTGTTTAGCGGTGTTAGAGGGCACTGTTTTGTTAATGCTTGCGGTTAACTTGGCTGCCGGTGCCGCAGGCGTGGCGGCGGCCACTTGCGCTTTGGCCTTGGGGCTGGTTGCGGTAATGGTGATGATTTTACCGTTCAGCTCAATCTCTGTGCCATTGCTAGCAGGCGTTTTGTCTGCAGCGGGTGTGGGGTCGGGGTCTGTGGCCGAAACGGCTGCAATTGCAGAAACCGTTTTGGAGGCGCTGACCGTGCTTGCAACTTGAGTCGCTGTCGGTTTTACGGGTTTGAGCGCTACGGGCTCGAGTTCGTCATCAGAAGCGTCTGTTTTATAGACAATAATTGTGGATTTAGCAGTTTTTTGCTGATAAACGGGGTGTGCCTGCTGAGAAACATGATGTTCTGCGGCTGTAATGAGTGATGCAGCGGTTGCCGCATCCATTACGGGGGCGGAGGGAGGCGTCGGGTCCGCATAGGCGAGCGAATTCGCTGAAAATATCGCCAAAAGAGCCGACAAACCTACTAATGTTGCTCTTGTCATAGGTTCAGTATATCGGAAACATACTGATCGCCTTGAGCCTACAAGCCGAGATTTACAAAAAGCTCACTCGCGCGCGCTAAATCATCTGGCGTATCTACGCCTGGGGCTGCATTAGGCACTGTTGCGCAATGTAACGAAAGGCCCAGTGCCAGTAACCGTAGTTGTTCAAGCTGTTCAAGCTGTTCTAGTATGCTTGCAGGGCTTTGCGTAAAGCGCTTTAAAGCCTCTGGTTTGTATAAATAGAGGCCGATATGGCGATAGATATGTTCTAGTGGCCCGCGCTCGCCATTCTTTTGGCTGCGATCGAACGGAATTGGCGCTCTGGAACAGTATAAAACGCGTTTATTGTCATCAAAAACCACTTTGACCACGTTCGGGTTTGTAAACGCTTCTGGGTCTTCAAGCGGGGCTGCAAGCGTAAAGGCATCCCAGGCTGGTGTTGCGGCTGCACGTTTTAGGAGCGTGTTTACGTCTTCTGGTGATAGTAACGGCTCATCGCCCTGTATATTTAGAATCCAGTCGTAGTGTTCGCCGTTTTGCGCGCGGCGTTCAACGACTTCCCAGACTCTATCACTGCCCGAGGCGTGATGCGGGCTGGTGAGTTCGGCGGTGCCGCCCGCCTGTTCGACGGCTGCCTGAATTCGTGCGTCATCGCAGGCAATGACAATTGGCCCGCGTTGATTCAGTTCCGGAATCTGTAAAACGCGCTCCAGTACCCGGACGATCATGGGTTTGCCCGCAATGTCGGCGAGCGGTTTGCCAGGGAGTCGGCTTGCTGCGTAACGGGCAGGGATTACGGTGAGGATGGAGGGCATTTTGCTCATAAGGCTTTGTGTCTCATTGATGAGACACTTTTTGGATGAGTGTCTCATTTTTTTTAAATAATGAGACAGTTTTAAGCTTTCTATTTTTAAAGAAGCTCTAGCAAAGAAGGTAAATAATATAAAGAGGCATTTTGACCTGCTTTTTCTGAAACTTTTAACAATCCTGCATCTAGGAGTTTTTCTACGATTCGATACAATGTTGCTCTAGATTTAATTCTGGTTTGATTCTGTAATGTTTTCATTCTCATAACAGGGGCTGTAAAAAAAGCGTCTTGAACGCCTGCTGCATGTTGTGAATTTGCGGCGTTTTGGAAGGGTTGCCTGAGCGTGCTGTAGAGTTGGGTAATAAGATTGGCTTTTGTACAATTTTGACTCGCTTGATGCTCTAGCGCACCTAGAAAAAATAAAACCCATCCCTGCCAATCATTGTCTTCAGAGATGGCAAGTAATCGGTCGTTGTTTTCTTCCCTATGCTGTTCCAGATATTCACTCAGGTAAAACGTCGGACTGTTTAACACTCCCATTTTTTTTAAAAATAACGGAATTAACAAACGGCCTAATCTACCATTGCCATCGCTAAATGGGTGAATAACCTCAAACTGGGCAAACATTACTGCCGCTTGTACTAAAGGTGTTTCAGACGGCTGTTGAAGGTATGCTTGCCAATTTTCTAGGAATTCTTGTAGCAACTCAGGCGAAGGCGGTAAGTAACGGGCTTCCGTCACGCCACCACTTTTACGGCCAACCGCATTTTGATTGGTTCTAATCTGGCCAGGATTTTTATCGGCCCCTCTAACACTATCCATCAGAATCTGGTGCAGTTGCCGCACTAGCAACAAACTCAGCGGATTATCTTCAAGCCAATCTTTGCCCATTAATAACGCTTTTTGATAGTTCTGAATCTCTTGCACGTCGTGCTTGATCTCTTCTGTTTTTGGGATGGCTCCTGCTTCAGCATAAAATACGTCATTTAACGTTGCTAAAGTTCCTTCGATTCTAGAGGATAATTCTGCTTCTCGTTTTAATAGCGGACCTAATAACAGGTCTGCATTAAGTAGGCTTTTGGTACATTCATCGTATCTTGTGACCGCGCTGGTCGCTCGCGACAAAGGTCCCGATAACTGTCTCCAATCAAGCTGATCTTCAATCGGTAATCGATGCGGAACAAACGGTTTTGGCATACCGGAAAATTCTTTCTTTTAAAACCCTAGGCCTTTGCGCAGCAGGCGTTTTGGGCGGGCTCACCAATTTCCAGAACATCTGGCACGATTTTTTCGGGAATCACGCCAATACCCTGCCCCATCCAGAGCATCAGTTTAACCGCACGCGTGACCGGTGGGCCGCCGTACAGGGTGTAATCGTTCACGTACATGCCCACAAACCGGTCGGCGAGTGCTGGGTCTAAGTCGCGTGCGTATTGCAGGGCGTAATTTAGGGCTTCTTTGCGTTGCTCTGGTGTTTCTAGCGCCCAGGCAATACTACGCTGCAACACCCGGCCGACGGCCATCTGAACGTCTTCGGGCAGGCTGCGTTTAACGGCATTGCCGCCCAGCGGCAGCACCAGATTGGTCAGCTCGAACCACCAGACGCCCAAATCCACGATGCGCGTGAGGCCGGATTTGGCAAAGTAAAGCTGACCCTCGTGGATAATTACGCCGGCGTCGAGTTCGCCGGATTGCACTTTTTCAAGGATTTGATCAAACGGGGTGACGATGAGATTTTCGGGTTTCAGGTCGTTATCCCACAGCCGAAGCGCCAGATAGGCCGAGGTCTTGAGCCCGGGGACACCGATTTTGGCGCTGCGTAGTTCGTCCTGGGTCATTTCGCGTTTAGCCACCAGCACGGGGCCGTATTTATCGCCCACACTGCTGCCGACGCTTAAAAGTCGGTAATGCTCTTTCACAAATGGGTACGCCGCGTAAGAGATGGCGGTTAGATCGTAGGTGCCTTCGAAGCAGGCCTGATTCAGGGATTCGATGTCCTTGAGTTCGTCTTCAAAAACCAGGCCTTCCAAATCAACTTTACCGCTGCGGGCGGCGTAGAACATAAACGCATCATCGGCGTCGGGGCTATGGGCAACGCGAATTGGGTGCGGGTAAGTTAAGGTCATGGCAGTCGGGCCTCTTTATATATGGTGGGGTCGTGATGCGTTTAACTGTAAACGTAAGATTTGTTGGGTGCCTGCGCGATACGGCAGAAACGAGACGCGCTGTAACGCTGCGCGTGTAGCTGCGGCGTGGACTGTTTTAAGACAGTTTTAGAAAATTCAATGCGCGTTTGCCTATGATGCCATAAACTGCTGTTATGAGCATTCAATTAGGTTTACTTGCAGAATTATCAGCAACGGGGTCTAACGCAGCGACGCTTGATGCGAAAAATTTAGCTTTATCGGCTGATTCGAGTGCCGCTGGCCAGCAGACCCAACGCTTTGTGAACGTGTTAATTCGTCATGAGGCGCAGGCGCTGGATGGTAAAACGTATACTTACGCGATGCCCGATGGGTACTCTGATGCTGGTTCGCTTGCGCCCGGCACGCTGGTGCGGGTGCCGTTGGGACGTCAGGCGTTGTTGATTCCGGGGATTGTGACCGGGGTACCAGAGACGCCGCCGCCGCTGACGCAGGCCATTAAGCCGGTTGCAGAAATTATTGACCCGGAACCGTTGTTTGATGCGCGTTATTTGGCCTTGCTGCGCTGGCTGAGTGTTTATTATGCGGCCCCCATTGGGCAGGTGATGACGTGCGCGCTACCCGCCGCTTTACTAGAGGCGACGACCCGGCGATTATTTTTATTGCCCGACGCGACAGCGTCGAAACAGCTCGATGCTACGCTGGCGACGTTACTGGCTGCGCTGGCCGCCGAAAAAAAAGGACTCACCGCCAAATCGATTGCAAACCGGCTGGGGTGCTCGCTCAATCAGGTGTCGGAGCGGGTGAAGCCTTTAATTGTGCTGGGTTTGGCTGGCTGGGGCTATACGGCTCCGCCAGCACGAAAAAAACCGGTGTTGTCGTTAACGGCCGTGTTTCCGCTCCCGAACGCTGATACACCTACGAAGGCGGAAAATCATTCGAAGAAGCTCCTTAAGCCCACTCAAAAACAGGTCGATTTACACGCGCGATTGGCCGAGGCGTTACAAACGGCGACGGCACCGATTCCTGTCAAACTTTTGGCCAAGCGTTGCCAAACGACCGAGGCCGCTTTAAAAAAGTTGGCCGAAGCGGGCTGGATTACGCTTGCGCCCTGTGTTACGCAAGCCACGTGCGCCGATTTTGAGGCGATTGCAACGTATGGCTGTACGCTCGCCGAAAGTTACGCCGGGTTAACGCTGGCACAGCAGCAGGCGGTCACGCAAATTAACACGCTGCCCAAGTCGCAATCGGTGCTGATTCATGGCGTGACGGGTTCTGGGAAAACCGAGGTGTATTTGCAATTGGCCGCCGAGGCCATGACCCGTGGCGAGCAGGTTTTAATGCTGGTGCCCGAGATTGTGTTGGCCAGCCACTTGGCGCATCGGTTCCAGAAGCGCTTTGGCAAGTCGGCGGTATGCATTTGGCACAGCCAAATTGCCAAGGGCGAAAAACTGCGTTTGTGGCGTAATATTCAGGCGGGCGAAACGCCGCTGGTGATTGGTGCGCGCTCGGCGGTGTTTGCGCCGTTTAAGCAATTGGGCCTGATTGTGCTGGACGAATCGCACGAGGATAGCTTTAAGCAGGAATCGCCCGCGCCGCGTTACGACGCGCGGCAGGTGTCCCGCGAGCTGGCCCGCTTGCACGAGGCGCGCTTATTGTTCGGCAGCGCGACGCCCGATGTTGCGATGTATTACACGCATGCGCAATGCGAGGCGACGGATAACGCGGCTCAAGTGTCTGAAGCTGATGCGGTAGCATCTGAACGTTCACTCCCTGACGAGCCGTCTTTAACGGGATCATTCAATACGCCTCTAATAACCATCGAGCAACGCTACAGCGCGCACGGTCTGCCGCCGGTCGAGGTAATTGCGCACAAAACTGGCCCGCGAGGTATATTATCCGAGGGCTTGTATCAGGCGTTGCACGAAACGTTTGCCGAAGGCCACCAGGCGATTTTGCTAATGAACCGGCGTGGCTTTAACCGGATGATGCGCTGCGAGGCGTGCCAGTACACGCTGGCTTGTCCCGCGTGCGACGTGAATTTGACGGTCCATGCCGCGCAGGATGATGCTGCGGCGCGGTTGCAGTGTCATCATTGCGGGTACCAGGAGCCCAGACCCTCGTTTTGCCCGGAGTGCGCCAGCACGCGATTGATTCCGGTGGGCAGTGGCACGCAGCGGATTGAGGCAGTGCTGCAGGAGCAGTTTGAAGGGATTCGGCTTGGGCGGCTTGATGGCGACACGGTGCGCAGTAAAACCCGTTTTGGCGAGCTGATGCAAGCGTTTGATAACGGCCAGATGAACGCGCTGATTGGTACGCAAATGGTGGCCAAAGGGCTGGATAACCCGAACGTGACGCTGGTGGGCGTGTTGCAGGCCGATTTGGGGTTCTGGATTCCGGATTTTAAATCCGCGGAACGTGGGTTCCAGTTGTTAACGCAGGTGGCCGGGCGTGCCGGGCGTGGGCAATGGCCCGGACGCGTGATTTTTCAGGTGATGGATGACGCTCAGCCGGTGCTGGCCATGGCGCAAACGCACGATTACGGATCGTTTTACGCTTACGAGCTGGAGATTAGACGCCGCTTGGTGTTGCCGCCGTTTAGCCAGTTGTTCCGGTTCGGGTTTTCGGCAACGCACGCGCAAACCGTGGAGCGCTTTGGGCGGGGGTTGGTCAGTCAGCTTAAGCAGCGCGCGGATGCCGCGGGCCTGCGCGAACAGTTGCAAATTCTAGGGCCCGCGCCGTGTATGATTACGCGCGTGAATCATCGCTTCAGGATGCACGTGCTGGTTAAAAATCTGGCGAACGCGCAGGGGCACGCGTTGATTACGCAGTTTTATCAGGCTGTTACGCCGCCCGCCGAAATCCAGTGGGTGTTGGACGTTGACGCGCTTGCGCTGACGTAGGCACGCATCAGCGCGTCAACAAACTATTAATCGCAACGCTCGCTCGTGCTGGCATCGTCACGCATGAGCGTTAGCATTACTGTACAGTTTTTTCGCCTTCGTGCGTAGTCTTTCATGAGAGGGCCGGTTGCGTTTTCAGTTTTTTGCCCTCGCGCTCCCTCCCTTGCATGCAGTCTTTCAGGCAAGGGCCGGTTGCGTTTAAATTCTGCTCCCTATTTTTCTTGGTTTTTGCGAGGGCCGTTCCCTCCCTCGCGCTCCCTCCCTTGCACGCAGTCTTTCAGGCAAGGGCCGGTTGCGTTTGCAGTTTTTCGCCCTCGCGCGACCTCCCTTGGCTGCCTCAAGCAGTTGTTGCGCAAGCTGGTTGCGCTTAGGTTGAATGCGTGGGCGCGTGAGTTTGGGGTGCCGCGTTTAGCCATTGCTCGGCAAGGGTGTAGGCCAGCGCTGGTTTTTGCGCCCACTTGCCGCCTTTTTGCGTCATCTGGTTGGCGTGCGTGCTTAAAAACAGCGCGCGTTTGGCACGCGTAAAGCCTACGTATGCCAGGCGGGCTTCTTCTGCGATTTTGGCCTGTTGGTGTGCCTGCTGGCTTTGCTTGAGCGCATCCTGCCAGTTGCTCGCCTCAGGGGTCATTGCCGGCTCGGGTGCGGCGGTTTGTTTGATGCTGCTCAGGGCCAAGGTCAGTTTATCGGCGTCGTCGAGTTTGACCTGGCTAGGGGCGCTGGGTAAATTGCGTGCGGTGAGCATCGGCATCCAGACGGCGTCAAATTCTTGCCCTTTGGCTTTGTGCAGGCTCATCACAACAACAGGTTTCAGCGAAGCGTCTGCGCTACTGAAGGCGGGTTCATCGGGGGTAAGAAACGATTTTTTTCGGCCAGCACCCTGGCTGAGCGCGTTAAGCCAGACGCTTGCAAACGCAAGCGGCGTTTGCCGAAGCGACATATCGGGCGGCAACTCTTGCAGGGCTTGCGCCAAATATTGCGCCGCAAGGTACGCGTTACTTAAATCCACCGGGTTACTTAGCACGCGGTCTGCTGCCCGAATCAGCAACGCGCAAATATCGCCGCGCGTGGCTTGCCTGAAGTCATCGAGCCAATCAAAGCGCAATTGTAGCCAAAACGCGCGTTGCTTTGCCGTCAGGGTCGATACATCCGGGTTCAAGGTGGTTTTAACCGTGGGGCCTAATCGTGCCAGGGCCGCCAATAACGCCTGAGAGGTTTCTGCGCTGTGCTGGCCTGCCTCCAGAACATTAAGCGCCTGCATGCAGACATAAAGCGCCTGCCAGTGTTCGGCCTCGGCGGGCGATTGCAGCACTTGCAGCCACGCGGCGAGCCAGCGCCACGTGTTTTGTTGGCCCGGTAAATCGCCGATGGCCACCGCCTGGATGCCAGCCTGTTGCAAGGCGAGCGTAACGCGGATGACATCTTTATTAAAGCGCAGCAGTACGGCCGTGCTGGTTGCGGGATGCGTTTGTTGCCATTGCGCAACGTGTTGCGTCAGCCCCGCAAGCTCTTCGGCGTCAGTGTCGAATCGGGTGCAGGTAATGGGGTGCAGCAGCGCAGGGTTTTGAATCACGTAATCATCAGGCGTTACTGCACCGGGCTTGGTAATGCGCGCAGGTTCTAGCAGTGTAGACATAAACGCGCCTTCTAGCGCGGGCTCTTGCGTCTGGGCGGTTTGTAGCCAGTGGTTAGCCAGCTGCATTACTTCGGGGGCACAGCGTCCGCTTTGCGTCATTTGCACGACCCGTTGCGCGTTTGCAATAAACGCGCGAAACACCTCGGGTTCTGCGGCGGTGAACGTTGTGGTAATAGATTGATTGGTATCGCCGATGCGAACCAGATTGGGCGCGCCGTGGGGTTCGCTTGCATCTGCGGGCGAAGGCGCGCAAAGCAACCCGATAAACCGTTGCAGTAACCGCGAGGAATCCTGCGCTTCGTCTTCGAGGATAAACCGGAATTTTTGCTGGTAAAACGCTCGCACAACCGGTTGCGTCTCGAGCAGTTGCGTGGCCAGCAAGATGAGATCGGTAAAATCCAGCAAGCCCGCTTCGGCCAGCAAGCGTTGGTAAGCGTCGTAGGTCTGTGCCAGGTTTTTGAGTCTGGCGGCGTTAGGGCCAATAGCCGATTGGGCAGCGCGCACTATGTCTGGCACGGTTAGGCCCAGCGCTTTGGCGTGGTCGATGCCTTTGCCCGCGATTTTCGCCCAGTCCTGAGCCATTATTTGGCTGCCCGCGGCTTGCATTTGCCCGGCGGCGCCTTCGGGCGCGGCGGGTGGCAGGGTAAGCTGGGCAGCCTGCATTAAAAAGCGGTTTTTCTCGGTGTCATCGGCAATGTTAATTTGCGCCGGGTCCAGGTTAATTAGCAGTGCGTTTTCGTGTTCCGTCAGCAGTTTGTAGGCAAGCCCATGAATCGTGGTGACGGTGGGCAACATGGCGCTGGTAATGGCCATGCTGACCAAGCCTGGAATCAGCTGCGTGAGGCGTGTTTTAATGCGCTGCGTCAGGGTTTTTGCGGCGGCATCCATGTAGGTTAACACCAGAATCTGATCCGGGTTGAGCGTGGGGTGCTGCGCGAGTAACGCCAGCACCAGCGCAACCGTAATGTAGGTTTTACCTGCGCCAGGGACGGCGGTAATGGCCATGGTGCCGCTCTGGTAGGCCAGCGCGTTTTGTTGATCGGCGCGCAGGGTTGCTTTTAAGGTTGCCAGCGTTTGCGCAGGCAAGCGCAGGGTTTGCGCCTGCGGGCCGTTAAAGGCCTGCAGTAGGGGGCCCACGCCCAATTCGCGACCGGTATCATCGAGCGCGCTATTATACACCCTGATTTGCTGCGTGCAGAGCAGGGCCAGTGTTCTGACCAAATGCCCCGCGCGGCAACGGGCCAAATCGGTATGCAGCAGGGTCTCGATGGCTTGTTTCTGGGTTTGGTTGCGCTGGGTCTGAACCCAATCCAGCACCGGAGAATGTACCCAGGCGTTATATAATGGGGCGGTGTCGGTGCGGGCCCAGTTGCTATCGCCCGCATCTAGCCAGCACTGGATTTGCCGGCGCGCTTCAAGGTCAATTAGTTTTTGCGGCGTGGCAATCAGCAAGGCGTTCGGATCCGGGGTGCTGGGTGCTTCGGGATTATCTGCAATGCTGCCGCTACCCTGGGCCAGTTCGCGCAGCCAGGCGCGCTCAAACGGCGTATTCTGCTCTGCAAGGCCAAGTTGTTGCAGATGCGCGTAAAGGGGTTTGCGAAGCTCAAAGCGATCGAACAGGCGTTTCAGATTTTCAAAGCGCTCCTGCGGGTGCGCGTGCGGTGCCATAACAAGCGCAAAGGCTTGATATGCAGCACCCAAAAATCCAACGGGTGCTTCGGGTTCAGTCTGCGGCGAGAGCGCTTGGGGGTGCGCAGGCGTATCAGGCGCTTGTTCGGCTGGCTTTGCGCGTGCGGTTTCAAACCAGGTTATTAGGGTTTGGTAGGCGGCTCTGGCCTGCGCGCATCCGGTTTCGCGTGTGGCGGCGTCTTCGGCGGGCCAGGGTAAATCGTCGAGTCCCGGTAAGGCTATTCGCCAAAGGGGCTCATGCAGTAGGCGTGTTAGTTGTTTAATGGTTTCGCCCAGCGCGGCGGGCAGATTGCCGGGCAGATGACCCCACCCGAGGGCGTGGTAACACAGGGCGTAGAGCCCTGATTCGGGGAGTTGAAGCTCTAGCCAGATGGGCCTGTAGGCCAGAACTAACATGGCAATCAGCGCGGCGCAATAGGGATCGTCTTGTGTGCGGTGCGTGCCCGAAAACACTTGCACGGCAAGGCCAGCATTTTTAAAGCGATTGACCAGAGGCAGCGTGGTGAGTAAATCGGCGCGCGGGCTTATCAGGGCGATTTGCCCTGGTGAGCAGCCCTGAGCAATCAGTTGCTGAACATCTTGCACTACGCGGTCCCATTGTTCTACGCGGGTTTGTGCCTCGGGCGCGTAGTGCAGGCACGCCGAGGGTGATAGTGCGGCGGGCGTTTGCGTTAAGGCCTCCAGCCTGAGCGCATCGCCCCGAAAATTGACCAGCAACTGGTTTGCAATGTTGGCAATGGCATCGGTGCGCGGCGCGATATTGGCCACGCGTGTTGCTTGTGTTTCGGCCAGGGCTTTAAGCTTGGGCCAGTCGTAAGGGTAGGCATTCAGGTAGCCGCGTCGGCTACCGCCGTGAACATCGGCAGCCAGCGCAAGTTGCGATAACGAGGGGGCCAGCCAGTAGGCAAACGTTTGTTGCGCCGGGGTGGTTTCGTCAATGTCATCCATTACCAGCACGCGCAGCTGCTCGCGGTGCCATTGCGCCAACATGCCCTGTTCTTGCGTGAGTAAATGATGAAACACATCGAGCTGACGCGCCATATCCAGCGTGCGCAGGCGGCTCGTGAGCAAATCAAACCCCTGCTCGAGTGCTTGCGTATCCTGAACGCCCGGTTCGCCCAGCAGCACCGAGCGGTTCGCCATGTCTGCGCGCGTCAAGCGGTTTTCGCACCGCAGGCGGATACGCCGGATGAGTTGCCGTTTAAGCGCGGTGCGGTTGCCCTTAAAGGTCGCAAAAGCGTCGAGGTTGCGGTGTTTGTGCTGCGTTAGCAGTAGGTCCAGTAGCCATTCGCTTTCTTCAAAGCCGGCCAGCGTGGGCATGAGCGCTGCAAAATTTAGCGCCGTTTCAACAGGGTCTGCTTCGCGCGTCGTTTTGGGCTTTTGCGCCTGCGCTAAAATCGCCTCGGCTTGCGGCCAGCTTAAAAACAGCGCGTTGCGTACCCAGCCAGAATACGTGTAAATATTGAGTTGGCTGGTGCTGTGTTGGAGTTGTTGCAAAACACGTTGCTCAAAGGCGTGGCGTCTGCTGGCGTTGGCGCACAGTACCAGAATTTGGGCGCTGGTGTAGCGCTGCGTATTCAGTTGCGCGCTAACCCATTGCGCCAGCCGCGTGCTTTTGCCGCTACCAAGGGGCGCTTCGAGAATCAGGTTTTGGTTCAGATCAAGTTCAGCCTGCAGGGTGGTTGTTGCGAAAGGCTGCGCTGAATGCGTCTGCGCTGATTGCGTTAAGGACATAAACGTCCATCAATCCTGATGAAGCAAATTTTTTTTAAATACGGTGTTCTTGAACAGCAATTTTGGGGCCGAAAAGGAGTGCTGCAGGGTGCTGTAGTGTTGTCTCTGGTTGTCGTAAATCCAGAAATAATGTTATGTGCTGCTACGCCTATGGCCAGAACGATACTAATTAAAATAGCAAGTCATACAGTTTAGGTTAGGAAACGACGTACCCTAACTGTATTTCGGTAGTCATAATGCCCTAACCTAAAGTTAATTTACGATGAAACGATCTTCAGCCATTTTAGCGCATAATAGCCTGTATGATGCGCGTGCTGAAATTCGTTGTTTTGCTGCTGCTTGCGATTGCGGCGGTTGGCCCGTTTATCTGGTTATTGATTACCGCGCTGCGTGGCGCAAGTGAGCCCGTATTTGCCTGGCCGCCCACGTTTGTACCTGCCGCGCCCACGCTGGGCAATTTTGTTTCGGTTTGGCAGCAAGCGCCCATGGGGCTGTATTTGTTAAATAGCGCAGCGATGGCCGCTATTGCCGTGGGGCTTAATTTGCTCCTGAGCGTGTTGGCCGGGTATCCGCTGGCGCGGATGCAGTTTAAAGGTAGCCGATGGGTCTCGGGTTTTATTGTACTGACCATGCTGGTGCCGTTTCAGGTGTTGTTGATTCCGTTGTATTTGCAGTTTCAGCAGTTGGGGTTGGCGGGCGAACCGGCAGGCTTGCTGGGGCGCGTGCTGCCTGCACAGTTGGGGGCCTGGCTGGGCATGGCGCTGCCGATTGCGGTGAGCGGATTTGGCATGTTGATGGTTCGGCAAAAGCTATTGAGCGTGCCGCTCAGTCTGGAAGAAAGCGCGGTGCTGGATGGCTGTAACAGCTGGCAAGTGTTAATGCATATCCATTTACCGCAACTCAAGGCTACGCTAACCGTGCTTGCAGTGTTTACGTTTATGGCCGCCTGGGGCGAATTGCTCTGGCCCAGTGTGTTGGTGGGCAATAGCCGGTTTTATCCGCTGGCGGTGGGGCTGGTGCAGCTACAAGGGCTGTTTAGCGCAAACTGGCGCTTGATTGCCGTGGGTACTATTTTAAGCATGGTGCCCGTGCTGGTGGTGTTTTTAATGGCGCAAAAGCAGTTTATGGCGGGCAGCCTGAGCGGTGCCGTCAAGGAATAACACGAACAGGGGTGGGGGCTGCTAAGCGTGGTCATCATCCTGACGTGAGGGCCTTACGCTTTCTCGTGCTCAGTCAGCGTAAGGCAGTAAGGCTGGCACGCTAAATCAATAATTGCCTTTGGTTAGGACACGATGACCTGTACAATACAGTTAGTACAGTCAGTGGGAAGTGATTTTTCATCCAAGATGACGGGTGCTCATCTGAATTTGACTTTTAGTGCAATAAAATCGCTTTTAAAGGCAATAATTGCTCAAAAAAATTACGTTGCCGCCACGGGGACTTGCACCCAGCGCCGCAGCAAAAACGTAATATCGCCCGCGCCCAGGGTCACAATCCAGTCGCCGGGGGTGGCAATGGCTTCTAGCTGAGTGCGCACTTCGTGCCAGTCCGCGCTGGTGGCATACACCTGAGACGGTGCAAGCGCGCAGGCTTGAGCGGTTTGTCTGGCGCGAAGCGCGTCGGCAAACGCGGTGTGCGTAATGCCATTCAGTTCGGGTTCGTGCGCGGCGTACACCGGCGCAAGCAAAAGGGTGTCAACGGTATCAAAACAGGTTAAAAACTCATCCCAAAGGGCCTGCAGGCGTGTATAACGGTGCGGCTGAAACACCGCAATCAGGCGGGCACCCGCCGGTAAACGCTCGCGCATGCCGCCTAACGTTACTAGCACCTCGGTCGGGTGGTGCGCGTAGTCATCCCAAAGCGTAAAGCCCAGATGCTCCCCGAGTTTTTCGAGCCGACGACCGACACCGGGATACCTGGACAGCGCCTCGATGCCCACCGTTTGCGAGACGCCCAATTCTGCGGCAATGGCAAGCGCCATGCGCGCGTTAAGCTGGTACTGCTCGCCCGGAAACGGCAGGTAAATGGCCTTGGGAATCGGGTAATCGCTCAGGGCGCGCAGGGTGGCTTTAATTTGCTTAAGTTGATCTTCGGGCGCGTCAATAAACAGGCGCTTGAGTCTTGGGCAACCATCGTTAATGATGACGGTGTGGCTGGCGTGCAGGTTGCGGACGTATTCCACAAAATGGGCTTCCAGTTCATCAATGCCGCCCGGAAAATGCTCGGCGTGGTCAAGTTCCAGGTTGGTTAGTACACTTAGCGTCGGCTGGTAGGCAATCAGGCTGCCGTCGCTTTCATCCAGCTCGGCAATAGCAATCGTATTGCCTGCGTGGCCTTCTGGCCGGGGCGACGCGACAGGCTCGTGCGTATTGTCGAGACTTAACTGGGTGCTGAGCTTAGACGTATGCTGCCAAGCAAGTAATTTGCCGCCCGCGATAATGGTCGGGTCAACGCTGGCAACCTCGAGCAGCCAACCCGCCATGGCAGTAAGTGTGGTTTTACCGTGCGTGCCGGTAATCCCAACCGTGTGCGTAAACGCTATACCTAGCGCGCCATCTTGCAAAATCGCCTTAAGCAGCCCGGAGCGGTGGCAAACCACTTGGCCCCGCTCGCGCGCCAGTGCAAACTCTGGATTTTCTGGAGAAATGGCGGTCGAAATCACCACAAGCGCAGATTCGGGCAGGTTTTTTGCGTTATGCGGGCCAATAAAAACTTGCCCGCCCAAGGCGTTTAATTTTTGCGTATAGCCGTTTTCTGCAATATCCGAGCCTGATACACGGTAGCCCCGCTGCGCCAGCAAGGTGGCCAGTGCGCTCATACCGACGCCGCCTGCGCCAATAAAATGCACGGCCTGGCCAGGCGTCAGGGTTGGGGTGGGGAATTGAGCGGGTCTCATTTTTTTAAGCCTTTAGTTGTCTTGTTTTTAATATCGTTAAAAAAATTATTTATTGTCCTCTGGGTCGGGAAACGTTCTGGCTGACTGTGGTTAGAAGGCACTTGCACCTAACTTGGCCTTTCGCAAAGGCTAGGCGTAGGTTTGGCGATGTTGCAGCGCGTTTAGAACCTCTTCGCGATCATCAAAATGGATTGTACCAGTGCTGAGGATTTGATAATCCTCGTGGCCTTTGCCGGCAATCACAATCACATCGTTCGGTTTTGCCAGGCGCAGGGCCAGGTGAATGGCTTTGCGACGATCGGGCTCGACGTGGGTGGTTTTGGGATTCAGGTGATTGATGCCCGAGAGAATATCCGTAATGATTTGCTGCGGGTCTTCGGTGCGAGGATTATCCGAGGTGACAATCTGAATGTCGGCCAGACGCTCTGCAATGGCGCCCATTTTGGGCCGTTTGGTCGCGTCGCGATCGCCGCCGCAGCCAAAGACGACAATCAGGCGCGGCGCGTCCTGTGTGGCCTCTTTTTGAGAGGCTTGGGGCATTACGGCGCGCGCGGCCTCCAGGACGTTCTCGAGGCCATCGGGCGTATGCGCGTAATCAACAATCACATCGGGGGCTTCGGCAACGACTTCAAACCGGCCGCGCACGCCCGAAACGCTTTCGATGGCGCGAACGCAATCTTGGAGATTTATGCCCAGTGCAAGGCCGCTGGTAAGTGCTGCCAGCATGTTATACACGCCAAACCGGCCGCCCAGCTTGCCTTTAACGGTTGCGCTGCCGTTTGGTGTTTTGACGGTAAAATCGGCCCCGTTAATACGGTAGGTAATGTTGGTGGCGCGCACCGTTGCGTTGGGGTTGTTAATGCTGTACGTCCAACGGGTTGCAAGCGCCGGTACGGCTTGTAAAAAATGCTCGGCGTAGGCGTCGTCCAGATTGATCACGGCGGCGCGATCCGGGCTGTTTTTAAGGCCGCTGAAGAGCAGTTTTTTAGCTTCGCAATAGGCTTCCATGCTCTTGTGATAATCCAGATGATCCTGCGTCAGGTTGGTTAACACGGCCAACTGGTAATCGCAGCCGTGCACGCGGTATTGCTCCAGCGCGTGAGAACTGACTTCCATGACCACGGTGTTAATGCCCTGATGCGCAAAGTTGGCCAGCACCTGCTGCAGCTCATCGGCCATCGGCGTCGTGTTGCCGGTACTGTCGTACTGGGCGTTATCCAGGCCGTCTCTTTTTTTTACGGCCCTTACGCCCAAAGTTCCCAGTAGCCCCACCATACGGCCCTGGTCGCTGAGCAGCTTTTCGATAAGGTGCGTGACCGAGGTTTTGCCGTTGGTGCCGGTTACGCCTACTAGCGACATGCGTTTAGCCGGGTTCCCCATATATTTGGCGCAAAGCTCGGCAAAGGCCTGTTGCGGTCTTTCGTGGAGGACAATGGCCGTGGCCGATTGTTGTTTTAAGTCAGCAGGAATCAAATGCGCTTTTGCGCTGTCCATTACTATGGCCAGCGCGCCGGCTTTAAAGGCTTGCTCCAGGTAATTGTGTCCATCGGTGCGGGCGCCGCTGAGCGCGACGAACACGGCCCCTTCTTGCACTTGTCGGGAATCCGAAGTGACGCGGCTAACCAGCGTGTTACTAACGGCGGCCAGGGTGTCCGGGTTGATGGGTTGGGTGGGCGCGCAGGCGCTGAGCAGGTCAGAGAGTTTCATGGGAGAGTTTCTTGGGGCGGTAAAATTGCTTGATAACAGGCTTAATAAAAAATGGGCTTAATAAAGTCGGGTCAGCATTAACGCCGGGTATAATGTGCCAGGTTTTGGCCAGCTGGCACTGGGCTTGCGGACGGAATCAGTTCGATCCAGGCTTTAAGCACACGACCGTTGGTGTTGGGATCTGGGTAAAGGCTTACGGTATTAAGCTGGCCGTGAGGCTTAAGCCAGGGGCCAACGGCAACGTGCGCTTCGCCCGCAGCGTCCAGCGTAATGTAGCGGGTATCTTGATTGATACCAACCAGCACCGGGGTTTGGGATTTACCGCCCGCAAGGCCCAATAATCCGTTTTGCTGCGTTTTAATGTGCAGCACCGCTTGCGCCGTGGGCTCGATGGACCGAAACTCCTGCATCACCGGCTGCGCGGTATTATCGTTGGCATACAGGGGTAGCGTGCCAATGGCGGTGCCATCGTAATAGTGCTGTAAAATACGCGCGTAAGAATATCCGCCCTTGCGACCCAGCCAGCCTGCGCCGTACTGGCTCATGCCCACGCCGTGACCAAAGCCGCCGCCTTGCGCTTTTACGGATTCTACAACCATGGTGGGGGTATTGCCAAAGCCATTGCTTACCGGCCGACTTAGGCTAGAGAGCACAATGTTTGCGCTTGGCAGCATTTTACCGTTGTGGGCAAATACGCGACGAATGAGATTTTCTTTTGAGACGCGCCATTGTCCTCGATCGGTGACAATGAGGACGGTTTTGGCTTTGCCCGAGACGCCGCGATCGGCGATGATGATTTGCTGCAGGGTGCCAAAGGGTTCGGCGCTGTTATAGCTTGGGCTTACCAGTTTGGGGTTGCTGCGAGAGGCTTCGGCCAGGGTTTTGGCAAGCGTGGTTTCGAGTTCTTGCCGGTTCCAGACGCGCTCCCAGCGATGCAGCGGTGAATCGGCATCAAAGCTCGGGATTTGCGTGTTGCTCCAGAACAGTCTTGCGGCTTCTTCTTGCTGAAGGGTTGGCCAGGGGTTGTTGGGCAAGGCTGCTGCCAGAGCAGGATTTTGCCATGGCGTTATGCCCTGTAGCCAACCTGAGGCTCTTGTTTCGGGTTGCACTGTGCTTGCGCTCAGTTTTGGGATTGAGCCAATCAGCTGGAGCAGGGCTTGCGGATTATCGGGTTTGCCGCGCAGGTACGGGTAGGGTTTGTTATCCAGAAACGCGTTGGCGTAATCTTCGGAGTAGCCGCCGTGGGTCGAGCTAAACAGGGCCACGATGGGTTCGCCCTGATACAGCGCGACGATCCCCGCGGTGGCTTCTACGGCTTGCGAAGCTGCAGGATGCTCGGTTTGCTTACCGTAATACGCCTGGCAAAGCTGGGAATCGCAAAGATCAAAGGCGTGCCAGGGGTTTTCTCGGGGGCGTACCGCGTAATTGCGCGCGGTAACGGCCTGGGCTTTTAAGGCCTCGGTGCCAAAGCTTACGGGCATCTCGTTGGGGACGACGGCTTTTAAGTAATCCTGCAGGCTCAGCACGTTGATTGTGGTGAGTTTATTGGGGTTACTGCGGCCTCGGGTTACTTCTAGCACGCCCCTAAAGCTGGGCGTAACCCCTTTGCGCGTAATGTTATAAACCTGTACAAAACTGTCACTGCTTGTCGGAATAATCCTGAGCGGGCCTGCGGCCTCGAAGCGCTGTGTGCTGCCCTGGACCTGAACCGTCAGGGCCTGCGTGGCCGCGCTTACGCTTAGTTTTTCGCCCGCAACGCCAGTGTACAAGCGCTGATTCAGGCTCAGATCAAGCACATCAAACGCGCCAGTTGCGCCGACCACGGTTACCGGGTATTCCAGCGCGGTCATCGCATCATCGCTCAGGCCAATGCGAATCATGCCGCTGCTGGCAGGGCTAATGTTTTCGAGGCTAATGGGCGCATCGGCGGGTAAGGTAATCACATTTGGGTAAGGCTGGCCGGGCGCTTGGCCGCTCATTGGCCCCTGCTGGGGCATGCCTGTTGCGGGGGCGTTTTGCGGTTTGTTGGTTTGCTGGTTTGTTGACTGGCTGCTGCCTTTATTGCCGTGAATGCCAAACAGGCGACCGAGCGCGCCCCAAAAGCCCGCGTCGGCATTGGGTGCGCAGGACAAACCAAGGCTTAAGGCCACCAGGGCGCTTAGCCCCAGCCGGGTGACGCTGCGCGTGGGCAGTTTAGGCGTTTTAAATGCTATAGAAGTCGGGCGGGGGGTTTTCATACTGTCTGTAACTGCCTCTTGGGTCAAACCGGGCGGTTTTTGCGCCGGTGTGCCAACATACCAGAAAATTCAAAAAACGCTTTAAAGCTGGGGCTGAACGTCAAAAAAAATGATTATTGGCTTTGTGATTGACGGTGTTTGTTAAATTTAGCGTGCGTTTGTGTTTTGACTTGCTCGGGCCTTGAATGGCCAATTTTATATTATTTAAAAGAGTAAACTGTGTCCTTTAGGATGTGAAAACGCTTGCCCTGACTGTATTCTGAATGTCTCTTGATAGCTCTGAATATAAAAGAGCCCTAACCTGAAGTTGATTTTTTTATAACAGTTTTGCTGGAAAAGTTTTACCGGGGTGATTTGCGTTATGCCAATGGCTCATATCATGAACAGGTTACACGCGCGAATCAAGACGCAGCTTTTAATTGGGTGCAAGTTACACAGCGCGGGCTGAATTTAAGTTTTTTAGTGGGTGTAGCGCCTCGGGAGTCTTATGCTTTGGAGGCTTTATAAGCATGATTGCACGCCTAAATGTTTGCTAGAATTATACGCGAATCCAGGCATCTGGAATGGTTTTTTGCTAAGGTCACGCAATTATGCAGACAGGTGTTCAACAGTCTCAGCTTAACCCTAAAGCGTCAGCGGCTACAACGTGGGATATCACGACACGTGAGGCGCTTACTCAATGCGCCGAAGCGCTTGCCAATGCGCTAGCGCTAGGTGATGTACTAGCGCTGGATGGTGACCTGGGTGCGGGTAAAACGACGTTTATGCAAGCACTGGGCAAGGCGCTAGGCGTAACAGAATCCATTAACAGCCCTACGTTTGTATTATTGCAGCGTTACCCGCTGCCGGCGGGCGGCGCATTGCTGCATTGCGATTTTTACCGTTTGGGAGAATCCGACCAGACGGAGCGTTTGCGGCCCGAGCTTGAAGATGCGCTGACGCTTGGCGGGTGTATTATTGCGGCGGAGTGGGCCGCGCTTGCCGAGTTTTACGCGCCCTGGCGCACGTGGCAGCTAACGTTTAGTAACCACCACGATAAGCGCACGCTTGCGCTTGCGCCTGTGGGTTTTGGGCAAGCCGAAGCCACTGAATAACGCGTTTAATACATACAGGCGGTGTTTTAAAAGCAATTGATTTAGTTGAAGTTCTGAAACCGCAATGGCGCTTTAGATGAAAGCCAATGGTAATGATAAAACGTCCTTCTAAAACGGGCCGAGCTTGCACCGAGGACAGGCGCGACAACCAGAGTATCCAACAGGAAAATCAATCTGGACTATCAATCTGGACTATCAATCAGCCAGCAGGGCGGGAGCGGGTTAGGCTTTGCTTAAAAGCGATTTTAAGACGCTCAGGCACGCTAAAGGTAACAAACAAGCCATTGGAGTTTTTTAAGACTTTGATGGCCTGCAAAGCTCCTGCCTGGGCAACCGTTTTGATTGCTTATAGCACTGGATTTGCGTGCTTTAAACTTTAGGGCTGTAATAGCTTAGGCTTAATGGCCTTGATTTGCAGGCGAACGTAATCCACGCACCAGTGTTTGCCTTCAAAGCGGTCGTACCACATGGGTTTAAGCCGCTGGATGACTTTTTCAATCGCGATGGGTTGTGCTTGCGCGGGCAGGGCTTGCCAGTAGCTTTTTAAAAACGCCTCGAGCCAGTTTTGCATGCCTTTTTCGCCGTCTGCAAGCGGCGTCAGGCGTTCAAATAACCGGGATTCTACAACTTGCAGCCCTTGGGATTCCAGTGCGACGGCAAATTGCCCAAGCGTCGGAAACGTCCACGGATTAAGCTTTTTAAGCTGGTTTGGACGCAGGCCATAGTCTTTTTTCAGGACGGCTTCAATGGCTTCAATCATGGCGGCCAAATTGCCAATGCCGCCCAGTTCGGCCACAAAGCGGCCACCGGGCTTTAAATGGTAATATACTGCGGCAGCGACTTGGTCGTGTTCAGCGACCCAGTGCAGCGCAGCGTTAGAAAATATCGCATCAAAACGTTGGTGTAATCTAAAGCTGCGCACATCGCCCAGCGTGAATGGAATATCGGGACGATTCTGTCGCGCTTGTGCCAGCATGTCTGGCGAGGCGTCTAACCCGCAGGCTTGAATGCCAGCATCTGCCAGGCGGGCGGTGAGCTGTCCGGTGCCGCAGCCAATATCCAGAATCTGCTCGCCGGGTTTGGGGTCTAGGAGCCTCAGTACGCCTTCAGCCATCTGGAATACAAACGCGTTTTTTTGTTGGTACTGCGATGCGTTCCAGACGTAATCTTGTCCTTTGGCCTCGGCTTCTGGATTTGAAGTTGTGGGCGAGGTTGCAGGGTAAAACGCCTGCAAGGCCGCCAAAGCCGGGTCGGGCGTTGGGAGCGATTGCGGCGGCGTGTCTTGCCAAGGTGTTTGAGGGGGCGGAACGTCTGGGGAATGAGGCATAAACGCAAAAAAGGTGGGCGTTAGCGGCAGGCTTAAAGAGATAACTCCGCACGTAGATTGTGCCTGCTAGGCGCTTTTGAGGGCTATAAATACGGGAGGTAGATAAAGTTAGAAAAGGGCTTGCTTACAAACGGAACAGTTAAGTTAATGAATCTGACTGGAAGGGACTGTGTATTTTAGAGGTATTTAGGTGTATCGGCTGATTTCTGAACGCTTGCAAAACAACCAAGGCTTTATGCCTCTGGGTTTAGCTTTGCATAAAACCTTTGGCTTGAGGGCGTATTGGTTTGGCTCTTTATGCGTATGATTTAGCGTTTGACCTTATCGTATCGGCTTTTCGGCTTTGATTCAAATCCAAGCCAATTTTACATAACTTTATATTTAAAAAATATAAGCAATATATCCAAAGTATTTGTTTTTATTAGGGTATCAAGCCAAACTGACGTTTTGATTTTGCACGACTGAATTAATCAAGCCAAAAGACTGAATGGATACGGGTAAAAAAGCTGTTTTTATTGCAATAAATATAAAAACACCCAAATGCCACACGCACTGGTAAGGGGTAAGACGATGAGTACGATTTCTGGATGGGACCCAACCGCGTTAAACGCATTAAGAGTTGCGGCGCAAACCAAGCGCGACGTAAGCGCGATGATGGCCAACCGGCCGCAAGGATCTTCTTCGTCTTCGTCTTCTTCTTTTAACGGCGGCTATCCTAATTCTGGGGCGGCGTCAGCATATGAGTTCCAAGCCTTTCAGCAGGCGCAACAGGCGCAAGCCAGCCAGATGTTTATGATGAATTTTATGTTTGCCGTGATTCAGCAACTCTCCGACGCGTTGAAGCAAGCGTTGTCGATGATCGGTTCTGGCAAGACGACTGCGGGTAAAACGGCTGCTGAAACGCCAGAGAAAACGGACTACGCAGGGCAATCATCGGCGCAGTCATTAACTAGCATGGGCCAGGCTGATGCGCAAACCGGGACGGCGACTAGCGATGCGGATACTGCCGCGCCTGCCGAGGCGAATGCGCAAACCGATGCTTCGGCTGCGCCTGAAGAGACGAGCAAGCCGTTTGAACTTGTCGCTTAGTGGGCGGTAAATGCGCCCATCAGGTTATTGCGCGCTAATGGCCAGCTAATGGCTATGGGTATGATCGTGGCCATCGCAGTTAATTCCGTCGCAGCCTTTTGCCGAGTCGGGCGGGTTCTGGCTGTTAGTGGTTTCTGCGGGCGGTGTCTCGGTGGATTGCGGCTCAATGTCCTTGAGGGCGTTTTCTACGGCTTCTTCGGGGTTGGTGGCGGTATCGCGGCCGTTTAGCATCTGCTTAATCATCATAAATCCAGCAACTGCGGTGGAGGCTATCGAAAGAAACTTAATGACGCCAAAACCACCGCCAGCCTGACCTTTTTGTCCGGATTGCGTCACGCTACCATCGGGGTTGAGGGTAAAGGCCCCAGATTTTCCGGGCGTGGGTGCCGTGCTGGCTGGCTGACTTGCGGCTTGCTGATTGGCAGGGTCCAGCCCCAAGATTTGCGAAGCGGCGGCGGGGTCTGCGCCAGGGGTAAAGGTTTGCCCCGCCCCCTGCAAGGCCTGCATTTGCTGAAGTTGCTGCATTTGTTGCATCCAGGCTAAATTCGGGTCTTGCGCTGTTGGGTTAAGGCCTGCACTAAAGCTGTCTGCGCCTTGCGTTTGCATGGCGTTCATTGGGTAAGTGTTCATTGCGGCAGATTCGGGCGGCGCAAAATTGTAGACGGGCGCTAGTGCCGGGGCAGGGGCAGGGGCGAAGCCGGCATAAGCATTCGCGGGCATTGCGCCAGTATTCATAACCATAGTGCTTTTACTCCCAAAGTGTTAAGGCAAAGTGTTTGAAGGGTGAAGGCTTAGGTGTTAAAACGATTCGTAGGCGATTTAGCCATTTTTCTGAATGTCGCCGTGTCGTTTTTTTAATCGCTACGTCTCTTGTAAACCCGCTAAAGCGAGTTTGATGCTAGCGTGCATCGGCTGGATTTTTAAGTTGCTTTAGGGATTTTGCCGTGACCAGCCGTAAGGACGCTTAAAGGCTTGCGCGGTCTGACAAAAATTGCCATGATTTTTTGTGGCATCGGGACCCAGAAATTAGTTAAGCCGTTTTACGCGACTTGAACGAGTGGGTTAATCAGTGGGTTAATAAGTGCGTTGTGCGTAGCCGGAATGCCCACGTTGGGCGTATAATTTTTATAACCTGTTTATCGCCCTTGTATTTAATTTTTTGTTTGGCGCCGTTGACTCGTTAAATTTGTTTGCAAGAGAGGTTGTTGTTTACTATGGGTTCTCCAAACCTGACGTTTAAATCTGTTGCGTCATTTGATTTGACGACGCTGAAGGCCGATGTGCTGATATGCCCGGTTGTAGCCTTGCCCGAGCCCAAAACCGAAGCCACTGCGGCTGCATCGGTTACTGCAACCAAGGCAACTGGCAAGAAAAAGTCGATTGACAAGGGCTCAGATAAGGCCGGCGACAAGGCGCTTGCGCTGAGCGGCACGCTGGGTTCGCTGGATAGCGCCCTGGGCGGATTTTTGCAGCAGGCCGTTAAAGCCGAAAGTTTTAGCGGCGCTAAGGGCGCAACACTTTGCCTGCACGTGCCTAAAAGCAGCCCGCTTGGCGTTAAAAAAATTGTGCTGGTTGGTACCGGCAGCCCGGATACCGAGGCGCATAGCGTTCGCGTTTTAAAAAAGAGCCTGGCCAAGGGGTTAACTGCTGCGCTGGGCGCAGACTGGATTAAGCAGGCGGCGGTCTGGATGAACCCTGAGCTTGCGCTGTCTGGGCTGTTGCGTGCCGTGGTACAGGGCGTGTATTGCGCAACGTATCAATCGCTCGAGGCTAAGCCCGATGCCGCCTCGAAGCTGGAGACGGTGACGATTTTAGGTAAAGCAGACGCTGCGCAGCTCAAGCGGTTGCAAATCGAGGCGCAGGCCAAGAGCTTTGCCAAAGATTGGGTGAATCATCCGTCCAATTTAAAAACCACCGATACCATGGTGCGCGCCGCGCAATCGCTGAAGGCGTACAAAACCCTAAGCGTCAGCGTTGAATCGAATCCGGACTGGATTGCCAAAAACATGCCGTGTTTTTTCACGGTAGCGATTGGCTCGCTCGCGAGCGACCCGCCAAAGTGGATTAAAGTGACTTACAAGCCCTCTAAAACGGCTAAAATCAAGCGGCATCTGGCGTTTGTGGGCAAAACCGTTGTGTTTGATACGGGCGGGTATCAGGTTAAACCCGACAGCTACATGTGCACCATGAAGGGCGATATGACCGGTGGCGCCATGACGCTGGGCCTGATGCAAGCCTTGGGGGCGATGGCTGAGGCGGGCCTCATAAAAGATGACTCGACCATGGTGACGGCTTACCTGGCTGCGACGCCCAATAAAATTGATAGCCACGCGATGCTGCCGGATTCGATTGTTGAGACGACGTGCGGTAAAAAAGTCGAAATTCGGCATACGGACGCCGAGGGACGCCTGACGCTGATTGATGCGGTGGCTATGGCGGCCAAGGCGCAAGATTCGACACCCGAGCCTGATGTGATTGTAACCACGGCCACCCTGACGGGTTCGGCGATGCGCGCAGTAGGCGAGTGCGTTGCGGTGATGGCGAACGAACCTGCCGTAAAAGGCGGCTGGCGTAGTAAAATTGAGTCTGCTGCGGCTACGGCGGGCGACCCTGCGCAAAGTCTGGACGTTTGGGCCGACGATTTTGAGGACATTAAAAGCAAGCTGGATGGCGCGGATATTTTAAACACCAGCCAAAACAAAAACCGCGGGGCGCAGTCTGCTGCGGCGTTTGTTATGAGTGGTGCGCCGAAAAGCTTACCTGTGGTGCATTTGGATATTGCCGGCGCTGACATGACCGGCGATGAAAAAGCCACGGGGCATGGCCAAGAGCTGCTGATTGAGTTCGCCCTGGCTGAGATGCTGTAACGCAAAAGTCTAGTGAAAGATCGATAAAAGTTAGCGGCCTTGCGCGGTGTGGCTTTATTCGTAAATTAAGTTGCGTTGCGCGAGGCGCTGATGTTTATAGGCTTGTAAGCGTATAAACGCGAGGGCCGTTCCCTCCCTCGCGCTCCCTCCCTGTGCCTTACATAAGCAAATCAAGCCCGCGCAAACGGACTGCGTTTAGATGCGTTATTGAATACCGCTGTAGCGCGCCAGCAGCGTTTTAGGCTGTAGGCTGGTGTAAGGCGAGGTTAATTGTTGCAGCCTGAGCCACAAGCCAAACCAGAGCCAGTTTTGGCCGTAATAATCGTCTGGGTGCTGCCAAAGGCCGGCGTTGGGCCCGGTGGCGTTGTACTGCCAGCCGTCCAGGGCTAGCGTCCACAAAACGGGCTCGAGCGGTGGGTGTTGTTCGGCCAGCAGCGGGTACAGCGCGCCGTATACCGCGTTGGAATCGAGCAGTTTGCGCTCAATGCCCTCGGGCGTTAGCGGGCCGGGCATGGCGCGTTTAAGCCAAAAATAACGCATCATGTAACGGCCTATTTTTTCTCGTAGTGGTTTAGAGGCCTTATTGCCCGCAGGACTCAGCCAGGCATCCACTTGTAATCGCCATGCGGCGCGCATGGCCTCGTAGCCAAAATCGCTGCGCGGGTCATCTTGCGTGGGGTGGCCAAACAAGCTGTATTCGCCGGTTTTAAGCGAAAACTCGACCCAATCGGGCGGCAAGCCGGTGGGGGCCAACGCCATGCTTTGGCTTAGTGCGGTGTAGCAGCTATCAATCAGTAGCTTCCAGGGGCGGCCAGGGTCTGCTTCTGCAAAAATTCTGTAGGCGTAGGGGGCACAATAGCTGGGATTGAGCTGCCGGGTTTCTACCTCTGGCGGGATTTGCCAATCGCCGGGTAGCAAAATACGGCCAAACGGGGTTTCGAGCGTTTCTTTTTGCCAAAAATCGGCTAGAATCCGCATGGCCTCTGTTTTGTAGTCTGGGTGTTGCCAGCGCTCTGCGGCCATTAACAGCGCCAGCGCGATATCTTGATCGGCATCGCTTGCGGCGGTTTTATCCAGAATTCGCCACGCGCCATCGTCTGCGCGGCCCCACTTCCAGGCAAACAAGGCATCGCCGCGGGGTTTTTGCAGGTTATTGACGCTCCAGGTATAGACGGTGTCAAAAACGGCGCGGTCGTTTTGCCAAACTGCGCGCTGCAGTGCGTAGCTTTGGCCTTCGGAGGTGGTAATGCTGCCAGCTTTTAAATCTTTTACGCGGCCATCGGCCTGGATAAACCGTGATTTGTAGGCTTGCCACGTGGTGCCTAGGCGGTTTTGAATTGCGGGCAGTCGATCTTGCGCGTTGCCCGTTTCGGGCGTTATGGCAGACAGACTCGAGAATGCATTAGCGTCAGCCATGGTTAAGGCGCTTACTCCCGCGATGACACTGATCAGTAGAAGGCTTAAGCTAATCATAAAAAGGCGATGATAACCGCTGCAGGCCATGGGCTTCCTCTTTTTGGGACTCTCTAGGGGGGCTCTCTGGGGATTTGCTGTAGAGCTTAAGTTTGGAGCTAGCATTATACGGTATTAGCTTTAAGGAATGCAGCACTGTGATGGGAATGAATACAGCTTGCGCAAACCTGAACCCAGGTATAGATAAGCACTTTGAAAGCGAATGAGTCCACTTTAAGTTAGGACGCTTTAAGCCCTAAGACCTGCAACATCGCAATTTTTTTTATTGCTTTGCTCTCATTAGCTTTTAGGAAAGCCCGAGGACGCTGTAAAAAACGCCTCGGGCTTTTATGGAAAGTCTTACTTAGCGGATGCGCTGCCCTGTGGATTCCATGACCATCGTCCAGCGGCCATCTTCGCCCAGCATGTAGGCGGTGAGCTGTTTTTCGGTGGGCGACTTCATTTCAATGACATCTTTAAAGCGGGTCATTACACCGGGGCGCATGGGGCATTCGCCCTCGCTTTCAAGCGTCAGGATTTTACCGGCCGCATCGACCGCGCCCTGGTACTGCCAAAGTTTGCCCGTCATGGAGTCAACCCAGGTACCGGTGTAGGCGTTGGTTTTAGCGTCGTAGCCCAGCGTCATCATGCCCGAGAATGGTTTGTCCATCATTGTGCTTTTAACTTCGGATACCGTCCAGAATTCGCCGAGCGGTTTGACGGTTTCGGTGCCGGTGGCGGTTTGTGCGGGCATGTTAGGGCCCATGTAGGCTTTGGTTTGGGTTTGCCATTCGCCTACCATTTGTTGCAGCCAAGCGTGCGCCGGGGTTGCTTTAGGCTGCGGGCACGCTTCGGGGGGTTGTTGCGTTTGCGCCGCTTGAGACATAGCTGTTTTTTTCATCATTTTTTGAGGCATTGACTCTGCAAACGCAGGGGTGGCCAACACTGCAACCGCTGTGGTTAACGCAAAGGCGGCAAAGGATTTTTGTAGCGTATTCATTGGATTTAAATCTCCCTAAATTACCCAATTCAGAATAAACGTCCAGAATAAACGTGGCACTAATGGCCAGTGACTCTGTTATAACACCCAGAGCATGAGCAACACCACTGCCCAGCAATAATATGCAAAGGGTTTTAACGAAAACCGCGCCACAAAGCCAACAAATAGCCGGACGCAAATATAACCCACCACGGCACTTACCAGCGTGCCGATGAGCATTGGGGTCCAGGGGAGTTCGCTCAGGCTGGCGTGTTTGGCAACTTTAACGCCCTCGTAGAGGGCGGCGGCCATAAACGTAGGAATGCCCAGCATAAAGCCGTAGCGCGTGGCTGCAACCCGACTCAGGCCGCAGAGCATGCCGCCTGTAATGGTGCTGCCTGCCCGAGAAATACCGTGAAACGTAGCCGCGCACGTCTGGAAAAGCCCGACGACGATGGCGTTTTTAACCGGCATGGTGGCAATTTGTTCGGGCGTAAAGCTCTGGTTTTGTGGGGTTGGACTTTGTTGCGCTCTGGATTGCCGGGCTTGCCGGAATTCAATCCAGAACAGCATTAAGCCGGTTAGCGTTAAATGGAAGGCTATCCAGCGGAAGTCCGAGCGATAAAACTCGGATAAATCCTTGACGCCCAGCTTTTGCGCCCAGCCCATCGAGGCAAAAACCAGTTCGGAGCATTGCATGATGCTAAGCACCAAAACGCTTGTTACCGCCAGAGAAATCAGCAACAGGTGCAGGGTACGGTTTTTAAGCGGGTTGCTGATCCAGCCCAGCACGTCGCGCCAAAAGTAAGCAAATAAGGCGCCCAAAGTGCCCATGTGTAGTAACACGTCAAACGCTTCGGCTTCGGTCAGGTTATCTGGGCCGATAAACCAGCCGTAACGCTCAATCAGGGTTTCCGTCAAAATCAGGTGGCCGGTGCTGCTGACGGGTAAAAATTCCGTCAGGCCCTGCACAATGCCTTTAACGATTGCAAATCCGGTATCCAAGTAAAAAATCCTTCTTAAGCTTGTTGCTTGAGTTGCATAGACGATATCAAAAAGATGCGTTCCAAAAAATGAAAAAATTGTTTTTAAATAATTAAGATTTTATTTTGTCGCACGTTTCGTATTCAAGCCATAAACAGGAGTCTTTTATGACGGTTCAATCTTTAAAACAAGGCGCGCCGGGCGCTTTAGAACAATTTCAACGGTTTAGCTCTGCAACCATGCAACAGTTAAATAAGTGGATGCCTAACGACGGGGACGTAATCAGCATTAGCCAGAACGATCCGACCGGGCAAGGCCCGTTTAATTTGGCCCTACAAGAGGTTATAGACGGAAATTCGGGACTAGGCAAAAGCAGTTATATTTTTTCTCAAAAATTCGTTAGCACTGTGTCAGGGCAGCAGGAAATTATTCAAATTTCTGGATATATCAATTCTAAAGGCCAAATCTCGAACGCAATTTTTGGTAAGTTAAACAATTTTAATCAGCAACACATTGCTGATCCGCAGAGTTTAATCCCCAATATAGAAGCCAAAATCAACGCTGCAATGCAAACGCCGGTTGATTCGAAAGAGATGATCGAAGCTTCTAAAAAATTACCCAACAAGCTTCCAGAGCTTAACGAGGATGCTTTACTGCCGTAAATCTCTTGCAAAGCCAAGCAAGCACCCGTGCTACCACCCGTTGCTTTGCCGGAAGGCGTTAAAACGTCTGAAATTTAACGCTCGCGCCTAAGTCAGCACGTTTTCGGGTATTGGATGATTTTCGGGTAGCGCTGCGCTGGCCTGCTTTAGCAATGCCTCGATTTCGGGCTCGCTCAGTAGCTTGCCGGGTTCGATGGCGGGTAATCCCGCTTGCGCCAAAAGCTGATCTGTTCCGAAGCGATCCATGGCGTGATCGATAAATAAAATGCCATTCAGGTGATCAATTTCGTGTTGAATCGCGCGGCAGAGCAATCGCTCTGCGCTGATCGTGAGTTGCTGGTTGCGGCCTTTTAAATCCATAAACCGCACGGTAATCGTCTCGTAGCGTTTAACATCTATGTACACGTTGGGAAAACTCAGACAGCCCTCGCGGCTAAGGTAGGCACCGGATTTTTGGACGATTTTAGGGTTAATCATCACCATCGGGCCGTCCTTGGGGTTATCCGGCGAGCAGTCAAGCACCAGCACCTGTTTGCTAACGCCCACCTGGGGGGCGGCCAGGCCGACGCCATCTTGCGCGACCATGGTTTCAAACATATCTGACACCAGCTTCTGGATTTTGGCAGAAACTTTGTGCACCGGTTCGGCTGGGGTGCGTAATACGGCTTCGCCGTACTCGTAAACTTTCAGAACGCTCATACACTTATTATAAATCAATTTTTAGGGGATTCATCCCCAAAATCCACTGCCTCTGTCATAATAACCATTGCCAAGCGCTATATTACTTCGGCCGGGTACGCTGGGTAATTGAGCCGTAGAGATAGGCGCGTAACCGGGTCGAGTAGTTTTAAACATCTTTAGCATACGTCTGTAAAAATTATGGTATTGCTAAGCAGATGAGATATAATATTCTCCAAATCACAGAAGACTGTTTTGGAGAGAGACAAGATGAATTGTCCTGGATGCGGCTCAGAAAAACAAGTTAAAGCAGGCTTTCAAAGTCAGAA